>JANPOW010000461.1:0-15668 GCA_031428185.1 Betaproteobacteria bacterium | reverse complement strand
GGGCAACAGTGTGCGAGATGGCCTTTGCCGGCCAACTGGGTGTCAGCCTCAACGTCGATTTGCTGGTGACCGAGGGTGACGGCATCAGCGACAGCCGGGCCGAGATGGGTGACTCCAAAAACTGGGCCGGCCAGGTGGGCGCACGCCGCAATGAACTGACCCTCAAAGCCTTGTTCAATGAAGAACTGGGTGCGGTGATCCAGGTGACCCGCGCTGAGCGCGACGCGGTGATGGCCGTGCTGCGGGCCTACGGCCTGTCACGCCACAGCCATGTCATCGGCAAGACCAACGCAGCAGCCGTGGTGGACGTGTGGCGCGACACCAAAGCCCAGTTCAGCGCACCGCTGCAGGCACTGCAACAAGCCTGGGACACCGTGAGCTGGCAGATCAGCCGGCTGCGCGACAACCCGGCCTGCGCTGACGCTGAACATACCGCCGCCGGTGTCGGCCCGGCCGGCGGGGATGCCGGCCTGCACCAGCACCTGACGGTTGATGCCACTGAGGACGTGGCCGCGCCCTACCTCAACTTGAAGCGTCGAGCTTTTGCCATCTTGCGCGAGCAGGGTGTCAACTCCCACGTCGAGATGAGCTACGCGCTGGCCCAGGCCGGCTTCGATACTTTTGATGTACACATGAGCGACCTGCAAACCGGCAGGGCACGGCTGGACCAGATGCAAGGCATGGTGGCCTGCGGTGGCTTCAGCTATGGCGACACCCTGGGCGCGGGCGAGGGCTGGGCCAGATCCATCCTGTTCAACCCGGCGCTGGCCGAGCAGTTTGCGGCGTTCTTCGCCCGCCAGGACACCCTGGCCCTGGGCGTGTGCAACGGCTGCCAGATGATGGCCGCACTCTCACCCATCATCCCCGGTACCCAGGCCTGGCCACGCTTCACCCGCAACAAGAGCGAGCAGTTCGAGGCCCGCTTCAGCCTGGTGGAGGTGCTGCCCAGCCCGTCGGTGTTTTTCACCGGCATGGCCGGCAGCCGGCTGCCCATCGCGGTAGCGCATGGTGAAGGCTTTGCGGATTTCTCGCAGCGTGGTGATGCCAGCCAGGTACAGCAGGCGATGCGTTTTGTCGACCACGCGGGCCAGGCGACTGACGCCTATCCCTTCAACCCGAATGGCAGCCCGGGGGGATTGACGGCGGTGACCACACCAGACGGCCGCTTCACCGCGCTGATGCCCCACCCTGAGCGGGTGTTGCGGCATCTGCAGATGAGCTGGACCACGGGCGATGTGTTGCAGCGCAGTGCCTGGCAGCGCATGTTTGGCAATGCCAGACGCTGGCTTGGCTAACCTGCATCCGCAGCGGCCTCGCCGCTGAATGCCTGAATGCCTGAATGCCTGAATGCCTGAATGCTGTCGGCCGGCGGGGCCACACCCGGTCTGCGCACGCTGTTGGATTGCGTGAGATGGGCCGGGCACACGCGACCACGGCAGCTTGTTCAGCGCCATCCAAATGAAAAAAAAGGGGCACCCAGTGAGTGCCCCTTTTTGTTTCACCGGGCCAGGCCCGGATCAACCCAAGTTCACGGCAATGGTGCCGGGCAACGGTAGACCATCACGTCGTCCAGGTACCAGCCCAAGGCACCTCCGGCGCAGTCGTTGCCCAGCTCAAACCGCAGTTTGATCTTGTCGTTAGCGGTGGCGTAAGGTGCCAGATTGACCATTGAACGGCCCCAAGAGCCACCAACCGAACCACCGTCACCACCCGAGAAGGCGGGCTGGCCGGCCAGCGGGTTGTCGTTGCCCGCAGCAACCGTGTTCAGCGTCGCGTTGTAGGGGTTGTAGATGAAATCGGCCGCCTTCACCAACTGCCAGGCGCCGCCGTTCACGCTGATCTTCACGTTGCCGCCGTCCCAGCCTGCCTCTGTCGACACCCAGTGATCAAAGGTCAGCCGTGCGCCCGCCGTGCCCGCCGGGATGGTGATCTCCGGGCTCTCCAGCCGTTGCACGCCGGCCTGGCTGCCGGTGGCGCCGCAGTTGCCTGCGTCGATGTCAGCAGCGTAGATGGCGTAGCCGGAGCGCCCGCCCGGCAGTTTGCTGACCACGCCCCAGTTGCGCGGTGTGAAGTCGCCGGTGGCGCCCACGTTGCTCAGCATCCACCTGAGGCCGGTGCGCTTGCCACCGTCAAAGTTGTCGGACGCAATCGCCGTGGGGCTGCCCGCGTCGCACAGCGCTGGTGGTGACTGCGCCAGCAAGGTGGTGAAGTTGCACTGCGCCGGCGCTGTACGCATCTCAACCGCCAGCGCGGCTTTGGTGATCTGCGCGCAATCCGTCGCGTTGATCGCTTCACCTGACGGTGCGCCAGTCTTGAGGTGCGCCAGGTTCACGCCGGTCAGGTCAGTGCATGATTGCTGCAACGCATCGGCATGGTCGGCGAAGTTGCTGGCAGGCCCCTGGTACACGCTTTGGGCCCGGTAGTAGATGTGGGCTGCCTTGGTCAGGCCGATGGCCGCGATGGACTGGCCGTTGTAGTTGCCACCATCCACCAGCAGGGCATACGCATGGTTGGGCACGCCTGAGTTGCCGTGCACACCGCCGTTGTCACCGGCCTGGGTGTTGGGCCCGCAGGAGTACTGCGCGTCGGTCACCTTGCCCGGGTTGCCGTAGCAAGTAGGGTTGTACATGTCGCGGATGGCGCCGCCGAAGGCCGTTGAATCCTCTCCCATCAGCCAACGTACCGAATTGTCAGAACCCGGGCCGCGCTGCAGCGAGGCCATCACCGTGCCGGCTGCCTGGGCCTTGATGGCCGTGCCGGTGGTTTGCAGCACCGACAACGCCGGGATCGTGATGGTGGCATCCGCGCCGCCCATGTTGACCACGCCGGCTGCGTTGTTGCCGATGATCACGCCCATGGCGCCATTCAACTGGGCGTTTTTGGTCTTGACCGCAAAGCCGCAGACACCCCGGTCCATGAAGGCGATCTTGCCGGCCACTGCAGCGGCGTTGACAAACGGCGTGCTGCAGCCGTCGGTCAGTGTGCCGACACCGTCGTTCACCACCACCACGTCGGTGGCGCCGATGGTGAAGGTCTGCGGACCAAACGTTGCGGTGCCGGTGGTCTTGACGCCGGCAATGGCCAGCGGCGCAGTGATGGACACCTGGGTTGCCGACGTGAAGGCGGTGCAAGAGCCGGCCGTGCGCGCAGCGTCAGGTGTGTCAGTACCGCGGCCGTTGATGCGGTCCACCGTCTCGCCCCAGATGTCAGAGTAAGCCTCGTTCAGGGCGCCTGGCTGCCAGGCGTAGATCAGGCCGTGGGTGTATTGGGTGTAGGCATGGCCCCACTCGTGCGCGGTGATGTCGTCGGTGGTGGTGCCCGGGCAGAACGAGATGTACTGGCCGTTCCACGATGCATTCGGGCAGCCGTTGCCGCGGTTGAAGATCGAATCCATCGTCGCGCCTTTGCCGTCGAAGGAGTCGCGGCCAAAGGCGTTTTTGAACAGATCGTAAATCTCGGACGAGGCCGAAATCATGTTGTCGGCTTCGATGGTGCCGGTGGGGAAGGCGTCGCCCTCGACCCAGAACGGTGTGGCCGGGTAGTTGGGTCCGGGCTGCGTCGCGCCGCCGGCGTTGTAAGCGCGGCGGTTTTTGGCCTCGTGGATGCCGTTGATCTGGTCAATGACCTTGCCCGAGTGTGCGTCAACGTACACAAACTGGCGCACATCAACGCGGTTGCCAACTTCGACTTGCCACGCGAGATGGTTGGTGCCTTCAACACCCTGGGCCAGCCCTTGGCGGTAGATCATCAGCGTCGGCTGGTCTGTGGTCAGTGTTGCGGGGCGGCCCAGTTCGGCCTTGACGCGCGTCAGGGCGGTCTTGATCGCATCGTCGGCAGAGCGGCTGGGCTTGGGGTTGACCGCAATGCCGGGCACAAAGGTGCCGTTGGCAACAATCAGGTTGTCTGACGCATCAAAGTGGGTTTTCAACTCGGCGCCAAACACCGGCAAGCCCTGATAAACCTGCTTGCGGGTGATGTGGGTGCCACCATGACGGTCTTTGGATACGCGGCCGGCAGCGAGTTCGGTCGACGCGCTGGTGATGCCGAACAGATTGCCGTAGTCGGCAAGGAACTGGTCCGACTCGCTGTGCTTGGCGGCGTCGGTATTGGCGCGTGCGCCGCGCTGGGCTGCGCGCTGCGCACCGAGCTTGGCACCCGGTGCAACGCGGACAAAGCGGGCTGCACCCGTGGCACCGTGGAACGACAGCTTGGCGCTGTCGCCGGTGTCAGCGGCAAGACGCTCGATGGCCTCGCGCTGACCCTTCACGTGGTGTTGAGCCTGGGCCTGGGCCGCCAAGGCCATGCCGACGGAAAAAGCAATCAGGGACAGGCGCAATGTGGTTCTAGCCATGGACACTCCTGGCGCGGTGCAGGCACCGCTTGAATGGTTTTGGGACAGGAAGCCGGGGCTGCCGCCCGGGCAAATTGATCAGATGCTGCGGCGGCGGGCCACGACCAGGCCGGACAAGGCCAGGCCGACAAGCGCCCAGCTGGTTGGCTCTGGCACCGTGCCGACGGTCAGGTTGTCGATGGCGGCGTAGCGGGAGGCGCCCGGCCCGCTGATCACCAACGAGTTGATCGCGAAGTCCGACGTGAAGCCACGGTAGCTGTTGGCCATCGACGCGGCAGTGAAGGTTTCAACCGTGCCATCGCCCAGCGAGACGGTGACCGCCATCGACTGGAATTCGTCGTTCAGGTCAACCGCAAAGAAATTGCCGCCCACCGCTCTGACGTTGCCGCCGTTGAACGTGATTGTCAGCGCCTCATTGATCTGGCTGGTTTCGAGGAAAGCGCCGGCAGAGAAGAGGTCCTGCGGTGCAGAAACGCTGTATGAAAACGCGCCGCCGCTGAAACCCAGCGGCCCGGCTGGCGGGACGGCGAGCCCGTCAAAGGTTTCGGTGTAAAACCCCGGCAAGACGCGGGCAAGGAACGCCGCCGACGAGTTGTAGGTGATGGTCGACGCATTGGCGGTGGCTGACAGGACGGCCAGCGCGACGGCTGGAATCAAGCGGTGAGCAAGCTGCATTCGAGGCCCCAGAAACGGTTGAGAGTGGTCGAAACCTGGCGGATTCTGTAAGCCGGCATCCTGGCATGGTTCACGGACTGCAAGCCCCCCTTGTCTCAGGGGAGTGAAAGTCATGACGGCCCTGGCAGCCAACTTGAGGCAGGCCTTGCCAGGCCAGGCCAGGCCCAGAGCCCGAATGCAGACTATCGGTCGGCCACGGCCGCAGCCGCGGTGCTGGGGCCCAGTGCCAGCGTTGCAACGTAGTCGGCTTTTGCGATGGCGCTGCCGCTGACCGGGTAGGGCTCCAGGCGCAGCAGACGCAGCTCAAGGCCCAGCACGTTTGCCGCTTGCGCGGTGCCCGGCGTGGTGTGCAAGTCGCGCGTCTCGCGTGGCCCGGCACCACGCTGCAGCCAGACCCGCACGGTGGCGTCGCCCGCCACGATGCACTGCTCACCCTTGGGGCAGCGTGAATCGGCCAATACAGCCTCGAAGCCGATGCGCAGGCCAGTGTCACCGGCTTGCGCCGACTGCCCAGGCCGCAGGCTGACGTTGGTGCCGGGTTCGATGGCCACCGGCCCGGCCGGGCCAGCCATGCTGCACGCGGTCCACAACAGCGATGCGGCGATGGTTGCTGCAGCCGCTCTCATAGGCCACGGCTGCGCTGCCCGGCGCTGGCAGCATCTTGCGGCGCGGGCATACCGGCCAGCCCGGCCAGCAACGCGTATGACCGCAGCCGGGCGGCATGGTCATGCAGCGCGCTGGCGACGATCAACTCATTGGCCCCGGTGCGCTGGATCAAGGCCTGCAGTTGCCCATGCACCGTGCTGGGTGAGCCCACCGCGCTGGCCGTCAGCATGCGGGCCACGCTGTCTTTTTCACGCGGGGTCCACAGCGCCGCCATCTCAGCCGGGCTGATGGGCCGGGGCAGGGGGCCACGCACACCACGCTGCATGCCCAAGAAGCGTTGCTGGAGCGAGGTGAACAGCCGGGCCGCTTCGTCGTCGGTATCGGCCACGATCACGTTGCAGCCCACCATGGCATGCGGTTCGGGCCAGTCGGCGGACGGGCGGTAGGTGCTGCGGTAGAGCTCCACTGCCTGCAGCAGCAGGTCGGGCGCAAAGTGGGATGCAAACGCAAACGGCATGCCCAGGTAGGCGGCCAATTGGGCGCTGTACAAGCTGGACCCGAGCAGCCAGATGGGCACCTGGGTGTTGATGCCGGGGATGGCGCGCACCTGCGCCGCCGGCTTGCCCGGCTGGGGTGCGGCCAGGTAGGCCTGTAGCTCCAGCACGTCTTGCGGAAAGTCGTCTTCACCCACCGCCATCTGCCGGCGCAGGGCGCGGGCGGTCTGTTGATCGGTACCGGGTGCGCGGCCCAGCCCTAAGTCGATGCGGCCGGGGTACAGCGTGGCCAGAGTGCCAAACTGTTCGGCAATCACCAGTGGCGCGTGGTTGGGCAGCATCACCCCACCCGAGCCGACCCGGATGCTGTGCGTGCCACCGGCCACATGGCCGACCAGCACGGCAGTGGCCGAGCAGGCCACGCCATCCATGTTGTGGTGCTCGGCCAGCCAGAAGCGGCGGTAGCCCCAGCGTTCGGCGTGTTGGGCCAGGTCCAGGGTGTTACGCAGGGCGGTGGCGGCGTCGCTGCCGTCAACGATGGGGGCGAGGTCCAGCACGGATAAAGGCGTCATGCGGGGATCATGCAACAGCGCCGCTGGGCCTGGCTGCCGGCGGGTCTTGTGAGACGGTTGCATACCAGCCGCAACCCGGTGCAACGGCGGCGCAACATGGGCAGGCCTGCGCCTGGGGCAAGATTGCGGCCTTGCCTGCGGCACTTGGCCGCCAGCCTTGGAGTGGCCATGCCCCGAAGACACCCCCCCGCCCGGCGCCGCCTGGCCCGTTTGCGACATGCCCTGCTGCGCAGCGTGGTGAGCACTGGCCTGCTGTTGCTGCTGGGCGCCTGCCAGGCCCAGCCCGCTGCCGCGCCCGCGTCTGCCGCTGCGGATGAAGCTGCGTTGCTGGCCCGCATCAAGGCCGGCATCGGAGCGGCGCGCTGCAGCAGCGATGCGCAGTGCCGCAGCCTGGGCCTGGGCGAAAAACCCTGCGGTGGGCCGGCGCAGTGGTGGGCCTGGTCCACCAGCAGCCCGCAGGCGGCGCAGTTGCCGGCTTGGGGCGCGCAGTTGGCTGCGCTGGCCAAGCAGCGCAACACCAGCAGCGGCATGGCCGGCAACTGCCTCTACCAGCCTGACCCGGGCACGGTGTGCCAGGCCCAGCGCTGTGTGCTGGCAGTGCCGGCGCTGGCGCGATAGGCAGGACGCGCCAGTGCCAGGCTGGCCGGGCGCGTCGTCACGTCAAGCCGCCAGCAGCCGCGCCGCAGCGCTGTCGATGCTGGCTTTCAACTCGGGGTAGCTGCGGTTGACCGGGTACTGCGGAAACTGCGCCACGATGGATTCGGGCGGATGGATGAAAAAGCCCGCGTCGGCCGCGCCCAGCATGCCGGTGTCGTTGTACGAATCACCGGCCGCAATCACCCGGTAGTTGAGGCTTTTGAGGGCGTTGACCGCATGCGCTTTCTGGTTGGGCTGGCGCAAGGTGTAGTCGGCCACAAAGCCGTCGGCGTCGATCACCAGTTTGTGGCAGAACAACGTGGGCCGGCCCAATTGCCGCATCATCGGGTCGGCAAATTCATAAAAGGTGTCGGACAGGATGATCACCTGGTAGCGGCTGCGCAAGTCGTCCAAAAAGTCGCGCGCACCGTCCATTGGCGCCATGCCGCTGATCACTTGCTGAATGTCCGCCAGTTTCAAACCGTGGGTTTTCAGCAGCGCCAGCCGGAAGCGCATCAGCTGGTCGTAGTCGGGCTCGTCGCGGGTGGTGCGGCTGAATTCAGCGATGCCGCTGCGCTTGGCGAACTCGATCCAGATTTCAGGGATCAGCACGCCTTCGAGATCGAGGCAGACAACTTGCATGGATGGGGCTCCGGTGGGCTGGCAGTATCGGCGCGGAATGCTACCCGAGGCGGTTGCGCTAGCTGGGGCCTTGCGCTGCCGCTGCCCGGCGCTGGCGCCATGGCCACGCGGCCAGGCCGGCCCGCAACAACTGCTTGCAAGAGGCCGGCAGGCGGGGGATTGGCGGCGCAGCCGCGCTGCGGCACAAGCCGCGGGCATCAAGCCTGAGGAGTCCCAATCCATGCTGCCCACCTGTACCCACCTCAAACACGCCGGCCTGGCAGCACTGCTGATGACCGGCTGGGCTGGTGCTGTCCAGGCCTTGGTGCCCGCGCAGCCACCGATCCAGATCGACCTGTACAGCGGCTTTGTGGAGACCTCGGGTGTGCGCATCGCGTTCAGCGGCCTGGCGGGCCAGCTCACCGCGTCCACCATTGATTTCCAGTCGGCCGGGCCGTGGTGGCCGCTGGGTGAGTTCAATGCGCTTGGGGCGCTGCTGACCAGCGGGCTGGACGCACCCAGCGCCGGCGACTACACGTTCACGCTGGGGTCTGACGCTGCGTCCTACCTGTTCATCGACGGCCAACTGGTGCTGGCGCTAACCGGTGAGCACGCGTACTACACCGGCCAGCAGACGGTGGCGCTCACGGCCGGCAGCCATGTGATGGCCTTGCAGTTCTACAACGGGCCGTGCTGCGAGAGCCGTTTGTCGCTGGACACCGGCGGCCTGGCCTATGCCAGCCTGGTGCCTGAGCCAGCCGCCGCGCCGCTGTGGTTGGGTGGCTTGCTGGTGTCCGGCCTGGCCTGGCGCCACCGCAGCGGCGCGGCAAAGCGCACGGCAGAGCGCACGGCAAAGCGCGCGGCCTGAGGCCGGTCAGCCCGGCTGGGCGGGTGCAGCGCGCACCTGCACCGCCACCCCCGACAGCACCGCGTTGCCCGACAGCGGGTCGATCAGGCGGTCGTCCAGCACCCTGTTCAGGTTGGCGCCGGGCCGCTCAGCCGCCACTTGCAGGCGGCTGCCGGCCAGGCCGTGGCCCCAGCCGTGCGGCAGGCTGACAACGCCCGGCATCATGGCCGTGCTGATGGCCACCGGCGCCAGCAGCGTGGTGGTGCCGCGTTGCACCTGGGCCATGCCGCCAGCCGCTGGCCGTTGGGGGCGGAGAGCACCGGGTTGCCGGCCACCACGATCAGCGCTTTGATCTGGCCGGCGCCCGGGGTTTCGATCTCTTCGGCCAGTTGCACGATGGGCAGCTCACCAAACAGCTCGGGCGCACCGCTGACACGGCCGTGGTGGTGGCCGGTGCCAATGCCACGGCCAATGCCACGGCCAATGCCGTTTTTGCCCGCGGTGTTGGCGGCAAAGGCGGGTGCCTTGGCAAACAGCACCCCGCCGGGCTGGTCCAGGTTGCCGGTGAGGGTGTTGAGCACGTCGATCAGCCACGACGCCAGCGTGCCGAAGGCCTGGGTGCAGGTGCCGATGCGGCCGCAGACGCACGCCGATTTGGCACCCAGCACCAGCATGAAATCGGTGCGGGCAATGTCGGGCACTGCAATGCTCAACCAGTGGCCAAACATCAGGCCCGATTGCAATTGCTTGGGCATCTGGTCCAGCGTGCTGGCCGAAAAACAGTTCTTGCTGCCGGCCGCGCGCACCAGGCGCGCAAGCTACAGCAGCAAGCCCATCTTGTGGGCCGACGGGTTGCCCACCACCAGGCCCAGCGCGTCGCGCCCGTGCTGGGCGGCAAGCGTGGGCAGGCGCTGGCCGATCAGCGCAAACGCCTCGCCCAAGCTGGCCGGCTGCAGCGGGCTCATGCGGCCGTGGCGGCGGATCAGCGGGGTGCGCAGGCGGTCGGGGTCGTCATGCAGGTCTTTGAGTGCCACGGCTTTGGGGCACAGGTAACCCGCGCGCAGCACATCGCTGGCTTGGCCGCGGATGCTGAGGATGCGTTGGCCCTGGGTGCGCACCTCCAGGCCACAGCAGGCCTCGCAGAGCGGGCAGATCTTGTAGTGGGTCTGCTCGGTTGGGGCGGTTTGGGCGGTGCCGGGCAAGCGTGCGGTGCTGGGCATGTGCGGCTCCGGGGGCAGGGCAGTCAACGCTGGGTTGTCGGCAGGTTATCCGCGCTGTCGGGCCAGGTGGCCGTCACCGGACGTGTCAACCCGCGCAGTGTGGGCCCGGGCGTAGCTGGCCACCGGATCGCCGTTGATGGCGGTCAGCACACCACGGGCGCTGAGGCTGCCGTCGCGGGCGCGGGCAAAGGCCAGCGGCCCGGCGCGTGCCGGCGGGCCGAACGACAGGCAGCGTGACAGGCAGCGTGACAGGCAGCGTGACGGGCAGGCGGGCATGGCGTAGCGGCATGGGCCGCGATCACAGGCATGCAGGCCGGGCGCTATGCTCATCCGCATGACCGCACCCCAACCAGCGCCACGCAGCGTGGATGAACAAACCCTCCTCGACATGGAGCTGACCGCGCTGATCGAGCAGCGCATCACCTTCAACCAGGTGCTGGGCCTGAAGGTGCAGGTGCTGCGGCCACAACTGGTGTTGCGCTTTGACATGCGGCCTGATCTGGTGGGCCACTACCACTACGGCCGGCTGCACGGCGGCGTGATCTCGGCCGTGCTGGACGCGCTGGGCGGTAGCGCACTGATGGTGGCGCTGACCGAGCGCCACCCGCACGAGCCTACCGAGCAAGTGATGCACCGCTTCCTGAAGGTCGGCACGATTGACTTGCGGGTGGATTTTTTGCGCCAAGGCCTGGGCCAGCACTTCATCGCCAGCGCCGAGATCACCCGGCTGGGCGGGCGCGTCGGGTCCACCCAGATGCGGCTGCACAACGACGCCGGCCTGCTGATCGCCACGGCAGCGGCGGCCTACATCGTCAGCTGAGGATTGGCGCACCGGCGCGCTGCAGCCCAGGCGCCCGTGCGTGCGTGCCGGGGTGCCGGCCAGCCTCAAGATGTGGCGGTGGCAGCCGAAACACCTGCCATGACAGCCCCTGCGCCGTGCCTGCCCTGCCTGCCCCGCCACCCCATGCCCACCCGGCACCGGCGGCCCCAGCCATGTTGAGAACCGCGGTGGTCTTGCTGCTCAGCGGCAGCAGCCTGGCCTGCGGCTTTGCCGGCATGGGCCTGGCGCTGTATGCCCACGGCCCGGCGCTGGCCGCTGCCACGCTGTTCGGGCTGGTCGGGTTTGCCGTGGGCCTGGCTTGCGCCACGCTGCAGATGGCGTTGGTTGGCCAGCCATCACGCCAGACCGCGCCCCTGCCTGCACCAGAACTGGCGGCGTTGGTGCGTGCCACCCTGGCCAGCGCAGCACAAGAGCGTGCGGCCCGGCCCGGCAGCGCTGCGGACCGACAGCCTGCCCCGCTGGCGGCAGACGCGGGCCGGTCAGCGTTTGCCAGGACGCTTGCCAAGACAGCGGCCGACACACCTGCCAACACAGCGGACAACAAACCCGCCGACACATTCGTAAACACAGCCGTGAACACACCCACCAATGCAGGGACCGGCGCCCCTGCCGGCACCGCCGCCGGTGTGCCCGACGCCGTGACCGGCCGCCGCCCGGCGCCGCGTGCGCCGACGCACAGCCCATCGCCGGCCGAGCAACCGCGCTTTGCCAGCAGCGCTTTCGGGGCATGAGGGCCAGCCCCAGGCCCACCCGCCCGATGCCACCCCGTCACACTGCCTTTGTGCCCAAGCCATGATCCACGTCCAGATTGCAAGTGACATCACCGCCGTCGGCGTGTCGGGGGTGCGCTGGGTGCTGGTGGAGCCGGCGCCGCAGCCCGGCCCCGCTGCGCTGACACCGGCCGCCACCTTGTCCCTGGCCCATGACATGCCACCCGCCAGCACCGAGGGCCAGCAACTGCGGCTGGGCCTGTTCAAGCTGCTGCTGGTGCTGGCCGGGCTGGGCCTGGCCCTGGGCTTGGCCAGCCTGCGCCTGGGCGCGCCCACGCTGCCGGCACTGCGCGGTGCGGACACGGCCAAGCCCGCGCTACCGGCAGCATCCGCCGCAGCCGGCATGCCACTGCGCACGGCGGGGCTGCCATGAGCGGCGATCTGCCCTGGACCGAGCAGGCCGACGTGCTGGGTGTGCGCATCCGTGCTTACTTTTTTGACCCGGCCGAGGTGGACGCGCGGGCCGATTTCACAGCCCGCCAACTGCCCATCCTGCCCACCAGCAGCGCCCGACTGCTGGCACCTGAGGGGCACCGCGCGAGCTACCGCGCGGCCGGGCTGCAAGCCTATCCCGATGCGGTGCTGGCCCACGGCAACGGCTTGTTGTGCCTGACCTACCGGGGTGCTGACGGCCGCTGGTTTGAGCCCGGCCAGTGGCAGCGTCTGTGGCGCGCCGACCTGATGCTGCAGTGCCTGGCGGCTGCCATGGCGGTGGCCGGCCAGACCCAGCAGCCCACCGCCGCGCTGTGGCGTGGCAGCAACCTGCTGTGCCAGTTTGACCCCAGCCCGGCGGTGCTGGAATGCCTGGCCAACAACATCAGCGCCGCCCAGCTGTATTGGCATGAGCCGCAGCAGGTCAGCCCGGCTCAGCTGGCCAGCTTTTGTGAGCCCAAGCTGCGCGTCTTGCCCGGCCTGGCGGTGCCTGCGCCTGCGCCCACCGCCGCTGCAGCCTGATCCTGGCCTGGGCTGGTGTGCGGGCTGCCGCCAGCGCCGGCCTTGCTTGCGGCCTTGCTTGCGGCGCTGCTGGCAGCAGCACCGGGCGCGGGCAGCGCCCAACCGTCGGTGGCGGCGTCAGGGCTCAGCCAGCGCCCACCACCCACCACCAGCCCGCGCTGCGCGGCACGCTGCAGCAGCAGCTCACAACCAGCCGCGTCCAGCCGGCCAGCCAGGCGCTGCCAACGGCGGTTGACCAGCGTATCGGCCCAGCTGTCCTCCATCGCCCGCCGCATGGCCAGCGCGTCGGGCGCCTGGCCGGCCGACAAGCGCCGCGCCAGCAGCGTGTGCATGAAGATCTGGAAGGCCTGGCGTGCCTCGTCGCCCGGCATCAATACCGCCAGCGCCAGCAGCCGGCGCGCATAACCGGCTTGGGTGAACTGCAGCGTCAGCATCACCTGCAGCGCCTGTACCGGGTTGATCACCCGCACCCGATTCGGCGGCAGCAGGCGCAGCGGCAGCAGCGCGGCCTGGCCATGCGGCAGCGGGGTGGCAAAGCTGGCCAGCACGGCCAGGCGGGCCTGCTCGTCGGCGCCCAGCGGGCGGCCCTGGCCGGCGCTGACCAGGGCCACGCGCTGGCTGACTGCGGCCAAATTGCCCGCCGCGTAGGCTGCGGCCGGGTTGAGGCGGATGAACTGCAGGTCGGTGTCACGCCCGGCGCACAGCGTCAGCGGCAGGCGGCTGACTGGGCATTCGTCCGCATCGATGCGGGCCAGAAAGGCCGGATTCACCTGCACGCCCTCAAATACCTGGCCGGCCAGCCAGGCCTCCAGCCGCAGCGCCAACCATTGGCGGGCCGCAGCCGTGGGCTTGAGCGTGCGGCTGCCAAACGCGGCGCGGCCGGCGGCCCAGCCTTGCCGCACCGGGTTGTGGTGGTCCAGGTGGCGCAGCGGCGGGTTGATGCGGTGGTGGGCGTGGTCCCAGCCGATCTCGAAGCCGGTCTCGTCCATCCCTGCGGCGGCATGGCCGGCCTGGGCCGGCAGGGCGCCGGCAGGTGCAGGCTGGGCGTGGGACGGCGGGCTGAACTCAAATGCGGCTTGGGCCATGACAGACTCCATCGGCAGACACCGGGACGGCCCCGGCAAAACCAGTGTCCTGGCTGACTGGCTCAAATAATGAGCCAGCAGGCCGGCGATATTGATGACCGCGCCGCCAGCAGTGGCTCAGAATTTGAGCCACGGGCGTGGCATGCTCATGGCCCCGCAGCCGGCCGGCAGCCCTGCACCCTAGGCACACCATGACCAAAACCGCCCGCATCTACAAGATCGAGATGCTGATCCGCCACCGTGGGCCAGTCAGCTTTGCCGACATGCTGGCCGCGCTGGAGGTCTCACCCGCCACCTTGAAACGTGACCTGGAATACCTGCGTGACCAGCTGGGCGCACCGATCGAGTACGACCGCGACAGCAAGGGTTACCGCTTTGCCAACAACACCAGCGGTGGCGGGGGGCCCGGCGCGGCCACGGCAGGCGCTGGCAACCCGCTGCGCAGCGGCCAGCGCCATGAGCTGCCCGGCCTGTGGTTTAGCGAGCGTGAGCTGTACTCACTGCTGATGGCCCACCAGTTGCTGGCCGGGCTGGACGCGGACGGCCTGCTCAGCCGCCATCTGCAGCCACTGCTGGGCCGCATCCATGAGCTGCTGGGCCCGGGTGGTGAGACCGATGCCAAGGCGCTGATGAAGCGGGTCAAGATCATCGGCGCCTTGCGCCGGCCGGTGGCGCCCGAGTGTTTTGAGCGCATGGGCGAGGCCTTGATGCGGCGCCGCCGGTTGCAGATGCGCTACCTCACGCGGTCCAGAGGCGAGGTGGGTGAGCGCCAGGTGTCGCCCCAGCGCCTGGTGCACTACAAAAACACCTGGTACCTGGACGCCTGGTGCCACAGCCGCGAGCGCCTGCTGCGCTTTGCGCTGGACGCCGTGCAAGACGCCCAGGTGCTGGAGACCCGCGCCAAGGATGTGGCCATGCGCCAAGTGGCGGCCGACATGGACACCGGCTACGGCATCTACGCCGGTGGCACGCGGCAAGAGGCCATGCTGCACTTCAGCCCGCAGGCCGCACCCTGGATCAGCCGCGAAGAGTGGCACCCTGAGCAGCGTGGCCGCTTTTTGCCCGACGGCGTGTGGGAGCTGGTATTGCCCTACGTGGACGAGACCGAGCTGGTGATGGACATCCTGCGCCAGGGCGAGCAGGTGCGGGTGCTGGCGCCCGCCAGCCTGCAGGCGGCGGTGCAGCGGCGGCTGGCTGCGGCGCTGGCGATGTACGGGGCTTGATGCTGCGCCTGCTGATGGTGGCCGTGGGAGGCACCGCGCCGGCAGCCGCACAAGCGCCGGCCTGGACCATCTTTGCGCTGGCGGCGGTGGCGATGGCGGCTTACGGCCTGGCCACGGTGGTGGCGGTGCGCTGCACGGCCTGGGGTGTGGACCGATAGGGCGTCTCTGGCTTGACCGCGCATCAGCGGCAATCACGTCGGCCTCGGCGCGCCGGCCAGGTGGCCAGCAGCAGGCCCAGCAGCGCCATCGCCAGCGCAATGAGGTGGCCGGCGCCGATGGGCTCACCCAAGAACAGCACACCCACTGCCGCAGCGGCCAGCGGCAGCATCACGGTAAACACGCCCGCCTGCGGTGCCGGCACCTGGGCCAGGCCACGCATCCACAACCACACGGTGGCCACGCTGGCGGCCAGCGCGTAGAGCACCAGCAGGCCCCAGATGGACGGGTTGACTGTGCCGAAATCAAACTGCCAGGCCTGCCAAAGCCCAAATGGCGTGACCAGCGCCAGGCCCCACAGGTTGATCAGCGCGCTGATGCGGCGTGGTGACACGCTACCCGTCAGGCGCTTGCCGATGACCACGTAGGCCGCCTCACAAAACACCGCGGCCAGCAGCAGGGCGTGACCAGCCAGTGCCGCCTGCGGCCCCAGCCACTGGGCCAGACCCGCCACGGCGCTGGGTTGTGCGGCGCCGGCCAGCACAGCCTGTGGCAGCCTGGCCCAGGCCAGCACCACGATGCCCAGCACCACGCAGGCTATGCCCAGCGCTGTGCGG
>JANPOW010000460.1:0-3829 GCA_031428185.1 Betaproteobacteria bacterium | reverse complement strand
GGCCTCAGCGGTCCATTTTTTACCGGCTTTTTGTCCCATAGTTGAACTATGGGCCTGCAAATCCGGCAAAAACTGTCCTCGCTGGGGCCGTTTCTCGCTATCGACGCCCCAAGTCCGACAGGCTCCTAGGCGCCTGTCGGGCTTTGGGTCGGCCCTGCGGTCGGGTACAACCGCATGAAGAAAACGGCAAGAAAGCGTTAAGCTTTACGGATGAGCATCCCACTGCGCCTGCTGCTGGCCGAAGACGACGCGATGCTGTCCGACGCCCTGCTGACCCAACTGAGCCAGGCCGGTTATGGGGTGGAACACGCGCCCAACGGCGCGGTGGCCGAGTACCTGCTGCTGCGGCAGGATTTCGACGCGGCGGTGCTGGACATCGGCCTGCCGATGGTGGATGGGCTGACCGTGCTCAGGCGGGTGCGGGCCGCCAAGCCCGCGCTGCCGGTGCTGGTGCTCACCGCGCTGGACGGGCTGGATGACCGGGTGGCCGGGCTCAATGCCGGCGCGGATGACTACCTCACCAAGCCGTTTGACTTCCCTGAGTTGGAGGCCAGGCTGCGCGCCTTGCTGCGGCGCAGCCAGCCGCCGGCCGCCAGCGGCGGCCACGCCGCCCGCAGCACGCCAGAAATGGGCCGCCTGGTGTTTGACCGCGATGCCCGCCGCGCCAGCGTGGACGGTGTGTTGCTGGAGCTGTCCCCGCGTGAATGGACACTGCTGGACCTGCTGCTGAGCCAGCGTGAGCGTGTGGTGCAAAAAGACCAGATCACCCATGCCTGGCACGCCGAAAAACACGCCGACCACGCCGCCGACCACGCCGCCGACCGGCCCGATCAGGCCGGCGCCGAGCCGCCCGCAGCGCCCGGCATGATCGAGGTCTACATTCACCGGCTGCGGCGCAAGCTGGACGGCTCGGGCCTGTCCATCCGCACCGTGCGTGGCCTGGGCTACCTGCTGGAGCAGGCCGGCCCGGCGGCCAAGTGAGGCCAGCCCCCGGGCTGTGCAGGCCCGGCGCCACGCCCGCGCAAGCCGGCCCACCGTGCCTGCGCTGACGCCATGACCCCCACCAGCAGCAGCCCATCCCGCAGCTGGGCCGGCAGTTGGCTCAGCCGCAAGCTCAGCCGCTGGGCCGGCACCGGCTCACTGCACCGCCAGTTGCTGCTGTGGCTGCTGTTGCCGCAACTCGTGCTGTGGCTGGCGGCGGCGTTTGTCACCTACAACGTGGCCGCGCGCTACGCCGGGCGCGGCATCGATGCCAGCCTGCTGCAGGCCACCCGGTCGCTGGCGCGCCAAGTCAAGCCCATCGGCAACGGCCTGTTCATTGACCTGCCGCGTGCCGCGCAAGACATCATCGAGGCGGACCCGGACGACCGGGTGTACTACATGGTCAGCACCCCGCCAGGCCAGTTCATCCTGGGCAACCGGCAGTTGCCGCTGCCAGCGGATCTGAACACGCCGCGCTTGGGTGAACCCTATTTTTACGACGGCAAGCTGGACGCGGTGCGCATCCGCCTGGCCGCGCTGTTTGTGCCCATCGGCGAGGAGGGCAACCGCCAGGTGATGCTGGTGCAGATTGCGCGCAGCCAGGCCAGCCGGGATGAGCTGGCCCACGCCATCCTGGTGGACACGGTGCTGCCGCTGTCCGGCCTGATCGTGTTGATGACCATGATCGTCTGGGCCGGCATCCGCGCCGGCCTGGCGCCGCTGGCCCGGCTGCGTGCGCTGGTGCAAGACCGTGGCCCGGGTGACCTGGCGCCGCTGGCGCTGCAAGCTGCGCCGCAAGAGGTGCGGGCACTGGCCGGTGCGCTCAACCAGCTGCTGGCAGCGGTGCAGATCAGCGTGGCCGCGCAGCGCCGCTTCATCAGCCATGCCGCGCACCAGTTGCGCACGCCGCTGGCCGGGCTGAAGAGCCAGACCGAGCTGGCCAGCGCCGCCAACACCGACCCCGCCATGGCCCAGCGCCTGACCCGGGTGCATGACAGCGCGGTGCGCAGCGCCCACCTGGTCAACCAGTTGCTGGCCCTGACCCGGGCTGAGCCCGAGGCCGCCGCGTTGCTGCCACGCACCGTGTTTGACCTGCGTGCCCTGGTGGCCGATCTGGTGGCTGACACCGTGCCGCATGCACTGCAGGCCGGAGTGGATTTGGGCCTGGACGAGCCGCCTGACAACAGCACTGACCCAGCACCGGTGCGCCTGCGTGGCGCACCGGTGCTGCTGCGCGAGGCGGTTCTCAACCTGATCGACAACGCCGTCCGCTACGCCGGCCGGGGTGCCGATGTCACGGTGGCCGTGCGCCTGGAGGGCGGCAGCGCGGTGGTGGAGGTGAGTGACACCGGCCCCGGCCTGCCCGAGGACCAGCACGAGGCCGTGTTTGGCCACTTTGTGCGTGCCACCCACGAGGGCACGGGCTGCGGCCTGGGCCTGGCCATCGTGCGCGAGATTGCCGGCCGCCACGGAGGCACGGTGCAGTTGCTGGCGGCGCAACCGCATGGCCTGCGGGCACTGCTGCGCCTGCCTTTGTCGCTACCACCACATAAATTAATTTAACGTTAATACTTAGAGACATCACTGAGACATTTATGAAAAATTAACACCGCCTTGCATCCAGAGTCGGTCTGCCAGTTCGACGGCAAGGCGCCCCCCCCAAACAGGAGACTGCCCATGACCTTCGTCACTGCACCCCACGCCAGAACGCCCCTGAAGCCCCTGACGCGCCTGACGGCAGCGCTGGCCTTGCTGGCATCGGCCGGCGCCGCCCAGGCCCTGGACTACAGCGGCTACTTTCGTGGTGGCCCCGGCCTCACGTCCAAGAACACCGCCCGCGCCTGCTACCACCTCAACGAGGGTGCCGGCAACGGCATCGTCCACGGCCTGAACTACCGGCTGGGCAACGAGTGCGACATCTACGGCGAGTTCCAGCTCGACCAGAAGTACAAGACCGACGCGGTGGACTACAGCGGCACCGTCATGGTCACGCACTACAGCAACTCGACTGACCAGAACGGCAGCGGCTTCAACTTTGAGCAGCTCTACGCCGAGGCCAAAGGCCTGGACGTGTTGCCCGAGGCCAGCTTCTGGATCGGCAAGCGGCGCGGCCGGCGCGGTGATGTGCACATCGTCGACTGGTTTTTCACCGACATGAAGGGTGTGGGCGCCGGCGTGGGTGGCATCGGCCTGGGCTCGGGCAAGCTGGGTTTTGCCTGGTACAAAACCGACGGTGACGCCTCGGCCACCAAGCCCGGCAACCGTTTCAATGTGGAGCTGCTGGGTGTGGACAGCAACCCCGGCGGCAAGGCCAATGTCTTTGGCACCGTCACCCAGGGTGATTTCACCGGTGGCACCAGTGGGTTTGGCCTCAGCCTGCGCCATGACCAGGCCAAGCTGGCCGACACGCCCATCAGCAACACCTTGTGGCTGCAGATGGCTACCGGGTCCACCAGCCTGGAATCCAACTTTGGTGACCTGACGCGCAAGCAATCGGCCAAGAGCGTCCGCATTGTTGAAAGCATCAACTGGCAGGTGGGCCGGTTTGGTGGCCAGGCGCTGGCGCTGTACGGCACCTCACAAGACAACGCCGGCAAAAAGACCACCGCCACCACGCTGGGCGGCCGGGTCTCTTACGGAGTGACCAAGAACTTCAAGATGGTGGCTGAAGCCGGCACGTCGCAGTACAAGACTGACGGCCTGGCCACCGCGCGCCTGAACAAGGTGACGATTGCACCCACGTTGTCCATCAACAGCGATTTCTGGAGCCGCCCGGAGCTGCGCCTGTACGTCACCAGCGCACGCTGGAACACGGCAGCCGGCAACGTCACCGGTGTGGCCAATCTGG
>JANPOW010000459.1:0-6698 GCA_031428185.1 Betaproteobacteria bacterium | reverse complement strand
CTAGCATCGCCAGTCCGTTGCCCGAGCGCACAGCCGGCGGCAGCACCCGGTGCGGTGCGCTGCTGCGTTGAGCCGACCACCACCCCCCATGCGCCGTGCCGACCGCCTGTTCCAGACCGTGCAGCTCATCCGTGGGCGGCGGCTGACCACCGCCGCGCTGCTGGCGCAGCGGCTGGGTGTGTCACGGCGCACGGTTTACCGCGATGTGGCCGATCTGCAGCACCAGGGTGTGCCCATCGAGGGTGAGGCCGGCGTGGGCTACCGCATGCGGGTGGGCTTTGATCTGCCACCGCTGATGTTCAGCAGCGCGGAGGCCCAAGCCCTGGTGGCCGCCATCCGGCTGGCCAGGCCACGGCTGGACGCTGGCCTGGCCGCAGCCGCCGAGACCGCGCTGTCCAAGATCCTGGCCGTGCTGCCGGCCAGCACCCGCGCGGCGGCTGAAAGCCTGGCCGTCTACGCCCCAACCGTGGGCCAGGACGACAACACCCGCCAGCGCCTGGCGCTGCTGCGCCAGGCCACCGAGGCGCGGCAAACCCTGAGGCTGAGCTACCGCGATCTGAAAGAGCAGACCAGCCAGCGCACCGTGCGGCCGCTGGGCTGCTTCTTCTGGGGGCCGGTGTGGACGCTGGCCGCCTGGTGCGAGACGCGGCAAGACTTTCGCAGCTTTCGGGTCGACCGCATCGAGGCGCTGGAGCTGCTGGACCAGCGCTTCCGCGACGAACCTGGCCGCTCGCTGGCGGACCTGCTGCGGCGCTTTGCGGTGGGCGGTCTGGATTGATGGTTGTTGCGCGGCGCAGCGCACAGCGCAACAACCCGCAGGGCAGCGCCACTCAGCGCCCCTCAGCGCCCCAACGCCGCTTGCCGCAGCGCCTGCACCGTGCCCACCGCCACCAGCACACAACTGCCCACCACCACATCACGCGGCGCCTGGTAGCCGCTGGACAACCACATCTTGGCCACCTGCACCACTGCGCCCACCAGGGCCCGGGCGACCAGCGCGCAGCGCTCGGGGCTGGCGCCGGCATCGGCCAGCGGGGCCGCCAGGGCGTCGGCAAATTCGGCCATGCCGCCTTCATACAAGGCGTCCACCGCCGGGCTGACACCCAGCACCTCAGCCAGCAGGATGCGGGCGTGGCCGGGGTGGCGGACAAAGTCGAACCAGGCGCCGTAGCCGGCGGTAAAGCGCGCTGCAGTGCCGGCATTGGCCGGCACCTGGCCGGCCGCTTGCGCCAGGGCGGCCCGCAACTGGGCCAGCAGGCGCAGGTAGACCGCCGCCAACAAGGCCTCCAGGCTGGCAAACGACTCATAGAAATAACGGTCGGTCAGACCGGCCGCATTGCACACCCCACGCACGGTGGTGGCACGCAAACCCTGGTTGCCAAACAAGGTGGTTGCGGCGTCCAGCAGGCGCTGGCGGCGTGCGCTGGCACGGTCTTGCGGGCTCAGCCCGCCGTAGGCCCGGCCGCTCTCGGCAGCGCCGGCGTCAACACGGGCGCCACGCCGCGAGACACTGGCGCGCATGGCCGGCACCACGCCAGCCCGGCTGGCGGGCCGGCGCACTGGTGGGCGGCTGGGGTTGACCATCAGCCGATTGGAACCCACAGCGGGCATACTTTGCATCTGATGATTTGCATCATCAGATGACCATGCGGGCGGCCCGCGCCGGTCGTGCCCCAACCCTGCCAGCATCCAGGCCCACCGTGTGCAGACTGGCGGGTGGCGCGTGACACCGCCAGCACGCTGGGCCGCTGCAACCCACTCAACCCGATGTCAAGGACAGCCCCGCGATGCGTGTGAGCTTGTTGGCCCGCGTGGCCACTCTGGTGGTCCGCCACCGCATCAAACCGGCGCTGGCCAGGGCACGCAGCGCGGCCGACGTGCGCCGCATCTTCAGCCAGTTGTTGCCACCACCGCGTGGTGTGCGCTACAGCGCAGCCAGCGTGGGTGGTGTGCCCGGCGAGTGGGTAGAGCGGCACGGCACAGCAGTGGCCAGCGGCGGCACCACCACCACGCCCAGCACCACCTTGCTCTACCTGCACGGCGGCGGTTTTGTCGCCGGCTCACCGCGCACCCACCGGCCCATCACCGCCGCGCTGGCGCTGCAGGGCTTGCGGGTGTTTGTGCCCGACTACCGGCTGGCGCCGGAACACCCGTTCCCGGCGGCCACGCAGGATGTGCTGGCGGCCTACCAGGCGCTGCGCGCTGCGGCCAGCGCGCCCGGCCAGGGCAGCCGCCTGGTGGTGGCCGGCGACAGCGCCGGTGGCAACCTGGCGCTGGGCTTGATGCTGCAACTGCGCGATGCCGGCCAGGCCCCGCCTGACGCTGCCGCGCTGTTCTCCCCCGTCGCCGACCTGACCGGCGCCAGCCCGTCCATCACCAGCAACGCCGGGCGCGACGCGATGTTCAGCGGCCCCGAGCTGGCCACCATGCTGGCGGCCTATCTGGCCGGCGCTGACCCGGCCCTGCCGCTGGTGTCCCCCTTGCTGGCTGACCTGGCCGGCCTGCCGCCGCTGCTGCTGCATGTGGGGCGTGATGAATGCCTGCGTGACGACAGCCTGCGCCTGGCGCAAAAAGCGCGCGAGGCCGGTGTGCTGGTGGACTTGCAAGTGGTGGCTGGCGTGGCCCATGCCTGGCAGAACGTGCACTGGCTGCCCGAGGCCCGCCGGTCCATCGTGGCCGCCGCGCGTTTTCTTCAAACCGCCCAGCCACGCAGCCAACCCGAGACGCTGGACGTGGTGATCGTCGGCGCCGGGCTGTCGGGCATCGGCATGGCGGTGCACCTGCAGCAGGCCTGCCCGGGCAAAACATTCACCCTGCTGGAGGCGCGGCCGCGCCTGGGCGGCACCTGGGATCTGTTCCGCTACCCCGGTGTGCGCTCGGATTCGGACATGTACACGCTGGGTTATCACTTCAAGCCCTGGCGTGCGGCCAAAGCCATTGCCGATGGCCCGGCCATCCTGCGCTACATCAACGAGACGGCGGACGAACACCTGCTGGGGCCACACATCCGCACCGGCCACCAACTCGTCAGCGCCGACTGGGACGCGGCCATAGCGCTGTGGGTCTTGCAGGTGGACCACCAGCCCGGCCCGGCACAGCCCGGGCACGCCCTGCCACCGGTGCAAAGGCGGGTGCTGAGGGCACGCTTTCTGCAGTTCTGCAGCGGTTATTACCGTTACGCGCAAGGTCATCAACCGGGGTTTGCCGGGCAAGACGTGTTTGCCGGCACGCTGGTGCACCCGCAGCACTGGCCCGCAACGCTGGACTGCAGCGGCAAGCAGGTGGTGGTGATCGGCAGCGGCGCCACCGCCGTCACGCTGGTGCCTGCGCTGGCGCGCACTGCCGCCCATGTGACGATGCTGCAGCGCTCACCCACTTACGTGGTGGCGCGGCCGTCGCAAGACCCCATCGCCGAAGCCCTGCAACGCTGGCTGCCGGCAGCGCTGGCCTACTGGCTGGTGCGGGTCAAGAACATCGGGCAGGGCATCTACTTTTACCGCCTGGCGCGCAAGTATCCGGTGCAGGCCAAGGCCAGGCTGGTGGGCCTGGTGCAGGCGCAACTGGGGCCGCAATTTGACGTGGCACGCCACTTCACACCACGCTACAAACCGTGGGACCAGCGCGTCTGCCTGGTGCCTGACGGTGACCTGTTCAAGACGCTGCGCGGCGGCCGCGCGTCGGTGGTCACCGACGAGATCGCGTTTTTCACGCCCACCGGCATCCAGCTGCAATCGGGCCAGCATCTGCCGGCCGACGTGATCGTCAGCGCCACCGGGCTGCAGCTCAACGTGCTGGGTGATGTGGCCATCAGCCTGGACGGCCAGCCGGTCAAGCCGGCCGACACACTGATCTACAAAGGCATGATGTACAGCGGGTTGCCCAACCTGGCCAACACCTTTGGCTACACCAACGCCAGTTGGACGCTGAAGGCCGATCTGACCGCGCGTTATGTCTGCCGGCTGCTGCAGCACATGGACAAGACCGGCAGCACGGTGTGCACCCCAAGCCGGCACAGCAACGTGCGGCCCGAGCCGTTTCTTGACTTCACCTCAGGCTATGTGCAGCGTGCCGCCAGCCTGCTGCCCAAGCAGGGTGACCGCAAACCGTGGCGGCTGCACCAGAACTTTGTGCTCGACTGGCTGGCGTTGCGCTGGGGCCGGGTCAATGACGGGGTGATGGCCTTCAGCCGGCCAGGCCAGCGCTAGGCAGCAGTTCAAGCGCTGGTTCGGGCGCTGGTTCAAGCACTGGTTCAAGCGCTGGTTCAAGTACCACGGTCAGGCCGGTGTGTTGCCACTGGCCACCCGGCCAGCTTGCGCGCCACCCGGAAATGCCACCACGGCAGCGCCTGGGTCAGCGACAAGACCTCCCCGCTGCGCGCCGGTGCATAACCCGGCAGGCCTTGCAGCGCCAGCGGCCAGGCGGGGCTGTCCAGGGCCTGGCGCAGCTTGTGCACCGCCGGGTGGTTCAGCGTGTCCTTGAGGCAGACCAGGTAGTAGTCCTCGGTGATCAGCGGGATGAAATCCAGGCCGAACTGCACCGCCGCCGCCTCGATGCCGGGGCCGACATCGGCCACGCCACTGGCCAGCGCCGCGGCCACCGCCAGATGGCTTTCTTCGGGTGCGTCAAAGTAGCCCGGCACACTGCCGGGGGCAATGCCTTGCTCGGCCAGCAGGTGGTCCATCAGCAAGCGGGTTCCCGAGCCCGGCTGGCGGTTCAGGTAACGCACGGCGCCGCTGGACGCTGCGTCGGGTGTTGCGGGTGGGGTGGCGGGTGGGGTGGCGGGTGCAGCGACGCCGCGCACCAGGTCCGACAGGCCACGCACCGCCCACGGGTTGCCGGGCCGCACCATCAGGCCCTGGGTGCGGCGCAGGCAGCCGATCAGCTTGTGCTGGCCGGGTTTGAGCAGCGGCTTCAAGGCCGCCGCAAACTGGCGTGAGCCGCCTTGCAGCGCCGGCACATGGAAGCCCGCCACCAGGCAGCGGCCCTGCGCCAGCGCGGCCAGGGCGTCCACGCTGCCGGCAAAACGCAGCTCGATGTGCAGGCCGTGCTGCTGGCTGGCCAACTGCTGCAGCAGCGGCAGGCCCAAGTCATGGCTGGCAAACACGGTGAGCACATGCTGGCTGCCGTCCAGCGCCTCGGCCAGCACGCGCTCCAGCTCGGCGCGCAAGGCCTCGATGTGCGGTGTCAGCCGGGTGCGGGCGCGTTTTTCAGCCCACAGCAGGCGGTCAGCAAACGGCGTCAGGCGGGTCGGCTGGCCCTGCGCCCAGGTGACCAGCGGCTCACCCATCACGTCCTCCCAGCGCTTGAGCCGGCCCCAGACATGGCGGTAACTGGCGCCCAGCGCCTTGGCCGCATGCTGGATCGAGCCGTGCGCATGCACCGCGCTGAGCAAGTCAAACAGCGGGTTGTGCAGCGCCGCGCCACGCTGGCCATCGGCTTCAAAACTGTATTGCAGGTGGACACCACGGGCTTTCATCGCAGAAAACCCGCCAGCCTGTCCCGCATTCGGTGCAGACTCGGGCGTTGGGCGCTGGCAGCATCAATGTCCCATTGGCCCAATACAAACGGCACCAGCCTTTCGTTGTAGAGCGGGCCAATGCGGGCGCCACTGCCCGCAGCAGGAACCAACTCGACCGCCAAACGTCGATTGCGGCCGCGTTTGGTCAAGGACATCAACGTCTCCTCGGTTTCACGCACGGCCACCCGAAACAACATCCGGGCCGGAAGATCGGCAACATCCCAATGCGTGCGCAATGCGCGCGCAATGCGGCCGGGCAGGTTGCATCGTCTAAATCTGTCAACACAAGGTGCGGAAACACAGGGCTTGAATTCTTGTATTTGGACACCGACCGCTTGCTGTTGCCAGCTCCACGCTCAACAAATGCTCTTGTCACTGAAAGCCTGCCACCGCCGGACATGCTCAAGTCATCCTCAGTCACCAGCGCAATCGCAATCACGGACACCAAAGCCTACAACAGCGACAGCTGATCAAATTGCATCACGGGCGCCTTGCCCGCAACCGCCTCGGCAACCGTGTAGCCTGCGGCCACCAACGCGATGTCATCCGCAGTGAACGGCGATACACGCGTCTCCTCCGCCCATGGCAGCAGCGTCACCACTTGGCGCGGGTCGATGCTGCGGTGCTCCAGCAAGGCCTTGCTGTGCGTGGTGATAAAAATTTGCCGCCGACCTCTTCACTGACAACCACTCGCTGCGCACCTTTGCCCTCACGCTTGAATGCCAGCCGGTAACGCCAGATCGGATCGATCGTCAATTCGATCAGACAGCTCCACTTCGATCATCACCTGCGGGTCTCTGCGCGCCAGCAAACAGCGCAATTTGGTCAGGCCACCGCGGCTGTCCACGGCGCGCTGCAAACCGCCACCCTTCGGCTTTGCAACGTCACGCAGGAATCGAATGGCATCCAGCAGGTTCGACTTGCCGGACGCATTGGGGCCCAATACAAAAACACGCTCACGCAGCGCAATGTCCACTGTTTTGAAATTGCGCCAGTTCTTCAACCGCAGTCTTGAAATGAACACTCCACGCTCCAATCCTCAGCCAGATCACGCTTGCCACAACACCCGGCCGCAGCCTGGGGGCCTGACGCACAAGCCCAACGCCGCACGCCAGGTGAGCACCGCAGGCGTCCATCACGGGATTCTAGGGATGCCCAACGGGTGGGCGACCGGTTGGGC
>JANPOW010000458.1:0-6958 GCA_031428185.1 Betaproteobacteria bacterium | reverse complement strand
GGCCGTGGCCCAGCAGCTGGTGGACGCCCTGCCGGCCGGCCTGCTGGTGCGCGACTGGACCCGCACCAACCGCAACTGGTTCGACGCGGTGCAGCTGGAAAAGCGGCTGATGTTCATCATCCTCACGCTGATCGTGGCGGTGGCGGCGTTCAACCTGGTGTCCACGCTGGTGATGACCGTGACCGACAAACGCGCTGACATCGCCATCTTGCGCACCCTGGGCGCCAGCCCACGCTCGGTGATGGGCATCTTCGTGGTGCAGGGCGCGGCCAGCGGGGTGATCGGCACGCTGTCGGGCGTGGCCTTCGGCCTGCTGGTGGCGCTGAACATCGGCACCCTGGTGCCGGCGCTGGAGCGGCTGCTGGGCATGGCCTTTCTGCCCGGCAGCATCTACCTGATCAACCGCATGCCGAGCGACCCCCGGCTGGCCGACATCCTGCCAATTGCGCTGATCTCGCTGGCGCTGGCCTTTGTGGCCACGCTGTACCCCAGCTGGCGCGCCAGCCGTGTCAAGCCGGCTGAGGCGCTGCGCTATGAGTGATCTGTTGGGTGATCAAGCTGACCAGCTGGTGCTGGCCTGCCAAGGCTTGAGCAAGCGTTTTACCGATGGTGGCCTGGACGTGACCGTGCTGCACGGCGTGGACCTGCAGGTGCATGCCGGTGAAACCCTGGCCATCGTCGGCGCATCGGGCTCAGGCAAGAGCACCCTGCTGCATCTGCTGGGCGCGCTGGACGCACCGTCGGCCGGCCAGGTGCAGTTGATGGGCCGCGCACTGGCCGGCATGGGCGCAGCCGAGCAGGGCACCTGGCGCAACCAGCACCTGGGTTTTGTTTACCAGTTTCACCACCTGTTGCCGGAGTTCACGGCACTCGACAACGTGGCCATGCCGTTGCGCATCCGCCGCTTGGCCCCCGCGCAAGCCCACGCTGCCGCGCGTGAGGTGCTGGCGGCGGTGGGCCTGGCCGCGCGCCTGCACCACACCCCCGCCCAACTCTCGGGCGGTGAGCGCCAGCGTGTGGCCATCGCCCGCGCCCTGGTTACCCGGCCGGCCTGCGTGCTGGCCGACGAGCCCACCGGCAATCTCGACCGGCGCAGCGCCGACACCGTGTTTGCGCTGATGCTGGACCTGGCGCGCCAGCGTGGCACCGCATTTGTGATGGTCACGCATGACGCGGTGCTGGCCGGGCGCTGCCAGCGGGTGCTGCATCTGGACCAGGGCCACCTGGCGACAGATGTGGCGACAGATCTTGCGGCAGGGCCGGCCTGACGTCAGTGTGGTGGCAACGCTGGCTTGGTCCACCGCGCTTTGGCAGGCGGCGCACGGGCAGATGGCGCTTTGGCAGATGGCGCTTTGGCAGATGGCACTTTGGCTGACGGCACTTTGGCTGACGGCGCGTTGGCCCGCCATCGGTCACACTGCAAGCCCCGATGCACGCTTGGAGCCCGCATGCAGATCCTGCTGAACGCCGCACCCCACCTCGATGAACGCCACCTGCTGGCCGACCATGTCAAGGCCTTGATGACTGACACGCTGGACCGTTTTGGCGGGCAGATCACCCGGGTCGAGGCGCACCTGACCGATGCCAACAGCCCAGCCAAGGCCGGGCCCGACGAAGTGCAATGCCTGCTGGAGGCCCGCGTCGTGGGCCTGGCGCCGGTGGTGGTGCGTGAGCAGGCCGGCACCGTGCATCTGGCCCTGCAAGGCGCAGCCGGCAAGCTGCAGCGTGCAGTCAGCCATGCGCTGGCGCGGCAAGACCCGCAGCGCCACGAGGGCCACCATGCGGGTGTTGCCGCCCTGGCGGCTGATCTGGCCGCAGACGCAGTGGTGGACGGCGCGGCTGCCCAGGCGGCAAAGCCGGGCGCCTGACCGCCTGAACACCTGAGCTGCCCGGCCCGGCCGCCCTTGGCGGCCCGGCCGGGCAGCGTTTTAGCCCGGCGGCTGCGGCTGCGGTTGCGGTTGCGGCTGCGGCTGCGGTTGCGGTTGCGGTTGCGGTTGCACTCGCGGCTGCGGCTGCAGTTGCAGTTGCGGCTGGCCCAGCGCATGGTCGGCGTCCGGCCGCCGCCACGGGTCCACGTGCGTCATCAGGTTGAGCACCCGGTGGCGCTGCAGCACCCGCTGCTGGGCCAGCACTGCAATGTCGTGGCCGGCCTCCACCGTGATGGTGGCGTCCACCTCCAGGTGGGCGTCCACCACGATCAGATCGCCCATCTTGCGGGTGCGCACATCGTGCACGTTATGCACCCCGGGTGTCTGCGCCAGGGTCTGGCGGATGGCGGCCACCTCGGCCTCGTCCACCGCCCGGTCCATCAGGTCATGCAGGGCGTCCCAGCCAAAACCCCAGCCCATGCGGGCCACCATGAAACCCACGATCAGCGCAGCAATCGGGTCAAGAATGGGGTAGCCGGCCAGGTTGCCGGCAATGCCGATGCCCACCACCAGGGACGAGGCGGCGTCTGAGCGCGCATGCCAGGCGTTGGCCACCAGCATGCTGGACTTCACCCGCTTGGCCACCGCCAGCATGTAGCGGAACAGCCCCTCCTTGGCCACCAGCGCCGCACCGACCACCCACAGCGCCACCACATGCACCTGCGGCACGCTGGCCGGGTCTTGCAGCTTGAGCACCGCCGACCACAACATGCCCACGCCCACACCCAGCAGCAGCACACCCAGCACCAGCGACGCGGCGGTCTCGAAGCGTTGGTGGCCGTAGGGGTGGTCGGCGTCGGCGTCCTTGCGCGCATGGTGGCCGGCCACCAGCACCACAAAATCGGCCACCAGGTCGGACAGCGAGTGGATGCCGTCGGCCACCAGGCCTTGCGATTTTGACAGCAGGCCCACGCTGATCTGGGTGGCGCTCAGCGCCACGTTCACCACCACGCTGACCCAGGTGCTGCGCACACCCGCAGTGGCATGGCCGGCAACGCTGCGCGGGTCGTCGTCGGTGGGTTTGTCCAGGTGGGCAAAAGGCATGGTGGGCGGGCTATCAGGCAGGTGGTGTGGCGGGCTATCAGGCCGGTGGTGCGGCGGGCTATGGCCAGAGCCAGGGCCGGCGGACGGGATTTTCCAGCATGTCGAGCGCCTGGCCGGCTGTGCTGCGCCGGCTGGTGCTGGCCTGCAGACGGGTGGTGCAAGGTGCTGCAGCGCCGTGCCGGGCCAACCCGGCGCGGCGCTGCAAAGCCAAGCGCTGAAAAGCCATGCTACAACCCAAGGCGGCTGGCGGTCCGGCAGCCACTGTGTCCACCCAGCCACCCAGCCGTTGCGCCACGGTGTCGCATCTGGAGCAAATGCATTGACCCAGCCGTGTGTGCAGTGCCCTGACCCGGCAGGGCCACACCCGGGGCTTGCCGGGTGATGGGGTGGTCAGCGCCACGCGCACGGCCTGCCGACAGACGCCGGTTGCGCTGGCCGCTGTGGCTGGGCCTGGGGCTGGTGGCGCTGCTGGCCTTTCTGGCGATGACCAGAGAGCGCAACATGCTGCATGAGCAGGCCGGCCAGCGCCTGCAGGCCCTGGCCGAGTTGCGCCGCCTGCAGGTGACGGCCTGGCTCAGCGCCCAAGTGGCACCGGCCCGTTTCCTGGCCGCCAGTCCGTTGTGGGCGGCGCTGGTTCAGCCGCACGGGTTGCAGGCCCAGGATAGCGCTGCCGGCCAGGCGGCGGCCCAGCGCTTGCTGCAGCGGGCCGCTGACTACCGCCGCAGCAGTGGCGATGTGGCCGCCATGGTGCTGGACGCGCAGGGCCGGGTGTGGGCTGCCGAGACCGGTGTGCCCACCGATCTGCCCGACGCCGTGCGCAGCCTGGCACTGCAGGCCATGGCCAGCGGCCAGGTGTTGCACAGCGCGCCGTACTGGCAGGCTGGCAGCCCCCTACCGCTGCGGCTGGACCTGGTGATTCCGCTGCAGGCCAGCGGCCGGCCCGCCCGTGCCGCTGTGCTGTTGCGGCTGGACCCGCAACTGGAGTTGCTGCCCCTGCTGCAAGGTGGGCCGTTGGACAGCGATTCGGCTGAGGCCGGGCTGTGGCGGCGTGATGGTGACACGCTGCTGGCGCTCAGCAACTTCAAGCGCCTGCCCAACGCCGCAGGCCGGTTGCGCCGGCCGCTGCATGGCGACCGCGCGGTGGGCCTGGCCGGCGTGGTGCGCGGTGAGCGGCCGGCCGGCCAGGTGTTTGCCGGGCTGACGTACGACCAGCGGTCGTCCTGGTTGGTGGCGCTGCCGGTGGGCGGCACCGACTGGTGGTTGACGGCGCGCATTGACCGCAGCACGGTGGACGCCCCCGTCTTGCGCAGCCTGGCCTGGATCAGCCTGGCAGCACTGGCCATGATGCTGGCGCTGGGCCTGCTGGTGCGCCAGAGCGGCCAGCGTCTGGCCTTGCAGCAGGCGCAGGACCTGGCCAGCGCGCAGCGCCGTGAGCTGGACGCCAGCGCGCTGCTGCGCGCGGTGGTGGACACCTCCAGCGATTCCATTTTTGCCAAGGATTTAGACCACCGGCTGCAGATGGTCAACCGTGCTGGGGCCGCCACCTTGGGCCGCACGCCGGCACAACTGCTGGGGCTGCAAACCGGCGCCGCGTTGCCACCGGCCCAGGCCGGGCGCCTGCGCACACTTGAAGACCAGGTGCTGCACAGTGGCCAGCCCATCACGTTTGAGCACCCCTTGCTCACCCCGATCGGGCAGCGCACTTTTCTGGCCACGCTGGGCCCGCTGCGCGACGCGGCAGGCCAGATCACCGGCCTGTTTGGCATGTCGCGCGACATCACCGAGCTGGCCCAACTGCAAGCCGACCTGCAGCATGAACGCGCCCACCTGACGGCCACCGTGGCTGAGCGTACCGCCGAGCTGCGCAGCACCAACCAGGCCCTGAACGACGCCAACCGGCTGGTGCACACCATTGCCGACAACCTGCCCGGGCGCATCGTCTACCACGATGCCGAGCAGCGCTGCCGCTACGCCAACCGGGCCTGGTACGACTGGTACGGCCGCAGCCCCGAGACCACGCTGGGGCGCTTGCCGTCTGAGCTGGTGCCGCAGCGCGATGACAGCGCCTGGGCGCCACTGCGCGGTGTCGCGCTGGCCGGCCAGGCCCAGCACTTTGAGCGTGCCGACATCGCGCAAGACGGCACCTGGCAGTGGGCCCAGGTGCATTGCCTGCCCGACTGGCGCGACGGCGTGGTGGTTGGCCTGGTGGTGATGGCCATCGACAGCACCGAGCAAAAACAGGCCGCCGATGCACTGCGTGAAGCGCGTGACGCCGCCGAGGCCGCCAGCCGCGCCAAGAGCGCCTTTCTGGCCAACATGAGCCACGAGATCCGCACCCCGATGAACGCCATCATCGGCCTGGCCCACCTGATGCGCCGCGACTGCCATGACGGCCTGGCGCGTGACCGCATCGACAAACTCACCACTGCCGCCCAGCACCTGCTGCAGCTCATCAGCGACATCCTCGACCTGTCCAAGATCGAGGCCGGCAAGCTGGCGCTGGAGGACGCCGTGTTTTCGGTCGATGCGCTGCTGGCGCGTTGCGGCGAGATGGTGGCCGAGCGGGCAGGCCAAAAAGGCCTGGAACTGGTGCTGGATGCCGACCACCTGCCGCAACGCCTGCGCGGTGACGCCACGCGCCTGTCGCAGGCCCTGCTCAACCTCTTGTCCAACGCGGTCAAGTTCACCAACAGCGGCTGGGTGCGCCTGCGTGCCGAGCAATTGCAGCAAACCGCCGGCCGGGTGCTGGTGCGCTTTGAGGTGCGTGATACCGGCATCGGCATCGCGCCGGCACAGCAGCCGCTGCTGTTCAACGCCTTTGCCCAGGCCGACAACAGCACCAGCCGGCAGTTTGGTGGCACCGGCCTGGGCCTGGCCCTGACGCGCCACTTGGCCGTGCTGATGGGCGGCGATGCCGGGCTGGACAGCACCCCGGGCCAGGGCAGCAGCGTCTGGTTCACCGCCTGGCTGGGGCTGGACGACAGCAGCGCCGACACCGCACCACCGGCGTCACTGCAGCGCCTGCGCGCCTTGCTGGTGGACGACCTGGCCGAGAGCCGGGTGGTCTTGCGCGACCGGCTGGAGCTGCTGGGCCTGCAGGTGGACCTGCAGGCCTCGGGTGAGGGCGCCGTGGCCCAGGTGCAGCAAGCGCTGCGGCGTGGCGAAACCTACGACGTGCTGCTGATTGACTGGCGCATGGCGCCGATGGACGGCATCGAAACCCTGCGCCAATTGCGTGGCTTGCTGGGCGCCGGCCTGCCACCCAGCCTGCTGGTCACCGCACACGACGACCCCGGCATGCGCCAGGCCGCCCGCGAGGTGGGTTTTGATGCATTGCTGGTCAAGCCCATCAGCGCCTCGTCGCTGCACGACAGCCTGCTGCGCATCGTGCAACGCCAGGGCCTGCCGCTGCCTGCCGCGCCGCAGCCCGCCAGCGCGGATGAGGCCTTGCTGCGCCAGCACCATGCCGGCGCCCGGGTGCTGCTGGTGGACGACAACCCGGTCAATCTGGAGGTGGCCGCCGAGCTGCTGCGCGGTGTCGGCCTGACCGTGCTGCTGGCCGATGGTGGCGCCCAGGCCGTGGCGCTGGCCACCCAGGCCGGGCCGGCCACACCCGACCTGGTGCTGATGGACGTGCAGATGCCCGGCATGGACGGCCTGGCCGCCACGCGGGCCATCCGCGCCCACCCCGGCCTGCAAGCCGGCCGCCGGCTGCCCATCCTGGCCATGACGGCCAATGCGTTTGGCGAAGACCGCAGCGCCTGCATTGCGGCCGGCATGGACGACCACATTGCCAAGCCGGTAGACCCGGCGCGGCTGTATGCCGCCTTGCTGCGCTGGCTGGCCGACGCGGCGCAAGCCGCGGTGCCGGCGCCGCTGCTGCCGCTGGTGCAGCAGGCGCCGGCCCCGCGGGTGCAGCAGGCGCCGCCGCCGCCGGCAGCAGCCGCCCCGGGTGCGCGGACCCGGGCCCTGCAGTGCATCCCGGG
>JANPOW010000457.1:0-5593 GCA_031428185.1 Betaproteobacteria bacterium | reverse complement strand
TCACCCAGATCAGCGCCCACCTGCAGGGCCAGCGTTACGCCCGGCCGTGCGGCATGGCGGGTGAATGCGGGGTGCAACAGATCCGGTGCGCCACACAGCAGCACCGGGCCCAGCTTGGCTGCCAAGGCGCGGTCTACCGCGTCGTCCAGCAGGCGCGCAGCCAGCGCTGCTGCACCGGCGGCGCCCAGTGCCGGGATCAGCCGGGTCTTGGCCAGGCCGGCTTGTGGTGCTTTGGCCAGCACGATGACCGTGGTGGTGGGCTTGGTCACCGGTAAGCCCGCGCCAGTTGCTCAGGCGCCGCGCCACGCCAGTAGCGCCAGCGCAGCCACCACATCAGCGTGATGGTGCGCCAGGCGCCACGGCTGTCCCAGCGCCGGCCCGAGGTGGTGACCTTGGCGCGCAGACAGGCAGGACGGCCGATGCGGCGCAGTTGGCGGGACAGCTGGATGTCCTCCATCAGCGGTTGGTCGGCAAAACCGCCCACGGCCTGGAACAGCGCTCGCCGCACAAACATCGCCTGGTCACCGGTGGCAATGCCGGTGCAGCGGGACCGCACATTCATCAACGCCGCCACCAGCGGAAGTAGGCGCGATTGGCCGCTGATGCACACATCAAACCGGCCCCAGCCGGCACCACCGTGCAGCGCGCGGGCCACCAGTTGCGCAGCCTGCGGCGGCAGTTGGGTGTCGGCATGCAAAAACAGCAGCACATCACCCTGGGCCACAACAGCGCCGGCGTTCATCTGCCGCGCCCGGCCACGGGGCGCGGCCACCAGGTGGTCCACCCAGCCCTGGCACAGCGTGGTGGTGGCATCGCTGCTGCCACCATCGGCCACGATCACCTGGTGGCCTGCAGCCCGCAGTGGCGCCAGGCTGGCCAGCGTGGCCTGGATGCTGCCGGCCTCGTCCAGCACCGGCAGGATGATGGACAGGCGCGGGGTTGGAGGATTACCCACGGCGTGATGGCCGACAGCCGCAGCGTGATGGCAGATCACCCGCGGGGGCTGGCAGATCACCCGCGGGGGATGGCAGCCGCTCACCCACGCTGCCAGGCCTGAAACCGCGCCACCCAGGCCAGCAGTTTTTCAGGCGCGTGCGCACGTTTCCACTCGCCCGCCGCGTATTTGTTGGCCTCCGACATGGTGGGGTAGGGGTGGATGGTGGCCAGAATCTTGTTGAGCCCCAGGCCGTGTTTCATGGCCAGCACAAACTCGGTCAGCAACTCGGCCGCGTGGTCGCCCACCACGGTGGCGCCCAGGATCTTGTCTTTGCCGGGCACGGTGAGCACTTTCACATAACCCTGGGTGTGGCCGTCGGCAATGGCGCGGTCCAGGTCGTCCAGCTTGTACTGGGTCAGCTCAAACGGGATGTCTTGCGCGCGGGCTTCATCCTCGGACAAGCCCACCCGCGCCACCTCGGGGTCGGTGAAGGTGGCCCAGGGGATGACGGCGTAATCCACCTTGAAACGCTTGAACTGGCCAAACAGCGCGTTGACTGCCGCATACCAGGCCTGATGAGCGGCCACGTGGGTCAGTTGGTAAGGCCCGGCCACATCGCCCACGGCGTAGATGTTGGGCAGCGTGGTTTGCAGCCAGGCGTCGGTGGCCACGTTTTTTTTGTCGGTCAGGGCGATGCCCAACTCCTCCAGCCCAAAGCCGGTGACCCGTGGGCTGCGGCCCACGGCGCACAGCAACTCGTCAAATTCGATGGTGTGTTCGGCACCGGTGCTGCCTTGCTGCACGATCAGCCGCTTGACCTGCACACCATCCACCATCACCAACTCGCAGCGCAGCGCCTGGTGGTCGGTGAGCACCTGCACACCGTCGGCCTGCAGCGCGGCGGTGACCAGGGCGGCGGCATCAGCGTCCTCGCGCAGCATCAGGCGCGGTGCTTTCTCCACCTGAGTGACTTGCGCGCCCAGCCTGGCAAAAGCTTGGGCCAGTTCACAGCCGATCGGGCCACCGCCCAGCACCAGCAGCCGGCGCGGCAGGCTGGTCAGGCCCCACAGCGTGTCTGATGTCAAGTAGCCCACCGTGTCCAGCCCCGGAAGTGGTGGCACAAACGGGCTGGCGCCGGTGGCGATCACGATGCTGCGGGTGGTGAGTGTTTGCACCCCGGCCGGCGTGGTGATGTCCACTGACCAGGGTGAGGTGATGCGGGCCTGGCCCAGCACCACGTCCACTCCCAGCTGGGTGTAGCGCTGCACCGAGTCGTGCGGCTCGATGGCCTTGATGACACGCTGCACCCGGGCCATCACGGCGGCAAAGTCCACCGTGGCGCTGGCGCCTTGCAGGCCCACGTCCGCCGCGTGGCGCAGCTCGTGCATCACCCGGGCCGAGCGGATCAGCGCCTTGCTGGGCACACAGCCGTAGTTCAGGCAATCACCGCCCAGCTTGTGGCCCTCCACCAGCGTGACTTTGGCCTTGACCACGGCGGCGATGTAAGCGGTGACCAGCCCACCCGCACCGGCGCCAATCACCACCAGGTTGCGGTCAAACCGCGCCGGCTTGGGCCAGGCGGCATACAGCTTCTTGCGCTGCAGCCAGCCCACCACCGCCTTGGCCAGCAGGGGGAACAAGCCCAGCAGCACAAAGCTGCCCAGCAGCGCGGGCGACAGCACATCACCGGGCCGCTGGATGCTGGCCAGTTGGGTGCCGGCATTCACAAACACCGCCGTGCCAGCCAGCATGCCCAACTGGCTGACCCAATAAAACTTAGCCGCGGGGATGGGGGTGAGCGCGGCCAGCAGGTTGACCAAAAAGAAGGGGAAGACCGGCACCAGCCTCAGGGTGAGCAGGTACAGCGCGCCATCACGCGCCAGGCCCTCGTTGATGGGTGCCAGTTGTTTGCCCAGCTTGGCCTGCACGGCATCGCGCAGCAGATAGCGCGCCGCCAAAAAGGCCAGCAACGCGCCCAGGCTGGACGCAAACGACACCAACAGCAAACCCCAGCCCAGGCCGAACATCGCACCGGCCGCCAGCGTGAGCACCGTGGCGCCCGGGAAGGACACCGCCACCGCCGCCACGTACACCACAAAGTAGATGGCGGCGGTGGCCAGCGGGCGCTGCGCCACCAGGGCCACCAGGCTGTCGCGGCTGGCCTTGAGTGAATCCAGCGTCAGCAGCTTGCCCAGGCCGAAATGCTGGTAAGCCCACAGCAGCGCCACGGCCAGCACGGCCAGGGCGATCCACAGCGGCTTGCGTGACTTGGGCGGGCTGGTGGCCATCAGGCCGCGCCCGCTGCAACGGCGGGGATCGGTGTGGGGGCGTGCGTGGGCGCATCCGCACGCGCTGATGGCAACGCCGCATCCAGCGCCCCGCCACAACTGCTGCCCTGGCCGGCGGTGCAGCCCCAGCAATGGTCGGCCACACGGATGGCCGTGCCGCTGGTCTCAGCGCTGAGCAAATCGCGCAGGTGTGGCCTGGCTTGCGCACCCACCCGGGCGCGCAGGCCCAACATCTGGTTGAAGTCGCAGTCATACAAATCACCCTGCCAATCCACGCTGAGCAGGCTGCTGCACATCACGGTGGCCAGGTTGTCTGGCCGGTAGCTGCTTTTGAGCAATTGCAGATAGCTCTCGAACGTGCCCTTGGACACCAGGGTGCTGCCAAAACGCTGGATGGGCATGTTGGTCAGCGCAAACAGGTGATTGAAGGTGATGCCAAAGTGGCTGCCCAGCTCACGCTGGTAGTCGGCTTGCAGCCCGGCTTGTGGTGGTGGCAGCACGGCGCCTTGTGGGTTGTAGACGAGGTTGAGCACCAGCCCGGTGGTCGGGTCACCGTAGCCCAGCGCATTGAGCGCCTGCAGGCCCTGGATGCTGCGCTCAAACACGCCGTCACCACGCTGCCGGTCCACATTGGCGGCCGAATAACAGGGCAGCGACGCGACCACATCCACCCGCTGGTCGGCCAAAAATTGCGCCAGGTCGGCTTGGCCGGGCTCGGACAGGATGGTGAGGTTGCAGCGGTCAATCACCGTCACGCCCAGCGCCCGGGCGGCCACCACCAGGCGGCGGAAATGCGGGTTGAGCTCAGGCGCGCCGCCGGTCAAATCCAGCGTCTTGATGCGGCGCGCCTGCAGCACCTGCAGCACCAGGTCGACCGTGCTGCCGTCCATCTCCTCAGTGCGGTTGGGGCCGGCGTTGACATGGCAGTGCAGGCAGCTTTGGTTGCAGCGGTAGCCCAGGTTGACTTGCAGCGTGTCCAGGCGCTGGCGCGTGATGGGCGGAAAGTCAGTGCGGGCCAGCAGGTGGATGGTGGGGTGCATGGGCGTCTCAAAAAAGTGTTGCCGCAGATGGCGGCCGGTAGGGGTGTTGATCAGTCGTGCGGCTGGCCGAATGCTGACGGCTCAAGCGGCTGACACGTCCAGCGGATACATCGGCCGCCGCAGGTGTTTGAAGTTGAGCGCAGCGTAGTCGGAGGTACACACCCCCGTGCCGGCGCATTCCACCACCGCATGGGCCAGCGTGGCCATGCCGGCACGCCAGTGGATGCGGCTTTTGAGCATCACAAAGCGCTGCAGCGCGGGGTTGATGCCGACAGTGGTGAAGGCGGCCAGGTCATTGGGCTCCACGTGCTTGCTGATCACCACGATTTGCACTGCGCCGGTGTCCAGCACGGCGGTGGGGCCCATGTCGTTCAACTCACCTCTGGACATCGGGCCTTGGTTGCGGTACAGGCCGTCACACAGCAGCTTGACGCGGCCGGTCACGGTGCGTGGCTGGCCAAGCAGGCTGATCGACGGCATGTCCAGCCTGCCACCCAGGGCCAGGGTGATGCTGGCGCCGACACCGGCCTGCGCCATCTGCTGCACTGCTGCCGGGTCGTAGATGGCAAAGGCCACCACGCCTTGCAGCCCGGCGTCCAGGATGGCGCCCAGCACCGTCATGGTGTCCATCGTGCCGCCGGACGCGCAGTTGTCGCTGTGGTCCAGCAGCACAACCGGGCCGCTGCCGGCGGGTTTGCTGCGGTCAAATGCCACGGCCCTGGCCATGGCCACCGGCAAAGGCTCAATCTGGTAGACAAACTGGCTGCGCAGGCCCCAAGCCAGGGCCAGCAATTCGTCGCACCAGCGGCGCGCCAGTGCGGCGTCACCATCGGTCACCACCACGGCGGACAAGCCCGCATATTCAATGTCGGCATTGGGGAAGCCGACAAATACGCTGGCGCACAGCGCGCCCTCGGCCTCCATCACCCGGCAGCGGGCCTGCAACTCGCGGTTGGGGCTGTCGTCCGAGCCCTGGCGCATCACATGCGGCAGCATGGGCACACGCCCCCAGGCCATGGTGGGTGTGGCCTGACCAGCCAGCAGCGCCAGGATGGCCTTGCCGGCGCGTTGGCCTGTGGCGTACACATCCACATGCGGGTAGGTCTGGTAACCGGCCAGCACCGTGCTGTGCTGGCCCATCGCGTCGTACAGGTTGCTGTGCATGTCCAGCGCCACGCCGATGGGCACTGCTGTGATGGCGCGGATGCGGCGCAGCAGTTCGCCTTCACCGTCTTCAAACGTCTGCGTCACCATGGCGCCGTGCAGGTCCAGCAGCACCGCGTCGCAGCCTGCTGCCACGGCAGCGCAGATGCGGCCGGCGATGTGCT
>JANPOW010000456.1:0-3916 GCA_031428185.1 Betaproteobacteria bacterium | reverse complement strand
CGCCGCTGTTGCGGGCGCAGCAGTGTCCCCAGGTCCTGCAGTTGGCTGCTGGTGGCACGCGCGGGCATGGTGTCGTCGGCACCGGCGTGGCCGGGGGTGGGCAGCAGCAGTGGCGCGGCCAGCGCCAGCGACAGGCTGTGGCGCAGGCTATGGCGGCGGCAGATGGCCTTGAGCGCACGGTTCATGGTGTGGTCCTTCCGACCAGTGACAGGGCAGCGGCGGTGCCGGCTGGGGTGTTGGTGTTGTTGCTGGCGTTGCGCTCAGCGCGCAACTGCGGGTTGGCATCGGCCGGGCCATCCGTGCCGGGCACGGCGGGCAGGTACACCGCGCTGCGGGTGGTGGTGATGCTGCCGGCGGTTTGTTTGGGGTTGTCGGTCAGCAGCCACAGCCGCTCCGGGCCGGCGGCGCCGCGCAGCAGCAGGCCTTGGCTGTCGATCGCCAGCACGGTGCGGCCGGCCACGCTGTCACCCAGCCTGACCAGTTGGCCGTCCACCATCGCCACGGGCGGTTTGCCGCTGGACGTCTGGATGGCTTGCAACTGCACGCTGTTGAGGGCCACGCCGGCTGGCCCCGGCGCTGTGCCGCTGCTGTCTGGCTTGGTGTTGTCGTGTCTGGCGTTGAGTGGCCGGCCGCTGCGGGGGGTATTGCCGGCGCTGGTGGTGGCCAGCGCGCCGGGCGGGCGGGTCGGGTCGGCCAACGGGGCGGGCGCGGCGCTGCGGGCCGGGCCACACCAGCAGAGCAGGCAAAGCAGGCACAGCGGTGTTAGCCGGCCACGCTGGCCAAGGCCGGCAAAGCCGGGTGCGGGTAGGGGGTGCATGCTCAAATCTCCAGCCAATGGCGGTCGCGGCTGATGGTGTAGGCGCGCAGCGTCAGCACACAGCGTGGGTGTTGCTCCACCTTCAGGCTGACGCTGCCCCACAGCACACGCTGGGGCAGGGCCTCCACATCACGCAGGTACTGCAGCACGTTGGCAAAGCTGCCCTCCAGCACCAGTTCCACCCCGTGCCGGTACAGCGTCGGGTTGCCGGTCTGGCCACTTTGGGCGCTGCCGGTGCCGGCCGGGTTGGCGGCGCTGTTGGGGCCGGGGTTTGGGGCAGCGCTGGTGCCGGTTTTTGAGGGCTCGGCCGCCAGCGTGCTGCCCAGCAGGTCGCTGCGGCCCAGTGAGCGCATGGCCCGCACCTTGACCGCGCCGTTGCGCGCCAGCAGTTGGTCCAGCAGGCTGACCATGCGGTCGGGGCCGACGAGGGTGTCTTCGTGGCTGCGCAACTGGGCTTCGCCGTCGCGCACCCGCTGGCGCCACATCACCAGATCGGCCTGTTGCTGGCGGGCTTGCTGGCTGCCCACGTCGTGCTGGGTGCGGGAGTCGGTCTGCAGGCTGGCCATCGCACGCTGCGCGGTCTGGTAGCGCACATTGGCGCTGCGGTACTGCACCAGCGCCGGTCCCAGCCACAGCGCGTCACCCAGCAGCAGGGCGGCGGCCGCAGCAGCGCCGATGAGCAGCAAGCGCTCACGCTGGCTGCGTTGGTCAAACTGGCGCTGCAGGCTGCGCCAGCGTGCGGCCAGGGGCGATTGCGCCAGCGTGGCCAGCAGCGCGGTGGGCTGGCTGCCACTGGCATCGGGCGCTGCTGCGCCGTGCCGCCCGGCGTTGGCCGGGGCCAGCGGCTTGGCGCCGCGCTTGAACGGGCCAACAGGCCAGCGCAGTGTCATGGTGTGCCCCCGTTGCCCTGGCCGGCCAGCAGGCCCATGGCCGATGCCACGGCATTGCTGCCCGGGTTGCTGCCGTCCGGCGGCGTGCCGGTGCCGTTGCCAGCCGCAGCGGCGCCGGGCAGGGTGGCGGCCAGGCCGGTGCTGGCCGAGCGCAGGCTGAACTCGGTGTACGGGGTGGCCACACCGGCAGCGTCCAGCGCTTGCAGGCTGAGCTGGGCAAACGGCCGGCCCTTGAAACGCGGCTCGTTGTTCAGGCTTTTCAGATACTCGGGCAACACGGCGCTGTCGGTCATGCGGCCCTCCAGGGCAATGGCGCCGGTCTCGTCCAGCGCAAAGCCGGTGACCCAGACCACCGGTGATGCGCGCCGGGCCAGCGCCAGCAGATAGTCGGACGGGCCCTCACGCGCACCGGCCAGGCCGGCGCTCAAGGCCTGGCTGGTGCGGCGCTGGCCCGCCTCCAGGGTGCGCAGTTGGGTGATCTCCACTGCGCTGCCATTGGCCGCGTTGGCCCCGACGGTGGCCATCAGGGCCTGCGCGCGGGCCTGCAGCGGCGCGGTCAGCACCTCCAACTGGCCGGCTTTGCCGGTGGCCTGGGTGGCGGCCCACTTCAGGCCCTGGGCGCTGCCGGCCGTCAGGGCCAATAGCGCCAGCACGGCCATCAAGCCATGCTGGGCTGAAAAGCGCAGTGCCTGCGGCGCAAAGCGCGGGTCCAGCAGATTGAGTTGTTGAGCCATGGCGTGGTTTGCCTTGCGATCAGTCTTGGCGCAGTGCGGCGCCGATGGCGCAGAGGTGGCGGTTGAGCAGCGCGGCGTCGGCCAGCAGGCCGGGCACGGCGCTGAAGTCCAGCACCTTGTCCAGCAGCAGCGGCAGCACCGGCACGTACAGCAGTGGCCCCAGGTGGTCACACAAGGCCTGCGCGCCAGGCATGGGGCTGATCAGCAGGCGGGCCAGGGTGACCTGGCCAAAGGCACGCTCGATGCCGTCCAGCGTGCGCTGCAGCTCCAGGCCGGCCTGGTCGTAGGCCTGCTCACGCTGGGCCGGGCTGGCGTCGTCGGGCAAGGCCAGGGTCAGCTCCAGCTGGCGGGTGGACAGCAGCTCACCGCCGTAGGTGACCACCAGCGTGGCGTGCTGGGCCTCGCAGTGCAGCAAGGCCTGGGCGCGGCCCTCGGGCTCGACCAGCGCGCTCAAGTTGCGCAGCGCGGTCTCGGTGATGTCGATGGCCTGCCAGGGCGTGCCGGCGTCGGCCGCCTGCTCGGCCAGCGGGCGCACCTGTTCAGCGGCAGCGGCCACAGCGATCAACTGGGGCTGCGCGCGGTAGCTGGTGCCCTCGGGCACGGCCAGCACGTCAACGGCGGCGCTGTCGACCGGGAAATCCACCGTGTCGCGCAACTGCCAGCGCACGGCGGCGGCCCAGTCGGCGCGTGGCACGTCGGCCGGTGCGTCCATCGCCACGCAGCGGTACTGGTCACGCTGCAGCAGCGCCACCCGCTGGTGGCGGTGCAAGGCGCGGCTGCGGCGCAGGCCTTGCAGCGCCCGGGTCGGCTGGGCCCAGCCGGTGTCCGTGGTCCAGCGGATGGCCGGCAGGCCTTGCGCCGGGCGTTGCACCAAGGCCATGACCATGCTGGCGCCACAAGGCGCGCAGCCGATCCAGCCGGGTAACAGTGATCCACGCGATAGTCCAAACACCCAGATTCCCCATTGGTGAGTACCACCATCGTTTCATGCGGGCAGGGCGCGCAAAGGCGGGAACAGTGGGTGGAATCGGGGCTTGATGGCGTCCTGTTGGGGTGGCTGTCACAACGTGCGCGTGTTGGCGTGGCGTGTGGCGCCTGGCCCGCTGAGGCCAGGCACTTGGCCAAGCGCTGCAGTTGGATTTTGATCTGATGGCGGCCAGTGACGGCCCGCCTTTTGCAGGTGCAAGGCTGTGAGCCTTCAAGGCCACGCTGGACGCGCTGGCAGCTACGCCTGTGCCGCAGCCGCCCAGGCTGTGCGCAGGGCGTGGCTTACCGCAGCGCCTGGCTTACCGCAGCGCCTGGCTTACAGCAGCGCCAGGCGTACAGCAGCGCCTGGCTTACAGCAGCGCCTTGAGCAGCCGCGCCATCTCACTCGGGTTGCGGGTGATGGTGAAGCCGCACTCCTCCATCACGGCCAGTTTGGCGTCGGCCGTGTCGGCGCCGCCGCTGATCAGCGCACCGGCGTGGCCCATGCG
>JANPOW010000455.1:0-9559 GCA_031428185.1 Betaproteobacteria bacterium | reverse complement strand
ATGACTTCGACCTCGTCGCCCAGCGCAACGATCTTGGCCGGGGCCACGTTCTTGTTGGTCCAGTCCATCTCGGAGACGTGTACCAGGCCTTCGATGCCGGGTTCGATCTCGACGAACGCGCCGTAGTCGGCGATGTTGGTGACCTTGCCAAACAAACGGGTGCTGCTGGGGTAGCGGCGCGACACGCCGTGCCAGGGGTCATCACCGAGTTGTTTGATACCCAAAGAGACGCGGTTCTTCTCGGCGTCAAACTTCAGCACCTTGGCCGACAGCTCTTGACCGACCGTCACCACTTCGCTGGGGTGGCGCACACGGCGCCAGGCCATGTCGGTGATGTGCAGCAGGCCGTCGATGCCGCCCAGGTCGACAAACGCACCGTATTCGGTGATGTTCTTGACCACGCCGTGCACGATGGCGCCTTCGGTCAGGGTTTCGAGCAGCTTGGCGCGCTCTTCGCCCATCGACGCTTCGACCACCGCGCGGCGGCTCAGCACCACGTTGTTGCGCTTGCGGTCGAGCTTGATGACCTTGAATTCCAGCGTCTTGCCTTCGTACGGGCTCAGGTCTTTGACCGGGCGGGTGTCGATCAGCGAGCCCGGCAGGAAGGCGCGGATGCCGTTGACCAGCACGGTGAGGCCGCCCTTGACCTTGCCAGAGACGGTGCCGGTGACGAAGTCGCCACTGTCCAGCGCCACTTCCAGCGACAGCCAGGAGGCCAGGCGCTTGGCTTTGTCACGCGACAGGATGGTGTCGCCGTAGCCGTTTTCGATGGCATCAATGGCCACCGAGACGAAGTCGCCCACTTCAACTTCGAGTTCGCCTTGGTCGTTCTTGAACTCGGCGATGGGCACATAGGCTTCGCTCTTGAGGCCAGCGTTCACCACGACGTGGTTGAACTCGATGCGCACGACTTCAGCCGAGATGACCTCGCCAGCGCGCAGGTCGCTCTTGGCCAGGGATTCTTCAAACAGCGAGGCGAAATTCTCCATGCCGCTGTATTCGGGGGTGGCAGGGCGGGCCTGGATGCGGGCCAGCGCTTGTGCTGAGATTTGAGCCATTGGGTGTTTAAGTCCTTGGTGCCGGCGGAAACCAAGTTGGATGAAACCGGCGGGGTTGGGGTGGGTGAAACAACCGCCTGGCAGCGCTGGCCAACCTGCTGAAAGGCTGTGCCAACACGACCGAGCGGGCGGATATTGCCGTTGCCGGCTTGGACGAACAGTTCTATCGGTTCTATCAATTCAACCAGGGCTAAAACGGCCCGCGCTGTGCCCACCAATCCAGCACCTGATCGACCGATTGCTCGATCGTCAAGCCCGAGTTGTCGAGCAGCAGCGCGTCTTGTGCCGGCTTGAGTGGTGCGATCAAGCGGTTTTTGTCCCGCGCGTCGCGTGCCTCCAAGTCCGCAAGAAGGTCTGCGAGATTAGCAGAAATCCCTTTTGAAATCAATTGCTTATACCGTCTGTCGGCGCGCATCGCCGGGCTGGCGGTGAGGAAAATCTTGAGCGGCGCAGCCGGGAAAATCACCGTCCCCATGTCGCGCCCGTCGGCCACCAGGCCGGGCAGGCGGCGCAAGCCCAGTTGCAGCGCCTCCAGCGCACCGCGCACCGCCGGCCAGGCGGAGATGCGCGAGGCCATGCTGCCCACCATTTCCTGGCGCAACTCGGCTGCCACGTCCAGGCCGTCCAACAGCACCCGCTCGCCGTCAAAACGCAGCGTCAAGGCGGCCGCCACCCCGGCCAGGCCGGGCTCGTCGTCAGCGGCCACGCCCTGGCGTTGGGCGGCCAATGCGGTGGCGCGGTACAGCAGGCCGGAATCGAGCTGGTGCCAGCCCAGCCGCGCCGCCACGGTGGCGGCCAGCGTGCCCTTGCCGGACGCGGTGGGGCCGTCGATGGTGATGACCGGGATGTCGGCGTCGGCCGTCTGCGCCACCGAGAACAGCGCCTCAAAGTAGTCGGGGTAGGTCTTGGCCACGCACTGCGGGTCGAGGATGCGCACCGGCACCTCAAGCCCGGGTGCGGCCACCAGCGGGTTGAACGCGGCCAGCGACAGGCACATGGCGATGCGGTGGTCGTCGTAGGTGTGGATGCTGGCGGCCTGCCAGGCATCGGCTGCCGGGGCGGTCACTTCGATGAAATCCGCGCCTTCCACCACCCCGGCGCCCAGCTTGCGCAGCTCGGCCGCCAGCGCGGCGATGCGGTCGGTCTCTTTGACCCGCCAACTGGCGATGTTGCTCAGGCGGGTGGTGCCGCTGGCGTACAGCGCCATCACTGCCAGCGTCATCGCTGCGTCGGGGATGTGGTTGCAGTCCAGCGTGATGGCGCGCAGCGGCCAGGCGCCGCGCCGCACCACCAATTTGCCCGGCTCGCCGTCCACCTGCGCACCCATGGCGCGGGCGGCCTCAACAAAGCGGATATCGCCCTGGATCGAATCCAGGCCGACACCCTCGATGGTGATGGGCTGGCCAGTGGCGGCAATCGCGCCCAGCGCGATGAAGTAGGACGCCGACGAGGCATCCGCCTCCACATGCAGCTCACCCGGTGAGCGGTAGCGGCTGCCGGCGGGGATGGTGAAACGCTCAAAGCCTTGGCGCTGCACGTCAATGCCAAAACGCGCCAGCAGATTGAGGGTGATCTCGACGTAGGGCTTGCTGATCAGCTCACCCTTGACCCGGATCACCACCGGCGCGCTGTCAGCGTCGCCGCAGGCCAGCGGCAGTGCCAGCAGCAGCGCGGTGAGGAACTGGCTGGACACATCACCCCGCACGCTGATCTCGCGCTGGGTCTGCAGCGCACCACCGGCACTGCCGTGCAGCCACAGCGGCGGGTAGCCGGGGGTGCCGGTGTAGTCGATCTGGCAGCCCAACTGACGCAGTGCGTCCACCAGATCACCGATGGGCCGCTCATGCATGCGCGGCACGCCAGACAGCGTGAAGCTGCCACCCTGCAGCGCCACCAGCACCGCCAGTGCAGCCGCCAGTGGCCGCATCGCGGTGCCGGCGTTGCCGAGGAACAGCGCAGCCTCATGCATCTGCAAGCCCGCCTGCAGGCGCCCGCCCAGGCCGGTGACGGCCAGTGCGCCATCGCCCTGCCGTTGCAAGCCGCAGCCCAGTGTGCGCAGGGAGTCCAGCATGACGCGGGTGTCGTCGCTGTCCAGCAAATCGCGCAGCACGGTGGTGCCGCTACTCAAGCCGGCCAGCAGCAGCAGGCGGTTGGAGATGCTTTTGGAGCCCGGCAATTGCACCGTGCCGGCGGCGCCGCGCAGGGGCGGCAGGTCCAGGTGGGGGAGTTTGTACATGTCGTCCATCGGGGGCGGACGCAGCCCGCCAGTCAACCAGATATCCAGCCAAGAAGCCAATGCGCCAAATTGCGGGCCAGGCTCAGTTGCCGGCGGGGCCGGACCCGCCGCGCCCGCCGGGTGGGCCGCCGCCGATCTGCCAGCCGCTGCGGGCACTGGACGCACTGCGGATCAGGTCTTCCAGCGCCTGGCTGTTGCCGGCCTGCATCACATGCTCCAGCGCGTCCAACGCAAAACGGAAGCGCTGGCTTTGCTTGAGCACCTCTTCGCGGTTGGCCAGCAGGATGTCGCGCCAGACCGCAGGGTCACTGGCGGCGATGCGGGTGAAATCTCGGAAGCCTGGGCCGGCCAGCGACAAAAAATCCCGCCCTGCCGGCTGGTTGGCAATCGCCGAGAAGCAGGCAAACGCCAGCAGGTGCGGCAGGTGGCTGACGGCGGCAAACGCGGCGTCATGGTTCTCGGGCGACATGCGCAGCACCTGGGCACCGATGGCCGTCCACACGTTGGCGGCCTGCTGTACCAGGTCAGCGTCGGTTTGCGGCAGGGGTGTCAGGATGACCTGGCGGTTGTTGTACAGCGCAGCGTCGGCATAGGCCACACCGGCCTGCTCGCTGCCGGCAATCGGGTGGGCCGGCACAAAGCGGCGCAGTTGGGCGGGGTCACGCAGCACACGGCGGGCGGTGTCCACCACGTCACGCTTGGTTGACCCCACGTCCATCACCAACATGTCGGGTGTGATGGCGTCGCGGATGGCCACAAAAGTGGACTCGGTGGCCGACACCGGCACGGCAATCAGCACGATGTCAGAACCCAGCAGCGCCGCGCGCGCCGAGTCAACCGCCACATCGACCACGCCCATGCTGCGCGCCAGTTCAGTCGTGGTGGGGGATTTGCTGTAGCCCACCACCTGCTTGACCAGCCCGGCACGGCGCAGCGCCAGCGCAAACGAGCCGCCCATCAAGCCGCAGCCAATGACACCGAGTTGGTTGAACATCTCAACACTCCACGACGATTGCTGGCGTTGTGTCTGACCAAGCAAACGCCGCGGGGCTGGCTGCGCCGGACCGCAGGCGTTGCCCCTTTGAGGGGGAGGCACCGAAGGCGCTACCGGGGTGGGCCATCAGTGCACGTCGATCGGGTAGGTGCCCAGCACCTTGAAAAACGCACAAGCCTCGCGCAGCGCGCGCAAGGCCGTGCCCACGTGGGGCTCGTCGGGGTGGCCCTCGATGTCGATGTAGAAGTAGTACTCCCACTGGCCTGAGCGGGCCGGGCGCGACTCCAAACGCGTCATCGACACACCGTGCTCCTTCAGCGGGATCAGCAAATCATGCACGGCGCCGGGCTTGTTGTGCACGCTGACCACCAGGCTGGTGCAATCATGGCCGGATGGCTGCGGCGCCGGGTGGCGGTCCGGGTGGGTGACCACGGCAAAACGGGTGCGGTTGTGGGCATCGTCCTGGATCGCCGGGGCCAGCAGATGCAGGCCAAACTCAGACGCGGCACGGCCGCCGGCAATCGCCGCGAGTTGCGGGTCCAGTGACGCCAGACGGGCGCCTTCGGCATTGCTGGACACCGGCCGCCGTTCCACGTCCGGCAGGTGGTGGCTGAGCCAGCCGTGGCACTGGGCCAGCGCCTGCGGGTGGGCGCACACCGCGCTGATGCCGGCCAGATCGGTGGTTTTGCGCAGCAGGTTGTGGCGCACGATCAGGCTGGTCTCGCCGATGATGAACAGCGGCGTGGTCAGGAACAAATCCAGCGAGCGGGCCACCACGCCTTCGGTGCTGTTTTCGACCGGCACCACACCAAAGTCGGCCGCACCGGCGGTGGTGGTGCGGAACACCTCATCAAAGCTGGCGCAGGGCACACGCACGATGGAGCTGCCAAAAAAGCCCAGCGCCGCTTCTTCACTGAAGGTGCCTGCCGGGCCCAGAAAGGCGACCCGGGTGGGGGCCTCCAGCGCGCGGCTGGCCGACATGATCTCGCGCCAGATCGGCGCCACACTGGTGGTTTTCAGCGGCCCGGGGTTGAGCGCTTTCAAGCCGTCAATCACTTGCGCCTCGCGCTCAGGGCGGAACACCGGTGAGCCCTCACCCTTCTTCAACTCGCCCACCTCCACCGCCACCTGCATGCGCTGGTTCAGCAGCGCCAAGAGCGCACGGTCCAGGGCGTCGATGCGGCCGCGCAAGGCCAGCAGCGCGGGGTTGGTGCCGGCCTCCGCTGCAGGCGTCGGCGCGGTGGGCGTTGTGGTGGCGGGCACGGGATCAGCCATGGCACCGGGCAAAGCTTTTGAGGTAGTCCACCAGCGCCTGCACACCCGCCAGCGGCATCGCGTTGTAGATGGACGCACGCATGCCGCCCACACTGTTGTGGCCCTTGAGCTGCAACAGGCCGTGCGCTGCGGCGCCGGCCAGAAACGCGGCGTTGAGGGATTCGTCGCGCAAATAAAACGGCACGTTCATGCGTGAGCGGCCAGCCAGGGCCACCCGGTTGTCGTAAAAGCCCGAGCCATCCAGATAGCCGTACAGCAGCGCTGCCTTGGCGACGTTGTGCGCCTCCATCGCGGCCACACCGCCCTGGCGTTTAAGCCACTGGAACACCAGGCCGCCAATGTAGATGGCGTAGGTGGGCGGGGTGTTGTACATCGACGCGTTGTCGGCCACGGTCTTGTAATCAAAGGCCGACGGGCAGGCCGCCAGGGCGTGGCCCAGCAGGTCGTCGCGCACGATGACCAGGGTCAAACCGGCCGGGCCGATGTTTTTCTGCGCGCCGGCAAAGGCCAGGCCAACACGCTGCCAATCGATGGGCCGCGACAGGATGTGTGATGAGCAATCCAGCACCAGCGGCGCATCGCAACCCAGTGCGGCCAGGTCGGGCAGGGCGCCGTACTCCACGCCGTGGATGGTCTCGTTGCTGCACAGGTGCACGTAGCTGGCGCCGGGGCGCAACTGCCAGCTGGCCGGCGCCGGCAGCGAGGTGTGGCCATCGGCTTCGTTGCTGGCGGCAATCGCCACGTCGGCATACCGCCTGGCCTCAGTGGCCGATTTTTTGGACCAGGCGCCACTGACCACCACATCCACCTGGCCCGCACGGGACAAGTTGAGCGGCACGATGGCGTTTTCAGCCAAGCCACCACCCTGCATGAACAGGATGCGGAAATGGGCCGGCACGGCCAGCAAGTCGCGCAAGTCGGCCTCGGCCGCTGCGGCGATGGACATGAATTCGCTGCCGCGATGGCTCATCTCCATCACGCCCATGCCCGAGCCGTGCCAATCCAGCATCTCAGCGGCGGCTTGCTGCAGCACCACCTCGGGCAAGGCTGCCGGGCCGGCGGAGAAGTTGTAGGGGCGCATGGCCATCGTCACACGCACAGCCCTATTTCTTGGCGCCAGAGGCCTTGGCTGCGGCGGCGGGGGCGCTGTTGGCGGGTGCTGCGGCCGGGCCGGCAGCGGCCGTCAACTTTTTGCTGACCAACTGGTCCAGCGCCTTCAACTTGGGCTCGACTTGCGGCTGCATCTCGGCCACCAGTTTTTCGCTCAAGACACGTTGCAGTTCGGGCGTGAGCTGCATGTACTTGCGGAAGCCCGGCGACTCCAGTGCCGCCACCACCTGAGTGAGCTCGTCCTCGCTGAACTTCTCTTCCATCAACGGTGCGATCACGGTGGGTGCCAGCTTGAGCACGCGCTCACGCAGCATCGGCACCACGTCATTGCCGTATTTGACAAATTCGGCCTGAATATCCTTGGCCAGCGCCTCGCGCTGCTCTGCCGGCACGCGCGCCTGCAGGAAGGCACCCGCCTGCTGGCCCAGCGGCGCGATAGAGCGCTCTGCCAGCGCGGTGGCCATGCCTTCAAAGCCGCTTTGCTGCAGTTGCAGCACCTTCTGCACCAGGTCTTTCTTGGCGGGTGACGCGGCTGTCGGGCCTTGCGCCCAACTCAGTAGCGCGGTGCTTGCCAGGGCGGAGAACAGGGCGGCGCGTGCCAGCCGGGGAATCAATGTCATGGCGTGTCCAGATCGGGGGAAGGGGTGCTGTCGTCGGCGCCAGGCTTGCCGCCGTCAGCGTCGTTGTTGGTGCCGTCAGGGCCGGGCGCGCCGTCGGCCGGCTCACCCTGGTTGTCGACGTTGGCGTCGTTTTCAACAATGCGCTGCAGGCCTGAGAGCTTGCTGCCATCGTCCAGCGCGATCAAGGTGACGCCCTGGGTGGCGCGGCCCAGCTCACGGATCTCGGACACCCGGGTGCGCACCAGCACACCCCGGTCGGTGATCAACATGATCTCGTCAGCCGGCCGCACCAGCGTGGCGGCCACCACCCGGCCGTTGCGCTCGGTTTGCTGGATCGCGATCATGCCTTTGGTGCCACGGCCGTGGCGGGTGTACTCGACAATGCTGGTGCGCTTGCCGTAGCCGTTCTCGGTGGCGGTCAACACGCTCTGGGTTTCGTCCTCGGCCACCAGCATGGCAATCACGGTCTGGCTGGGTTCCAGCGCCATGCCACGCACACCGCGGGCATTGCGGCCCATCGGCCGCACGTCGTCTTCATCAAACCGCACCGCCTTGCCGCTGTCGGAGAACAGCATCACATCGTGCCGGCCGTCGGTCAGCGCAGCGCCCACCAGCTGGTCGCCTTCGTCCAGATCGACCGCGATGATGCCGGCCTTGCGCGGGTTTGAGAAGTCATCCAGCGCCGTCTTCTTGACCGTGCCGAGCGCGGTGGCCATGAAGATGAAATGGTCGGCCGGGAAGGTGCGGAAGTTGCCGGTGAGCGGCAACACCACCGTCACCTTCTCACCCGCCTGCAGCGGAAACATGTTGACGATGGGCCGGCCGCGTGAGTTGCGTGAGCCTTGCGGCACCTCCCACACTTTCAGCCAATACACCCGGCCACGGTCGGAGAAGCACAAGATCCAGTCATGCGTGTTGGCAATGAAGAGCTGGTCGATCCAGTCGTCTTCCTTGGTCTGCGTCGCCTGTTTGCCGCGCCCACCACGCTTTTGCGCGCGGTATTCGGCCAGCGGCTGGCTCTTGATGTAGCCGGTGTGGCTGAGCGTCACCACCATGTCGGTGGGCGTGATCAAGTCCTCGGTGCCCAGCTCTTGCACGTTGTGCTCGATCACGCTGCGGCGTGCGCCCAGCTTGGTCTGGCCAAACTCCAGCTTCACCGCAGTCAACTCTTCAGAAATGATGGCCGTGACACGGGCCGGCTTGGCCAGGATGTCCAGCAGGTCGGCAATCTCGGACATCACCTCTTTGTATTCACCGATGATCTTGTCCTGCTCCAGCCCGGTCAGGCGCTGCAGGCGCATCTGCAGGATCTCACCGGCCTGATCGTCGCTCAACCGGTACAGACCATCCGCCTGCAGGCCAAAGTGGGCGTCCAGGCCTTCGGGGCGGTAGGCGTCGCGGCCACCGGCGTCCAGCACGGCAGCGCGGGTCAACATCTCGCGCACCATCGAGCTGTCCCAGCTCTTGGCCATCAACGCCGCCTTGGCCACCGGCGGGGTGGGGCTGGTCTTGATGGTCTCGATGAACTCATCAATGTTGGCCAGCGCCACCGCCAGGCCTTCCAGCACATGGCCACGCTCACGCGCCTTGCGCAGCAGGTAGACGGTGCGGCGTGTCACCACCTCGCGCCGGTGCTCAAGAAATATCTCCAGCAGCAACTTCAGGTTGCACAGGCGGGGCTGGCCGTCAATCAGCGCCACCATGTTCATGCCAAAGGTGTCTTGCAGCTGGGTCTGCTTGTACAGATTGTTCAGCACCACCTCGGGCACTTCACCGCGTTTCAGGTCAATCACCACCCGCATGCCGGACTTGTCACTCTCGTCCTGGATGTGGCTGATGCCTTCGATCTTCTTCTCGTGCACCAGCTCGGCAATGCGCTCCAGCAGCGTCTTCTTGTTGACCTGGTAGGGCAGCTCATCGACGATGATGGTTTGCCGGGTGCCGCGGTCGATGTCCTCAAAATGCACCTTGGCGCGCATCACCACCTTGCCACGGCCGGTGCGGTAGCCCTCACGCACCCCGTTGATGCCGTAGATGATGCCGGCGGTGGGGAAGTCTGGCGCCGGCACGATCTCCATCAACTCGTCCACCGTGGCTTCGGGTGACTTGAGCAGGTGCAGGCAGGCGTCAACGATTTCGTTGAGGTTGTGTGGCGGGATGTTGGTGGCCATGCCCACCGCAATGCCGGATGAGCCATTGACCAGCAGGTTGGGCAGCCGAGCCGGCAGCACGGTCGGTTCTTTTTCGCTGCCGTCGTAGTTGGGCG
>JANPOW010000454.1:0-1990 GCA_031428185.1 Betaproteobacteria bacterium | reverse complement strand
GCGGCCAAAGATGCACACGGCAACGCCAGCGTGGGCGACGCCATCATCAAAGACAGCAGCAACGTGCTGGTGCATGCCACCAGTCGCTTGGTCAGCACGGTGGGGCTGGACAACGTGGTGGTGATCGAAACGCCGGACGCGGTGCTGGTGGCCAGCCGCGAGCGCAGCCAGGATGTCAAGCTGATCGTCAACCAGCTGGGTGCGTCCAAACGCGACGTGCACACCCTGCACCGCAAAGTGCACCGGCCCTGGGGCTGGTACGACAGCATCGACAGCGGCCCGCGCCACCAGGTCAAACGCATCATGGTCAAACCGGGTGCCTCACTCAGCCTGCAGATGCACCACCACCGCGCCGAGCACTGGATCGTCGTCAGCGGCACGGCCGAGGTGACCAACGGCGACAAGGTCATCCTGCTGGCTGAAAACCAGAGCACCTACATCCCGCTGGGCCAGACGCATCGGCTTGCCAACCCGGGCAAAGTGCCCCTCGAGATCATCGAGGTGCAGTCGGGCAGCTACCTGGGTGAGGACGACATCGTGCGCTTTGAAGACACCTACGGAAGAAACTGAACATGACCCTTCTTGTCACCGGCGGTGCCGGCTTCATCGGCAGCAACTTTGTGCTGGACTGGCTCAAGACCAACGATGAGCCCATCGTCAACCTGGACGCCCTGACCTACGCCGGCAACCTGGCCAACCTGGCGCCGCTGCAGGGGGATGTGCGCCACAGCTTTGTCAAAGGCGACATCGGCGACCGTGCGCTGGTGGACAGCCTGCTGGCCAAGCACCAGCCACGCGCGGTGCTGCACTTTGCAGCCGAGAGCCATGTCGACCGCAGCATCCACGGCCCGGGTGAGTTCATGCGCACAAATGTGCAGGGCACGTTCACCCTGCTGGAGGCGGTGCGGGCGTACTGGGCCGGGCTGGCGGGTGGGCTGTCGAACGATCGCAAGACGGGCTTCCGCTTCCACCACGTCAGCACCGATGAGGTGTACGGCAGCTTGCAGCCCGGCGCCCCGGCATTCACCGAGACCCACCCCTACGAGCCCAACAGCCCGTACAGCGCCAGCAAAGCTGCCAGTGACCACCTGGTGCGCGCCTGGCACCACACCTACGGCCTGCCGGTGCTCACCACCAACTGCAGCAACAACTACGGGCCGCTGCACTTCCCTGAAAAACTGATCCCGCTGCTGATCGTCAACGCCCTGGCCGGCAAAGCCCTGCCGGTGTACGGCGACGGCCAGCAGATCCGCGACTGGCTGTACGTGGGCGACCACTGCAGCGGCATCCGCGCCGTGCTGGCCGGCGGCCGGGTCGGCGAGACCTACAACATCGGCGGCTGGAACGAGCAAGCCAACCTCGATATCGTGCACACGGTATGCGCGCTGCTGGACGAGTTGCGGCCCAGTCCAATAGGCCAATACGCCAGGTTGATCACCTTCGTGGCCGACCGCCCCGGCCATGACCGCCGCTATGCGATTGACGCCCGCAAGATCGAGCGAGAACTGGGCTGGCGGCCGGCCGAAACCTTCGAGACCGGCATCCGCAAAACCGTGCAGTGGTATCTGGACAACGCCCCGTGGGTGGCCGATGTGCAAAGCGGCGCCTACCGCGCCTGGGTGGACAAGCAGTACGGCTGAAGCTGGGCTTTGCCCGCGCTTTACGGGCGGGCCCTGAAGACGGGTCACTACCACCGGCACCACCGCGGTCAACGGGTGGACACGCAGACACCGCCTTGCGGCGACTGCCAGGCGCCTGCGCCATCGATTGACCCAAGTCGGTGCCCTGCTGCTGCTGGGCAGCCTGCTGTCGGGCTGTGTGCTGCGGCCGCCGTACTGGGGTGGTGGACGCGGCGGCTACGGCGGCGAGCGGCATGCGCGTGGTGGGCGTGAGCGCGGTGAGCGCGGTGAGCGCGGTGAGCGCGGTGAGCGCGGTGAGCGCGGTGAGCGCGGTGAGCGCGGTGAGCGCGGTGAGCGCGGTGAGCGCGGTG
>JANPOW010000453.1:0-2050 GCA_031428185.1 Betaproteobacteria bacterium | reverse complement strand
GTTTTGATGGCCAGGCGGCGCTGCGGTGCGGTGGCAATCACGCTCAAATCACGCAGGCCCTCCAGCGCCATGCCCAGGGTGCGCGGGATGGGGGTGGCGGTCAGCGTCAGCACATCCACCTCGGCCCGCATGGCTTTGATGGCTTCTTTGTGGCGCACACCAAAGCGGTGTTCTTCGTCGATCACCAACAGGCCCAATCTCTTGTAAATCACATCCGGGCTGATCAGCTTGTGGGTGCCGACGACGATGTCCACCGTGCCGTTGGCCAGGCCTTCAAGCGCCAGCTTCACCTCTTTGGGTGAGCGGAAACGCGACATCTCGGCAATGCGCACCGGCCACTTGCCAAAGCGGTCTACCAGGGTCTGGTAATGCTGCTCGGCCAGCAGCGTGGTGGGCGCCAGGATGGCCACCTGCTTGCCGCCGATCACGGCGATGAAAGCGGCCCGCAGCGCCACTTCGGTCTTGCCAAACCCCACATCACCACACACCAACCGGTCCATCGGCTGCGGGCTGACCATGTCCTGGATCACCGCGTGGATGGCGGCGCGCTGGTCTGGCGTCTCCTCAAAACCGAAGCTGGACGCAAAGGCCTCGTAGTCGTGGGCCGAGTAGCGGTGGGCATAGCCCTCGCGCGCGGCGCGGCGGGCATACAGGTTGAGCAGCTCGGCGGCGGCGTCGCGCACTTGCTCGGCGGCTTTGCGCTTGGCTTTGTCCCACTGGCCGCTGCCCAGCCGGTGCAGCGGCGCTTCATCGGCGCTGACGCCGGTGTAGCGGCTGATCAGGTGCAACTGCGACACCGGCACGTACAGCGTGGCTTTGTCGGCGTACTCCAGGTGCAGGAACTCGGATGGGCCGTCGCCCAAATCAATGTTGATCAACCCCACATAGCGCCCGATGCCGTGGTTGCCGTGCACCACCGGGTCACCCACCTTCAGCTCGGACAAATCCTTGATCAGCGCCTCAACACTGCTGACCTGCTCTTGCTTGCGCCGGCGCCGGCCCTGCGGCGCGCTGGCAAACAGCTCGGTCTCGGTGATGAACTGAATCGCGGTTTGTGCCTCGGGCTCATGCCAGAAAAAGCCCGCCGCCAGCGGCGCGGCGGTGATCGCAAACTTCTCGTCGCTGGCCTCGAACTCGGCCAGGGTGGACACACTGGGCGGCGTGATCTTGTGGTCGCGCAGCATCTCCAGCAGGCTCTCGCGCCGGCCCTGGCTTTCGGCCACGATCAGCACCCGGTGTGGTGTGGTCTCGAGATGTTGGGTCAGCGCGGCCAGCGGCTCGGTGGCGCTGCGGTCGCTGGCCACGTCGGGCAGCGGCCTGGCCCAATCCGTCGGCTCGTTGCCCCGCAGCACCAGCACCGCATGCTTGTTGGCGTTGGTAAAAAACTCATCACTGCGCTGGAAGATGTCTTCCGGCGCCAGCACCGTGCGGCTGGGGTCAGCGGCGATGAAACGGTGGCGCTCCCGGGTGTCGATCCAGAAGCGGTCCAGTGCCGCGTCCACCTCGCCGTGCAGCACCAGCTGGGCCCGGGCCGGGTCGTCACCGAGGTAGCTGAAGATGGTGCCGGTCTGCTCGAAGAACAGCGGCAGGTAGTACTCAATGCCGGCCGTGGCAATGCCTTGGGCAATGTCTTTGTAGATGCGGCTTTTGGTCGGGTCACCGTCCAGCTTTTCGCGCCAGCGGTTTCTGAAGGTGGTGCGCGCCGCGTCGTCCATCGGGAATTCCCGCCCCGGCAGCAGCCGCACCTCGGGCACCGGGTACAGGCTGCGCTGGCTGTCCGGATCGAAGGTGCGGATCGAATCCACCTCGTTGTCAAACAAGTCCACCCGGTAGGGCACTGGTGAGCCCATCGGGAACAAATCAATCAGCCCGCCCCGCACCGCATATTCACCGGGGGAGACGACCTGGCTGACATGGTTGTAGCCCGCCAGCGTGAGCTGGGCTTTGAGTGCGGCTTCGTCCAGCTTGGCTTTTTGCTTGAACTCGAAGGTGGTGCCGGCCAAAAAACTGGGCGGCGCCAGCCGGGTCAGCGCGGTGGTGGCGGGCAGCA
>JANPOW010000452.1:0-21485 GCA_031428185.1 Betaproteobacteria bacterium | reverse complement strand
TGATGCGGCGTTCGAGCTTTTCGAGGGTTTCAACAGTCACAGCCATGATGGGACTCACAGAAGAAGGGGTCTGGTGCGCGGGGCCGGACTCGAACCGGCACGCCCGTGAAGGCGTCAGGACCTAAACCTGGTGCGTCTACCAATTTCGCCACCCGCGCGGTTGTCTCGCCTGGGGCCTTGTCATCTGCCTGTTGGGCAAATGCCTGGGCGACAGGGCCTGGAATTCTTGCGTTGCTTGCTTTGCTTTACTGGGCTCTTACCGACACGGCCCGGACCACGCACCGGAGGCCCGGGCCGACCGGCAAACCGGCGATTCTAGCCGGCTGCACTGGTCTCATCGGCGGGTTCTGGCCGACGCACCCGGAACCAGGCCGCATACATCGCCGGCAGCGACACCAGCGTCAACACGGTGGCCACGATCAGGCCACCCATGATGGCCACCGCCATCGGGCCCCAGAACACACTGCGGGTCAGCGGAATCATCGCCAGCACGGCTGCTGCTGCGGTCAGCACGATGGGCCGGAAGCGCCGCACGGCTGCCTCGATGATGGCGTCCCAAGCGGGCAGGCCGTGTTTGCGGTCTTGTTCGATCTGGTCGATCAGGATTACCGAGTTGCGCATGATCATGCCCATCAACGCAATCACGCCCAGCAGCGCCACAAAGCCGAAGGGCCGGTTCAGTAGCAGCAATGCGCCGGCCACACCGGCGATGCCCAACGGACCGGTCAAAAACACCAACATGGCGCGCGAGAAGCTCTGCAACTGCAACATCAGCAGGGTGAAGATGATGAACAGCATTACTGGCACACCGGCGGCGATGGAGCCCTGACCCTTGCTGCTTTGCTCCTGCGCGCCGGCAATGCGGATCTCGTAGCCCGGTGGCAGCTTCTTGCGGATGTCGGCCAGCTGCGCCCACACGGTGGCCGTGACGCTGGGGCCTTGCACGCCTTCGATCACATCGCCTTGCACGGTGATGGCGTATTTGCGGCCCTCGCGCCACAGCACACCGGGCTCCCAGGCAAAGCCGATGCGGGCGATCTGCGTCAGCGGGATGGCGCGGCCGCTGGCCGTGGGCAGGTAGGCGTTGCCGATGTCGGTGATGGCGTTGCGCTCTTCCAGTGGCTGGCGCAGCACGATGTCGACCAACTTGTCGCCCTCGCGGTATTGGCCCACGGTGCTGCCGCTGAGCACGGTGCGGGATGCCTGGGCGATGGACTGGCTGGTGACACCCAGCGCGCGTGCCTTGTCCTGGTCTACCTCCAGGCGCAAGGCCTTGACGGGCTCGTTCCAGTTGTCGTTGACACCCAGCATGCGCTCGTCGGCACGCAGCACATCTTTGACCTGGTCAGCGATCTGGCGCACTTGGGTCAGGTCAGCACCCAACACACGAAACTGCACCTGGTAGGCCACCGGTGGGCCGTTGGGCAGTACGGTGAAGCGGGCCCGCACGTCGGAAAATTCAGCGGCCAATATTGCGGGCAGCAAGCGGCGCAAGCGCTCGCGGGCCTCCAAGCCCCTGGGCAGCAGAATGACCTGGCTGAGGTTGGTTTGCGGAAACCACTGGTTGAGTGGCAAATAGAAGCGTGGCACGCCGCTGCCCACCCACGTGGTGACTGACGCAGTGTCCGGCTCACGCGCCATGCGGGTCTCAAAGCGGCGCGCCACCGCCTCGCTTTCGCGCACCGTGGTGCCCTCTGGCAACCACAGGTCCACCAGGATCTCGGGCCGGCTGGAATCCGGGAAAAACTGCTGCGGCACCCGGCCCAAACCCACCACGCCGGCAGCAAACAAGGCCAGCGTCAACAGCAGGGTGATCCAGCGGTGGCGCAGGCAAGCGCCCAGCAGTTGGCGGAAGCGGTTGTAAAACGGCGTGTCGAACAGCTCATGCGCCTGTCCCGCTGCGCGTGGCCGGGTGTGCAACAACCAGGCGCCCAGGTAAGGCACAAAGTAGACCGATACCACCCAACTGATGATCAGTGCTGCCGAGGTAACGGCAAAGATAGAAAAGGTGTATTCACCCGTTACCGACTTGGCCAGCCCGATGGGCAAAAAGCCGGCGGCCGTGATCAAGGTGCCGGTCAGCATGGGCATGGACGTGGCGTCATACGCAAAGGTGGCCGCGTACATCTTGTCATGGCCTTCTTCCAGTTTGCGCACCATCATTTCGACCGCAATGATGGCGTCGTCCACCAGCAAACCCAGCGCGATGATCAGCGAACCCAGCGAGATCTTGTGCAGCCCCACATCCCAGTAGTACATGGCCACAAACGTGATGGCCAGCACCAGCGGGATGGTGATGCCCACGACCATGCCGGGCCAGATGTCCAACCTGGGGATCCATGAGCCAGGCCGGCCGTGCAGGCCCAGCGCGATGAAACTGACGGCCAGCACCACGGCCACGGCTTCGATCAGCACGCTGACAAACTCGCCCACCGAACGCGACACGGCTGCCGGTTGGTCTTGCACATGTGACAGCGTGATGCCGGCCGGCAATTGGCGGCGGATGGTGGCGGCACGCTCGCGCAGCGCATGGCCCAGCGCGATGATGTCGCCGCGCTTGACCATCGAGACCCCCAGCGCGATCACCGGCTGGCCCTGGTGGCGCACTTTCACCGCAGGCGGGTCGATCACACCGCGCCGCACCTGGGCAATATCCGCCAATTGCAGCGTGCTGCTGGCGCCAGTGGCCTGGTTGGTGGCGCGGATCGGGAAGCGCTTGATCTCGTCCACCGAGTTGAAGGCGCCCGCCACCCGCACCTGCAGGTTCTGGCTACCGGCGTCCATCACACCAGCGCCCTCTACCGCGTTTTGCGCAGCCAGTTGGGCCAGCACCTGGTTCATGTCCAGGCCCAGCTGGGCCAGGCGTTTTTGCGAAATCTCGATAAAGATTTTTTCGGCCTGGGCCCCAAACACCTCGACCTTGGCGACATCGGGCACCTGCAGCAATTGCGAGCGCACACCCTCCGCAAACACCCGCAATTCTTCGTCGCTGAACCCATCGGCCGCCAGCGCAAAGATGGACCCGTAGACATCGCCGAAGTCATCGTTGAAAAACGGCCCGATCACGCCTTGTGGCAGGGTGGCACGCAAGTCGCCGACCTTCTTGCGCACCTGGTACCAGCTGTTGGGCACATCCTTGGGCGGCGCGCTGTCCTTCAACTCCAGCATGGTGAGGGATTCACCCGGCTTGGTGTAGCTGCGCACGGTGTCGGACTGCGGCACCTCCTGCAGCGCACGCTCGATTTTGTCGGTCACCTGCTCGGCCATCTGCTGTGCCGTGGCGCCGGGCCAGTAAACCTGCACCACCATGGCGCGGAAGGTGAACGGCGGGTCCTCGTCTTGCCCCAGCTGGAAGTAAGCCGCCACACCCAGCACCATCAGCACCACCATCAGGTAGCGGGTCAGGGCCGGATGCTGCAAGGCCCAGCGGGAGATGTTGAAGCGGGACGCGACGGGTTGGGAGTCGTTGCTCATGGCGCGGATGGACTGGGGCGCTTCAGCGAGATGTGGCGGATGCAGGTAGCGACGGTGTGGTCGCCGCAGCAGCCACGCCCGCCGCCGCACCAGGCTCCACATACCAACGCACCTTTTGCCCATCGGTCAGCGCATGCACACCGGCGGTGACCACCGCCTGGCCTGGGGTCAAGCCGGTGCTGACCAGCACCAGATTGCCGTCCGCACCGGCCAGCCCAACACGCTGCGCCCGCACCACCATCGCAGCCCTGTCCACGAGCCACACCGCCGACTGCCCGCCTTGCTGGAACACCGCTGTGAGTGGCAGCTTGATCACGCCAGCCACCACCGGGGCATCCACCAGCACACTGGCAGTCTGGCCCAGCCGCAGCGCGGTGGCGCCGATGTCGGCCTTGACGAGAAAAGTGCGGGTGGCAGGGTCGGCCGCTGCAGCCACCTCACGCACGGTGGCTGGTAGCAAGGCGTCAGCGTCAGCCCAGGCGCGCAGCTTCAGCGCACCCACCTTGCCACGCAGCGCGCGCAGGGCATTGGCGCGGTCCTCGGGCACGCTGAACACGGCGTCACGCGGGCCGTCATGCGCCAGGCGCAGCACCGGTGTGCCGGCGGCCAGCACGGCGCCTGGCTCGGCGTCGATGGCGGTGACGACGCCGGACGCGTCAGCCGTCAACACCGCATAAGCCGCCTGGTTGCTCTGCAGGTTGGCCTGGGCCTTGGCCTGGTCGGCCTGTGAGCGGCTGGACTTGAGCGCCGCTTCACGCCGCTCCAGCTCCAGCCCGCTGATAAAGCCCTGCTCACGCAGCTCTTTGTAGCGCTTGAACTCGGTCTCGCTCAGGTATTGCTGGGCAGTGGCGGTGTTGACTGCTGCCCGCGCCGCGTCCTGGCCCAGCCGCAGGTCACTGGCATCAATTTGCGCCAAAGCCTGGCCGGCCGACACCGTGTCGCCCAGGTTGGCCATGCGCCGCACCAGCTTGCCACCCACCCGGAACGCCAGACGCGACTCGGTGCGCGGCCGCACCTCAGCCGCGTATTCATGCTGCAGCGCGCTGGCGCCCATCTGCACGTTCAGCGTGCGCACCGCGCGCAGCGGCTCTTCCACTGGCGGCGGCTTGGTGCAGGCCAGCAAAGCAGGCAGAACCATCAGCGGTAACAGGCAATGGCGCATGGGTGGGCAAACCTTGGGTTGTCTGCCCGGCGACACGCGCCGTTGCAGGTTAATGACTGACCGGTCAGTAATATAGGAGCCACTGGCAGGTGTGTCAATCCACCGGCCGGGCATGGCCCGTCAGACGCCGCTGCACCGATGCCGTCCAATGCCCACCAGCCAGCTGGCCGGCGGCACGTCGGACAATCCGCCCGTGCCTGTTGATCACTACGAAAACTTTCCGGTCGCCTCTGTGCTGTGTCCACCCGCGCTGCGGGCGGCGTTGCAGGCCATCTACCATTTTGCCCGCACTGCCGATGATCTGGCCGATGAAGGCGACGCCAGCGCCGACGTGCGCCGTCTGCGCCTGGCGCAATACCGCGCCGCGCTGATGGCCGCCGCCAATGGCGCCGTGGCCGCTGACCGCTGGCCCGCGGTGTTCGGCCCGCTGGCACAGGCCATCCAGGCCCATGGCTTGCCGCTGCCACTGCTGGACGATCTGCTGGACGCCTTCATCCAGGACACCGGCAACCCGCACTACGCTGACCGCGCCCAACTGCTGGACTACTGCCGCCGCTCAGCCCATCCGGTGGGCCGGTTGATGCTGCACCTGGCCGGTGTACACGATGCGCTGTCGCTGGCCCAATCCGACGCCATCTGCAGCGCCCTGCAGTTGATCAACTTCTGGCAAGACCCCAGCGTGGACTTGCCACGGGGCCGGCACTACGTGCCGGTGGCCGACGCCGCCCGCCACGGCCTGCGCTTGCAAGACCTGACCGCCGGCCTGCAAACCAGCGCCGACAGCGCCGCCAGCCAGGCCTTGCTGCGGGAGCTGTGCCACTGGGCCGCTGCGCTGATGCAGCAAGGTGCACCGTTGGCCTGCCGGGTGCCGGGCCGGCTGGGCTGGGAGTTGCGCCTGGTGGTGCAAGGCGGGCTGCGCATCCTTGAGAGAATCGCGGCGATGCAGTACCGCACCCTGGGGCAGCGCCCGACCCTCTCCGCCCTTGACCTGCCCGTGCTGCTGTGGCGCGCCTTGCGCATGCGGCCCCGGGCGGCCACTCCGGGATTCAAACTGCCGTGAACCCGCAGCAATACGCCCAGGACAAAGCCGCCGGCAGCGGCTCATCGTTTTACTACGCCTTCTTGTTTTTGCCGCCGCCGCAGCGTGCCGCCATCACCGCGTTTTATGCCTTCTGCCGTGAGGTGGATGACGTGGTGGACGAGACCCGCGACGCCGGTGTGGCGGCCACCAAACTGGCCTGGTGGCAGCAAGAAGTGGTGCGCGCTTTTGCCGGCCAGCCTACCCACCCGGTGCTGCTGGCCCTGATGCCGCATGCCCCGGTGTACGGCATCACGGCCGACCATCTGCTGGCCGTCATCAGTGGCTGCCAGATGGACCTGGAGCAGACCCGCTACCTGGACTACCCCGGCCTGCAGCGCTATTGCGCCCTGGTGGCCGGCGTCGTGGGTGAGGTGGCGGCGCGCATCTTTGGCCACAGCCAACCCACCACGCTGGACTACGCCCACCGGCTGGGCCTGGCGCTGCAGCTCACCAACATCATCCGCGACGTGGGTGACGACGCCCGCATGGGCCGCATCTACCTGCCCATGGCCGAGTTGCAACGCTTTGATGTCAAGGCGCATGAGTTGCTGAAACGCGACGCGCCCTGGGGCTACAGCGAGCGCTTCACCGCCTTGATGCGCTTCCAGGCCCAGCGCGCCCACGCCACCTACGACGAGGCGCTGGCCCTGCTGCCCGAGGCCGACCGCGCCGCGCAAAAGCCCGGTCTGATGATGGCCAACATCTACCGCAGCCTGCTGCGCGAGATCGAGGTCGACAAGTTCCAGGTGCTGCACCAGCGCACCTCACTGACGCCGCTGCGCAAGCTGTGGATCGCCTTGATGACGCACTGGCGTGGCCGCTGATGCGGTGACCCGCCCGGTGGTCGGCGCTGCACCCCGCATCGCCGTGGTGGGCGCAGGCTGGGCCGGGTTGGCGGCGGCCGTACAGGCGGTGCAGCAAGGCGCGCAGGTCACGCTGCTGGAGATGGCGCAGCAACCTGGCGGCCGGGCCCGCCAGGTGCAGGCCAGGGCCGGCGCGTTTGACAACGGCCAGCACATCCTGATTGGCGCCTACAGCGCCACGCTGGGTTTGATGCGCACGGTGGGCCTGGACCCGGACAGCCTGCTGCTGCGCCGCCCGCTGACGCTGCTCACCACCGACGGCCACGGCCTGGCCTTGCCCGCAGGCGCCCCGGTGCCGGCCTTTGTGCGCGCGGTGCTGGGCGCCAGTGGCTGGTGCTGGTTTGACCGGCTGGCCCTGCTGCGCACCGCGCTGCGTTGGCGCCGCCAAGGTTTTGCCTGCCCCGCCGGGTGGACGGTGCAAAAACTCTGCACCAACTTGCCGCTGGCCGTGCAGCGCGACCTGATCGACCCGCTGTGTGTGGCCGCGCTCAACACACCGGCCGAGCAGGCCAGTGCGCAGGTGTTTTTGCGGGTGCTGCAGGACGCACTGTTTGCCGGCCCCGGCAGCGCCGACCTGCTGCTGCCCCGGGTTGACCTGTCCAACCTGCTGCCCCAGCCCGCCTGGCGCTGGTTGCAAGCGACCGGTGCAATCTGCCGCAGCAGCCACCGTGTGCAACAGTTGCGTGCCCACGGCAACACCTGGCAGGTGGACGGTGAGGTGTTCGATGCCGTGGTGCTGGCCTGCAGCCCCACGGAGGCCGCCCGCCTGGTGGCCCCGCACCAGCCGGCTTGGGCCGCCAGTGCCGTCGCACTGCAGTACCAGCCCATCGTCACCGCGTATTTGGCCGATGCCACGCTGCGCCTGCCGCAGCCCATGCTGGCCTTGCGCGCCGGGCCAGACGCACCGGCGCAGTTTGTGTTTGACCTCGGCGCCATCAGCGGCCGGGCGGGTGTGTTTGCGTTTGTGGTCAGCGGCGCGACGGCGTGGTTGGCCGATGGATCAGCCGGCTGTGGCAAGGCCGTGCTGCGCCAGGCCCGTGCAGCCTTCCCCGGCGCATTTGCCGGCGCGGACCTGCAGGTGCTGCAGCATGTCAGTGCTGAGCGGCGTGCCACCTTTGCCTGCACCCCCACGCTGCAGCGGCCGGCCATGGTCATCGCTGCTGGCCTGGCGGCCGCCGGCGACCATGTGGCCGGCCCCTACCCGGCCACACTGGAAGGCGCCGTGCGCTCAGGCCTGGCGGCCGCCCGCAGCCTGGCCTGAGCCGCCCGCACGTCGGCGCAAGGCTTGAATGACCAAGCGTCGGGGCCAGCAGCCATACCACCATGCTGCCGGGCGTTTCGCCATGCAAAAATGCCGCAAGCTCCAGGACTCCACGATGACGACCAAAAAAGACGGCCAAACGCCCGCCATCCAGGTGATCGGGCGCTTGTTATCGTTGCTCGACGCTCTGGCCGCCCACCAGGACCCGGTGTCGCTGAAAGTGCTGAGCGAGACCACCGGCCTGCACCCGTCCACCGCCCACCGCATCCTCAATGACCTGGCCATCGGCCGGCTGGTGGACCGGCCCGAGGCCGGCAGCTACCGGCTGGGCATGCGCCTGCTGGAACTGGGCAACCTGGTCAAGGCCAGGCTGGATGTGCGCGACGCCGCACTGGCCCCCATGCGCGAGCTGCACAAGCTGACCCATCAGCCGGTCAACCTGTCGGTGCGGCAGGGTGACGAGATTGTCTACATCGAGCGCACCTACAGCGAGCGCTCGGGCATGCAGGTGGTGCGCGCGGTGGGTGGCCGGGCGCCGCTGCACCTCACCTCGGTCGGCAAGCTGTTTCTGGCCCATGACGACCCGCTGCGGGTGCGCGCCTACGCCAGCCGCACCGGCTTGTCCGGCCACACCCGCAACAGCCTGACCGACCTGCCTGCGCTGGAGCGGGAGCTGGCCAGCGTGCGCCAAAACGCGCTGGCACGCGACGATGAAGAGCTGGAACTTGGTGTGCGCTGCATGGCAGCGGCGATTTTTGACGACCAATCCCGGCTGGTGGCCGGCTTGTCCATCTCAGCCCCGGCCGACCGGCTGGAGGAGAGCTGGGCCGAGCGGGTCAAGGCGACTGCGGCGCAGATATCGAGCGCGCTGGGCTACCGGGCGGCTTGAGCGCGTCCACCGGCAGTGCCCGCCAGGCCAAGCACACCATGCAAAAGGGCGCCACCGGGGCGCCCTTCCAGCGGATCACCCTGCTGCGCAGGGCACCTCCGATGCGGGTCAGGACGTGCGGCGCAGCGGCTGCTCTTGCACCGCGCCCTCGCCCAGCCACTTGCGGATGCGCTCGGCGTCGCCCAGGCGCGAATACTTGCCGGTCGAATCCAGCAACACCATGATCAGCTTGCGCCCAGCCATCTGCGCCTGCATCACCAGGCAACGCCCGGCTTCGGAGATATAGCCGGTCTTCTGCAGGCCGATGTCCCACTGCGGGCTGCGGATCAAGCCGTTGGTGTTGTGGAAGGACACCGTGCGGTGGCCCACCGTCACCTGGGCATCGGGCGAGGTGGACAGCTGACGCAGCAGCGGCACGCGGTGGGCCTCACGCACCAGCACCGCCAGGTCTTGCGCGCTGGACTGGTTCTGGCTGGACAGGCCGGTGGGCTCCACGTAGTGGGTGTCACGCATGCCCAGCACGGTGGCCTTGCGGTTCATCGCGGCCACAAACGCCGTTAAACCACCAGGGTAGTGGCGGCCCAGCGCATTGGCGGCCCGGTTTTCAGACGACATCAGCGCCAGGTGCATCATTTCACCCCGGGTCAGATGGGTGCCCACCGCCAGGCGTGACCGGCTGCCTTTTTCGGTGTCGATGTCGTCCTGGGTGATGGTCAGCACATCGTCCAGCGGCTGCTTGCCTTCAGTGATCACCAGGCCGGTCATCAGCTTGGTGATGGACGCGATGGGCAGCACCGCGCCAGAATTTTTGGCGAACAACACCTCGTTGGTGTCCTGGTCAATCACCAGGGCCACGCTGGATTTCAGGTCCAGCGCATCACCGCCGGCATGCAGGCCCTGGATCTGGCCAAAGCTGGGTGCGGCAAAGACCAGCGGCGCAGCTACCAAAGTGCGTGCGCGGCCGGCGTGCAAGCCGCCCGCGCGCACCTTACCGCCGCGCTGCGCCAAGTGCGCTTTGGCCACCCGGTGGCCCTTGGCCGCAGAGGCCACCTTGTGCGCCACCGCCTTGCGCTTTTCAACCCGCGCCTGGGCCGGTGCGGCCGTGGCCAAAGCGATGCACAAGCCCAGCAACAACGATGTCAGTGACAGTTTCATGGTGATCTGGGCGGGTTTCAGCAAAATTTGACGGTGACAGGCTGCAACAACTGTCGCCATCGCAGTGTAGGCCACAGCAAAAACACGCGCAAGATCAAAAACTTGCGCAGGCTTTCTCAAGTGACTACCGACGCCGCGTTCAACCCTGTGCCGCCACCCGTTCCAGGTTGGCGTGCAGCTTGTTCAGCGCTGCCAGATAAGCCTTGGCCGAGGCCACCACGATGTCCGGGTCAGCCCCGACACCATTCACCACCCTGCCCCCCAATTGCAGGCGCACCGTCACTTCGCCTTGTGATTCTGTGCTGCCGCTGGTGATGGCATTGACCGAATAAAGCACCAATTCGGCGCCACTTTGCACCTGGGACTCGATCGCTTTCAGGCTGGCATCGACCGGGCCGTTGCCGTCGCTCTCGGTGCTGTGCTCCACCTCACCCGCCGCAAACACCACCGCCGCCTGCGGCCGCTCGCCGGTTTCGGAATGCTGTTTGAGTGACAGCAGGCGATAGTGCTCATGCGTCACGCCCTCCTCACTGACCAGGGCCAGGATGTCCTCGTCGAAAATCTCGCTCTTGCGGTCGGCCAAATCCTTGAAACGGGCAAAGGCGGCGTTGATCTCGCCTTCGCTGTCCAGCGCAATGCCCAGCGCTTGCAGGCGCTGCTTAAAGGCGTTGCGCCCGCTCAGCTTGCCCAGCACGATCTTGTTGGAGCCCCAGCCCACGTCCTCGGCGCGCATGATTTCGTAGGTGTCGCGGGCCTTCAGCACACCGTCCTGGTGGATGCCGCTGGCGTGTGCAAACGCATTCGCGCCCACCACCGCCTTGTTGGGCTGCACCACAAAACCGGTGGTCTGGCTGACCATGCGTGAGGCCGGCACGATCTGGCTGATATCGATGCCCAAGTCCAGCTTGAAGTAGTCGTGCCGGGTCTTGACCGCCATCACCACTTCTTCGAGCGAGCAGTTGCCGGCACGCTCGCCCAGGCCGTTGATGGTGCATTCAATCTGCCGGGCGCCGCCAATCATCACGCCGGCCAGTGAGTTGGCCACCGCCAGCCCCAAATCATTGTGGCAATGCACGCTCCAGACCGCTTTGTCGCTGTTGGGCACCCGCTCACGCAAGTTGCGGATGAATTCACCGTACAGCTCGGGCACCGCGTAGCCCACGGTGTCGGGGATGTTGAGCGTGGTGGCACCCTCTTTGATCACCGCCTCCAGCACGCGGCACAAAAAGTCGGGATCAGAGCGGTAGCCGTCTTCCGGGCTGAACTCGATGTCGCCGCACAGGTTGCGCGCAAAACGCACCGCCAGCTTGGCCTGCTCAAACACCTGGTCGGCTGTCATACGCAGCTTTTTGTCCATGTGCAGCGCACTGGTGGCAATAAAGGTGTGGATGCGTGAGCGCTGGGCACCTGCCAGCGCCTCGGCGGCGCGGGCGATGTCGCGGTCATTGGCGCGGGCCAGCGAGCAGACGGTGGACTCCTTGATCGCCAGCGCGATGGCCTTGACGGCTTCAAAGTCGCCGTTGCTGGACGCCGCAAAACCGGCCTCGATCACGTCCACCCGCAGCCGCTCCAGCTGGCGCGCGATGCGCAACTTTTCGTCGCGCGTCATGGACGCACCGGGCGATTGCTCACCGTCGCGCAAAGTGGTGTCGAAGATGATGAGTTTGTCGGTCATGGGCGAGTTCTCCGGTCGGGCGGTGCGGGGGTGTCAGGCGGGCAGATCAGGCGGTGGTTGCAGCCAGCGTGAGCGGCAGGCCGCAGCGCAGCAGGCCAGACATCACGGCCTTCATGGAGGCGGTGACGATGTTGGCATCAATGCCCACGCCAAACAGCGTGCGCGTGTCGCCGATACGCAGCTCCAGATAGGCCGCTGCGCGGGCCTGCGCGCCACTGCCGATGGCGTGTTCGTGGTAGTCCAGCACCGCCACCGTGCAGCCGGTGGCCTGCTGCAGGCCGTCCACAAACGCGGCCACCGGGCCGGCGCCAACACCCTGCACCGTCAGCACCTGGCCGCCCACCCGCAGCGTGGCGGCCAGTGCAACGCGGCCGTCGTCCTGCTCGGTGATGCGCTGGTGGTCCACCTGCACCGCGTCGCTGCCCAGCCGGTATTCGGCCTCCAGCAAAGCCCAGATGTCAGCGGCTGTCAGCTCACGGCCCTGGCTGTCCATCACCGCTTGCACCGAGGACGAAAACTCGATCTGCAGCCGGCGCGGCAACTCCAGTCCGTAGTCGGCTTCCAGCAAATAGGCGATGCCGCCTTTGCCGGATTGGCTGTTGACCCGGATCACCGCGTCATAGCTGCGGCCCAGGTCTTTGGGGTCGATGGGCAGGTAGGGCATGTCCCAGATATCGCCCTCACGGCGGGCCGCAAACGCCTTCTTGATCGCGTCCTGGTGTGATCCTGAAAACGAGGTGTAGACCAGGTCACCCACATACGGATGGCGTGGATGCACCGGCAGTTGGTTGCAGTGCTCCACCGTGCGGCGAATGTCGTCGATGTCAGAGAAATCCAGCGCCGGATGCACACCTTGGGTGTACAGGTTCAACGCCAGGTTGACAACGTCCACATTGCCGGTGCGCTCACCGTTGCCAAACAAGCAGCCTTCCACCCGGTCCGCACCGGCCATCAAGCCCAGTTCGGCCGCTGCGGTGCCGGTGCCGCGATCATTGTGCGGGTGCAGCGACAACACGATGCAATCACGCCGCTGCAAATGGCGGTGCATCCACTCGATCATGTCGGCATAACTGTTGGGGGTAGAGCACTCCACCGTGGACGGCAGGTTGATGATGCAGGGCCGCGCCGGTGTGGGCTGCCAGGTGGCAGTCACTGCGTCCACCACCCGCTTGCTGAAAGCCAGCTCAGTGCCCGAGAACATCTCGGGCGAATACTCAAACGTCCAGTCGGTGCCAGGCTGTTTGGCGGCCATGTCACGCAGCATGGCGGCGTGGCTGGTGGCCAGCTCAACAATGCCGTCTTCATCCAGCCCCAGCACCACCCGGCGCATCACCGGCGCGGTGGCGTTGTAGAGGTGGACGATGGCGCGTGGCACGCCCACCAGCGCTTCAAAGGTGCGGCTGATCAGGTGGTCACGCGCCTGGGTCAGCACCTGGATGGTCACGTCGGCCGGGATCAGTTGCTGGTCGATCAACTGGCGCACAAAATCAAAATCGGCTTGCGACGCGGACGGAAAACCCACCTCAATCTGCTTGAAACCAATGCGCACCAGCGCCTCAAACATGCGCAGCTTGCGCGCCGGGTCCATCGGCTCAATCAGCGCCTGGTTGCCGTCGCGCAGGTCCACGCTGCACCACAGCGGCGGGCGGCTCAGCACCGCATCGGGCCAGCTGCGGTCGGTCAGGCGGATGGGTGCAAAAGCGCGGTATTTGCTGGCAGGCTGGTCAAGCATGGGCATGGAAATCTCCTGGTAGGGCTGGTTTGCAGCGCAGCATGTGGGCTGAGACAACATCGGGTTCCGGAAATGGAAACGGCCCGCTGCGTTGCGCAAGGCGGGCCGTCGATCCGAAACTGTGAGCCGTGGACGATCAGCGCGCCTGATGCACCCCTAGTAGCAGCGCGGCCGCAGCACGGGCTGCGGTCGAGGCGGTGGCTGAATTGAACGTCATAACGTTGAAATGTAGCACGCGGTTGTGGTCAGTGGTCAACGGTGCAGGCCACGCTCGTCGGGCTCGTCGGTGGACGTGGCGATCACGCTCACCGGCTTGCCTTTCATGCGGCGGTAGATGTACATGCCGTAGCCCGACAGGCCGTACAGCATGAACAGGCCAAACAGCATGCCCGGCACATGCTGGCTGATCAGCGCCATGCCCAGCGCAATGGCCACCAGCGTGACAAACGGCACCGAGCGCTTCAGGCCAAAATCCTTGAAGCTGTAAAACGGCACGTTGGTCACCATCGTCAGGCCGGCAAAAATCGTCAGCGCCCAGGTGGTCCACACCAGCCAGGGGATGGCGCGCACGCCCTCACGAAAACCCGCGTCGTCCATGATCCAGATAAAACCGGTAACCAGCGCGGCAGCAGCCGGGCTGGGCAGGCCTTGGAAAAACCGCTTGTCCACCACGCCGATGTTGGTGTTGAAGCGTGCCAGCCGCAGCGCCGCGCAGGCACAGTACACAAACGCCGCCGCCCAGCCGGCTTTGCCAAGTCCTTTCAGCGCCCATTCGTAGACGATGAGCGCCGGCGCGGCGCCAAAGCTGACCATGTCCGACAAGCTGTCCATCTGCTCACCAAAGGCGCTTTGGGTGTTGGTCATGCGCGCCACGCGGCCGTCCAGGCTGTCCAGCACCATGGCGCAAAACACGCCAATGGCAGCGTTGTCAAAGCGGCCATCCATCGCCATCACCACCGCATAAAAGCCACCGAATAACGCGGCCAGGGTGAACAGGTTGGGCAGCACATAAATGCCCTTGCGGCGAGGCCGCGGCGGTGCTTCGGGGGCATCCGGCTCCTCGCCGGAATCGGGAGATTCATTCATGCGGGCAGCATAACGCAGGGCACAGACGGAAAAGCTCAGCGCAGCCCGCCCAGCGCGCCGGATCAAAAAAAGCCGCGCAAGGCGGTCATCACATCAAAAAAGGCCGCGCAAGCGGCCTTTTGAGTTGGTAAAAACCAGCGATCAGTTGCGGCTCTTGTCGACCAGCTTGTTGGCCTTGATCCACGGCATCATCGCGCGCAGCTTCTCGCCCACCACTTCAATCTGGTGCTCTTCGGTCAGGCGGCGGCGCGAGATCAACGTGGCCGCACCGGCCTTGTTTTCCAGGATGAAGCTCTTGGCGTATTCACCGGTCTGGATGTCCTTCAGGCACTGCTGCATGGCCTTTTTGGTCTCCGACGTGACGATCTTGGGGCCGGTCACGTACTCACCGTATTCGGCGTTGTTGCTGATCGAGTAGTTCATGTTGGCGATACCGCCTTCATAAATCAGGTCAACGATCAGCTTGAGCTCATGCAGGCACTCGAAGTAGGCCATTTCGGGTGCGTAGCCGGCTTCCACCAGCGTCTCGAAGCCAGCCTTGATCAGCTCCACCGTGCCACCGCACAGCACCGCTTGTTCACCGAACAGGTCGGTCTCGGTTTCTTCGCGGAAGTTGGTCTCGATGATGCCGGCCTTGCCACCCCCATTGGCCGCTGCGTAGCTCAGCGCCAGGTCACGCGCCTTGCCGGTTTTGTCGGCATGCACAGCGATCAGATGCGGCACGCCACCACCCTGGGTGTAGGTGTTGCGCACGGTGTGGCCGGGGGCCTTGGGCGCAACCATCCACACATCAATGTCCTCGCGTGGCACAACCTGGCCGTAATGCACGTTGAAGCCGTGGGCAAACGCCAGCGACGCACCGGCCTTCATATTGGCGGCCACCTCCGCGTTGTAGACCGCGGCGATCTGCTCGTCAGGTAGCAGGATCATCACCACGTCAGCCGTCTTCACCGCATCGGCGATTTCAGTCACTTTCAGCCCGGCTTTCTCGGCCTTGGACCAGGACGCGCCGCCCTTGCGCAGGCCCACCGTGACCTTGACACCCGAATCGTTCAGGTTTTGCGCGTGGGCATGACCTTGTGAGCCATAGCCGATGATGGTGACGTTCTTGCCCTTGATCAGGCTCAGATCGGCGTCTTTGTCGTAATAGACTTTCATGGTGTTTCCTTGGGTGTGAATGGTGAAAACGGGTCTGGCTGTTCCCGTCAAGTGGGCGCCACGGATCCGGCTGAGCCGGGCCGTTGGCGTCGCCCCCTTGAGGGGGAAGGTGGCCGCAGGGCCGCCTTCGGGGGTGGGTCAAACTCTCAGGATGCGCTCGCCGCGGCCGATGCCGCTGGCACCGGTGCGCACGGTTTCAAGAATGGCGCTGCGGTCTATGCCTTCAATAAAGGCGTCGAGCTTGCCGGCGTCGCCGGTCAGTTCCAGCGTGTAGCTTTTTTCGGTCACGTCAATGATGCGGCCGCGGAAGATGTCGGCCATGCGCTTCATCTCCTCACGCTCCTTGCCCACCGCACGCACCTTGATCAACATCAGTTCACGCTCGGTGAAGCTGCCTTCGGTCAGGTCCACCACCTTGACCACCTCGATCAGGCGGTTCAGGTGCTTGGTGATCTGCTCGATCACGTCGTCCGAGCCCGCGGTGACGATGGTCATGCGTGACAAGGACGGGTCTTCGGTGGGCGCCACCGTCAGGCTCTCGATGTTGTAGCCGCGGGCAGAGAACAGCGCAACGACGCGCGACAGTGCGCCCGGCTCGTTTTCGAGCAGCACGGCAATGATGTGTCTCATGATCAGTCCTGGTGGCGGGGCTCTTCAGACCGGCGGCGGTAACCGACGGCGCTTGGCACAGCCTGGTTGATAAGGTCAGACAGAACGTCCGGTATGTGGTGCCAAAGTGCGTGATGCCAGATCCGGCGCTGGGCCGCGCCCGTCGCGGTGACAACGGGTTCGCCCAGCGCCTTCAAAGGCTCACAAGTCCTCGGACCCCAGCAGCATCTCGCTGATGCCCTTGCCGGCCTGCACCATGGGCCAGACGTTTTCGGTCCGGTCGGTGCGCACATCCAAAAAGACCGTGCGGTCTTTCAATCGGATCAGTTCCTTGAGCGCCGGCTCTACCTCGGACGGCTTTTCAATCTTCAGGCCGATGTGGCCATACGCCTCGGCCAGCTTCACAAAATCAGGCAGCGCATCCATATAACTGTGCGAATAGCGGCTGCCGTAATCCAGCTGCTGCCACTGCCGCACCATGCCCAAATAGCGGTTGTTCAGCGAGATGATCTTGACCGGCGTGTTGTATTGCTGGCAAGTGGACAGCTCTTGAATGCACATCTGGATCGAGCCCTCACCGGTGATGCAAAACACCTCCGATTCCGGCTTGGCCAGCTTGATGCCCATGGCGTACGGCAAGCCCACGCCCATGGTGCCCAGGCCGCCGGAGTTGATCCAGCGCCGTGGCTGTTCGAACCGGTAGTACTGCGCCGCCCACATCTGGTGCTGGCCCACGTCGCTGGTGATGTAGCTGTCGATGTCGCGGGTCAGCTCACACAGCGTCTGCACCACAAACTGCGGCTTGATGACCTCGTCGCTGCCTTTGTAGGCCAAGCAGTCTCGCTTGCGCCATTCGTTGATCTGGCCCCACCAGCCGGCCAGCGCGTGGGTGTCGGGCTTGACCTGCGACTCCTTGACGTAGGCAATCATCTCCAGCAGCACGTCTTTGGTGTCACCCACGATGGGAATGTCGACCTTGACACGCTTGGAGATCGACGACGGGTCGATGTCGACATGGATGATCTTGCGTTCCACCGAGGCAAAGTGCTTCGGGTTGCCGATCACCCGGTCATCAAAGCGCGCGCCCACGGCCAGCAGCACATCGCAGTGCTGCATGGTCATGTTGGCCTCATAGGTGCCATGCATGCCCAGCATGCCCAAAAACTTGGGATCAGATGCCGGCATGGCGCCCAGCCCCATCAGCGTGTTGGTGCAAGGGAAGCCCAGCAACGCCGCCAGCTCACGCAATTCGGCCGAGGCATTGCCCAGGATCACCCCACCTCCGGTGTAGATGTAGGGCCGCTTGGCCGCCAGCAGCAACTGCATGGCCTTGCGGATCTGGCCGCCGTGGCCCTTCTTGACCGGGTTGTACGAGCGCATCTCCACTTTGTCGGGGTAGGAGAAAGCACAGGTCTTTTGCGACACATCCTTGGGGATGTCCACCACCACCGGGCCGGGCCGGCCGGTGCGGGCAATGTGGAAGGCTTTTTTCAGCGTCAGCGCCAGATCGCGCACATCCTTGACCAGGAAGTTGTGCTTCACGATCGGGCGGGTGATGCCCACGGTGTCGCATTCCTGGAAGGCGTCCAGGCCGATGGCCGGGGTTGGCACCTGCCCGGTGATGATCACCATCGGGATCGAATCCATGTAGGCCGTGGCAATGCCGGTGATGGCATTCGTCACACCCGGGCCGCTGGTGACCAGCGCCACACCCACCTCGCCGGTGGCGCGGGCGTAGCCGTCAGCAGCATGCACCGCAGCCTGCTCATGGCGGACCAGCACATGCTCGATGGTCTGCTGCTTGTACAGCGCGTCGTAGATGTAGAGCACTGCCCCGCCGGGGTAGCCCCAAATGAACTTGACGTTTTCTGCCTGCAGGCAGCGGACCAGGATCTCCGAGCCGTTCAACTCAGGTGCAATCGTGGACGATTGGGCCGGGGATTGGGTTTGCGGCGGTGCCGACGTCAGTGACGCCTGGGCACGCTTGATTTCCGCGCTAGACATTTCCATTTGGAACCTCTGTGAATTTCTCTGACGAAAATCCATCGGTGCGCCTCCTCGCACCCTTGTGGGGTGGACTCAGAGCCTGCGCGATCAAAAACTGGGCCCCTGGGGTAGGCGGGTCCGCTTGAGACCAGTGACGCTTTGTGCGAAGCAGCATTGTCGCATCAGTTGCGCCAAGAACCCGCCGGCGCGGCGGTACACAGATGATGAAGTGACATAATCATGGGCTGCATCGGGACCGTGCGCCACCCCTCTGGCGCCTCGGATTCAAGCCTTGGCGAGCGACAAAGAACTTTCCGATTTCCTCAAGAGCGTCGAAAAGCGAGCCTTCAAGCGCACCGTGTATGCGGTGCGCGATGAGGATGCGGCGCTCGACGTGGTGCAGGATTCAATGATCCGCCTGGCGGACAAGTACGCCGACCGCCCGCCCGCTGAGTTGCCGCTGCTGTTTCAGCGCATCCTGTCCAACGCCACGATGGACTGGTTCCGTCGCCTCAAGGTGCGGAACTCGGTGCTGCAGAACATGTCCGATTTCGACACCCCCGGTGGCGATGGTGACTTTGATTTGCTGGAGAGCCTGGAGTCCGCCGATGGCATGCTGGGCGCCGAGAGTGCGGCCGACACCGTGTCGCGGTCACAAATCTTGCTTTTGATCGAAGCGCAGGTGGCTGAGCTGCCTGCACGTCAACGAGAGGCCTTTCTGCTGCGTTACTGGGAAGAGCTTGACGTTGCCGAAACGGCATCGGTCATGGGTTGTTCCGAGGGCAGTGTGAAGACACATTGCTCACGGGCTGTCCATGCGTTGGCCAAGGCACTTCGAACCAAGGGAATCACGCCGTGAACCAGACCAATCATCCACAGCCGGTATTGCTGGCATCGACAGCGACAGCGTCACTTGAAGGTCATCTGGCGTTGCGCGTCACCTCACTGCTGACACTCAGCGCAGACGATTTGCCACACGACATCACCGAGCGCCTGCGCTTTGGCCGCGAGCGAGCACTTGCACGTGCAGCCCAGGCGCGACGTGCCGCGGCACCTGTGGTTGCCTCTCCAGTCTTGGGCGGCGCAGGTCGCGCTGCGGTGTTGGGTGGGCCACCCTCAGTCTGGTTGCGCCTGGCGTCGGCGCTTCCGCTGGTCGTGCTGGTTGCGGGTTTGGTGCTGATCCAGCACCACCATGATTTTGAGCAGATTTCTGCAGCGGCCGAGATCGACAGCGCCTTGCTGGCCGACGAATTGCCCCCTGCTGCGTACGGAGATCCCGGTTTCACCGAATTCCTGCGCAGCGCCGAACTGCCTTGACCCCAGATAGCGGTGTGAGCGCAAAGATTTCCAGTCTGCGGTACCAGCCGATTGCCCTCGCAGCCGTACTTGGCGCGGTGGCCGGGTTGGCTGGCGCCCAAGGTCTGGCGTCTGCGCCTGGGGCAAGGATTGCCGCTTCAGCCGCAGCGCCAGCAGCGGCAGGTGGCCCATCCTGGGGCAGTTTGAGCGCGACGCAGCGCACCACGTTGGCACCGCTGGCACGTGACTGGGCAACGCTGGACGCAGCGCGCAAATCCAAGTGGCTTGAGGTGGCCGCGCGGTTTCCGTCCATGCCAGTGAGTGACCAGCAGCGGGTGCAGGAGCGCATGGCCGAATGGGCACGCATGACGCCCACTGAGCGCGGCCGTGCGCGGTTGTCGTTCCAGGAGTCCAAACAGTTCTCGCCCGAGCAAAAGCAGGCCCACTGGGAGGCCTACAAAGCCTTGCCCGATGACGAGCGGCGTGCACTGGCCGACCGGCAGCGGCCCGGTGACGAAGCCGCCCGCAAGCCTGCGGCTGGTGCAGCGGTGGCCAACCAACCCAAAGCGGCTGGTGCGCCGGTGGCGGGTTTGTCCACCCCATTGACCAAGCCGGTTGCACCCACATTGGTGCAGGCCAAGCCCGGTGCAACCACCACGCTGATGACAATTCCGGTAGAGCCGCCGGCCCACCACCGGCCCGGGCAGCCCAAGATTGCGGCCAAGGCCGGGCAGGTCGACCGGACCACCCTGCTGCCGCAAAGCGGACCACAGGCCGCTGCGTCCACGCCGCAACCGCCATGACGGCTGAAGGCCGGGCCACCGCTGACCAGCAGCTTGATGCCGGCAGCGCCGGGCAGCAAGCACCGATAGCAGCGCAGACGCCACTAGCGGCCGCACAATCATCACACTCACCGCTGCCCGGCCTGGGCCGCCGGCTTGCGGCGTTTGTTTATGAAGGCGTGCTGCTGTTTGGCGTGCTGATGGCAGCCGGCTACCTGTTTTCCACCTTGACCCAGCAGCGCCACGCGCTGCACGGCAAAGTTGGCATGCAGGCGTTTCTGTTTGTGGTGCTGGCCATCTACTTCGCCTGGTTCTGGTCGCGTAGCGGCCAGACCGTGGCGATGAAAGCCTGGCATCTGCGTGTACTGCGCAATGACGGCCAACCGCTGAGCCAGTGGCTGGCGCTGCAACGCTATCTGCTGGCCTGGTTGTGGTTTGTGCCGGCTTGGGGCACGGCATACCTGGCCGGCCTGCAGGGTGGCGCCGCGCTCACCGGTGTGACGCTGGCGGGGGTGCTGGCCTACGCTGGCCTGGCGTGGCTACGGCCTGACCGCCAGTTCTGGCATGACGCGGTGTGTGGCACCCAGGTGGTGGACTGGCGCCCCGCACTGCCACCCAAAAAGAATTGAGTTGCTGATGCCGCACCACCAAGCCAGTGATGGCCCGCTGACCCCGGCGCTGTCGATCTGCGTGTACTGCGGGTCCCGGATGGGCAACCAGCCGGCCTACAAGACCTTGGCACAAGCACTGGGCACCGCCATCGGCAAACGCGGCTGGCAACTGGTGTATGGCGGTGGGCGTGCCGGCCTGATGGGCACTGTGGCCGATGCCACTTTGGCGGCTGGCGGCCGGGTGGTGGGTGTGATCCCCGAGTCACTGATGCAGTTGGAGGTGGGCCATGCTGGCTTGAGCGAGTTGCATGTGGTGCGCACCATGCATGAGCGCAAACAGCTGATGGCCGAGCGCTCAGACGGCTTCATCGCGATGCCGGGTGGCATCGGCACGTTTGAAGAACTGTTTGAAGTGTGGACCTGGCGCCACCTGGGCTACCACAGCCGGCCGCTAGGCCTGCTGGACACGGCCGACTACTGGGCACCGATGCTGGCTTTCTTGAAGCACGCGGTGGCAGAAGGCTTTATGGGCGCAGACCAGATGGACGTGTTGTTGGTCAGCAGCAGTGTCGACCGGTTGCTGGATGCAATGGCCCAGCAGTGGGTGCTGCGGCCACCAGCCAACTTCGACCAGATCTGACCCCGGCCGGGCCGCTGCAAGCAGC
>JANPOW010000451.1:0-3445 GCA_031428185.1 Betaproteobacteria bacterium | reverse complement strand
CGCCCCAACGCCCCAACGCCCCAACGCCACGCCGTCACGCCGCCGCACCGCCGCACCGCCTGACCATTGCCTCTACCGCAACAACCCGCACCGCCGCAGGAGACCCACCATGAAGATCGACAAGACCGGCCGCGACACCCTGAAGAGCTACTTCGTCAAGAACGCAGTGCCCACGGCCAGCAACTTTGAGGAATTGGTGGCCGCTGCACTCAACCAGCGCGATGACGGCATTGCCAAACCGCCCGGTGAACCGCTCAGCGTGCAGGCTGATGGCGACGAAGCCAGCCAGAAAAAGGCGATCAATTTTTACCGCAACTTCAGTGACCCCGGCCCGGCCTGGACGCTGGCACTCAGCCCCCGCAGTGACCCGCGTAACCCACAAACCGCACGGGCTGGTTTTGGCCTGGTGGATGGCGGCGGAGCGGCCCGGCTGTTCATTGATCAGACCACCGGCAACCTGGGCGTGGGCACCGTCACGCCCGAAGCCAGGCTGGAGGTGCTGGGCACCGTCAAGGTGGTGGGCAACAACAACAGCGTCAAGGACAGCAGCAGCGGCCTCACGGCCGGCGGCGCGCTGGTGCTCAAGGGCAACGCACCGCAACTCGATTTCATCGACACCGAGCACAACGACTGGGCCATCCACGTCAACGAAAACCGCATGTATTTCATCCGCGAGCCCTGGACCTTCACCGACCTGGTGCTAGACGGCAACGGCAACATCGGCATGGGCTGTTTTGACCCCCGCGCGCGGTTGGAGGTGCGCGGCGGCGCGATCATGCCGTCGTTCGGCGCGGACGCGAACAGCGGTATCCGCTTCCCGTCGGATGCCGCCGGTGGTGGCGGCGACACCGCCTACATCCGCAACTTTGCCCGCAGCGGCGAGGCCTGCACGCTGGAGATCGGCATTGCCAACGACGCCGACGACCACATCGCACTGATGGCCTCGGGCAATGTGGGCATCGGCACCCGCACGCCGGGTGCCAAGCTGGACGTGGCGGGCAACATCTTTGCCGGCAACTCCGACATCTACTTCACCAAGACCGACCACGACCACAGCGGCATCGGCAATGCGCCGGGCTTTGCGGCCATCGAGAACGCCCGCAACTTCAACGCGCTGATGATTCTGGGCCGCACCACCGGCCCTGCAGCAGGGCTGGCGCGGCGGGTGGCGGTGTGGGATTTTTTAACCGTCAACGGCACCTTCATCAACAACTCTGACCAACGCGCCAAACACGACATTGCCCCGCTGCGCTACGGCCTGGCCGAGGTGCGGCGCTTGAAGCCGGTGTCCTTCCGCTGGAACGACATGGCCCATGAGCGCAGGGCGCTGGGCCTGGTGGCGCAAGACGTGCAAGCCGTGCTGGACGAAGCCGTGTTTGCCGACGACCCAAGCCGGGCCGACAGCCGCCTGGGCATTGCCTACAACAGCCTGGTGCCGGTGCTGATCAACGCCATCCAGGAGCTGGCCAACCGGCTGGACACGCTGGACGGGCGCGGCCCGGCGGTGGCCTGATCGCCAGCGGCCCCAAGCCAAGCCCGACGCGTCCATTGCCAGCACGCTCAGCAGCCCAGCACACCATGCCGCAAGCCGCCAACCCGCTGCTTGACTTTGCCACCCTGCGGGACGAGGGCGTGCGCTTGTTGCAGCGCCTGTCCGGCAGCAACTGGACCGATCACAACACCCACGACCCCGGCATCACCCTGCTGGAGGCGCTGTGTTACGCGCTGACCGATTTGGGCTACCGCACCGACTACAGCCTGCCCGACCTGCTGGCCGGTGCCGGTGCCGGTGCTGGGGCTGGGGCTGGGGACGTTGACCGCACCAGCGGCCTGTTCACCCCCGCGCAAGTGCTGCCCAGTGCAGCCGTCACGCTGGACGATTTGCGCAAGCTGGTGGTGGATTTGCCCGGCGTGCGCAACGCCTGGGTGCGCCCGCTGGACGAGGCCCTGGGCTGGCACGACGCGGCACAAGGCCTGCTCAGTGGCTTGCCGGCAGGCAGTGCTGCGGCTGCGCCGGGTGGCGCAGCGGCTGGCGCGGGCGTGGGCAGTAGCCCCAACCTGTCCAGCCTGCGCCCGCTGGGCCTGCTGCAGGTGGTGATTGACAAATCCGGCCTGGGGGAGGACGTGGACGGCAGCAGCCTGGTGCGCAACACCGCGCAGCGCCTGCTGCAGTGGCGCGGCCTGGGCACCGATGTGGCCCGCATCAGCGTGCTGGACCCGCAAGCCGTGGCGCTGGACGGGTCCATCGAGGTGCAGCCCGGCCATGACCCCACCGCGTTGCTGGCAGCGGTTTACCAGGCGGTGGCCGGCCACCTGGCGCCGGCGCTGCCCTTCCGCAGCCTGGCCGACATGCTGCAGCGCGGCTGGCGGGTGGACCAGATCTTCGAGGGCCCACTGCTGGACAGCGGTTTCATTGACCCCGCCGATTGGGCCGCCGCCGGCCAACGCAGCACGGTGCGCCTGTCTGACCTGATCCAGGTGGTGATGGCGGTGCCCGGCGTGGCCGCCGTCAAGAGCCTGGGCTTTGTGCGCGATGGCGCGGTCAGCCGCGACTGGCTGCTGGCCATCGACCCCCAACGCAGCGCCAGTTTTGACCTCACAGGCTCCAATCTCAAACTGGAGCGGCGTGGCTTGCGCGTCGACCACGACAGCACCCGCGCCAGCGCCCGCAAGCTGTTTGAGGCGCGCTTGCGCCGCAGCGCCCGTGCGCCGCAGGCCAACGGCGCCGCGCGTGACATCCCGGCACCGGTGGGCCGTAACCGCCAGGTGGCGCGTTACCTGTCCATCGCCCACCACTTGCCGGTGGCTTACGGTGTGGGCGTGGGTGGTGTGTCCAGCAACACAGCGCCGGCCAGGCAGGCCTGGGCACGCCAGCTCAAGGCCTATTTGCTGGTGTTTGACCAACTGCTGGCCAACCAGCATGCACTGCTGGGCGGGGTGGGCCAGTTGTTGTCCTTCACCGATGGCAGCAGCCGCGCCAGCTTTGCCCAGGCCGTGCCGGATGAGGGCGGCGCGCTGCAACTCGACACCGTGCGCCGCCGCCCGCTGGCCGCGCACCAGGTGGCCGTGCAGCAACTGTCGGCCAACCCGTGGAATGTGACCGGCGACGCCAGCGCGGTGCTGGCAGACGACCTGCGCGGCCAGAGCGCAGACCAGCCTGCCGACAGCGCCGCCAGCCTGGCCCAGCGCCACCGCTTGGTAGACCACCTGCTGGCCCGCCTGGGTGAACACTGGGACCAGCACGGCCCGGCCGCCGACCCCGCTGCGCCGGTGCAGCCGGCCGGTCCCGCCACCAGCGCCGAGCCCGCGCTGCAGGCCCTGGCCCGCAGCCTGCGCGACAAGCAGGCCTTTTTGCGCCACTACCCGGCCCAGGCCTTGCGCCGTGGTGTCGGCCTGGTCAGCCTGGGTTTGCCGCCCGCTGGCGGCGCTGCCGATGACGGCCCTG
>JANPOW010000450.1:0-1502 GCA_031428185.1 Betaproteobacteria bacterium | reverse complement strand
GCCGGCAAAGCCGGTGGGGGCGCCAAAAAACACCGTGGGCTGCAGGCCACCCACCTGGCCGGTCAGGCGCATGAAGGTGGCGTCGGGTGTGGGCCGCTCTGGCATCAGCAGCACGGTGGCACCCACGCTCATCGGGAATGTCAACCCGTTGCCCAGGCCGTAGGCAAAAAACAGCTTGGCGGCAGAAAAGCAGATGTCGTTTTGTGTCAGGCCCAACAGCGCCTTGGCGTACAGCTCACAGGTCCAATAGGGGTTGGCGTGTGAATGCACCGTGCCCTTGGGCCGGCCGGTGGAGCCTGACGAATAGAGCCAGAAGGCCGGGTCGTCAGCCTGGGTGGCGGCAGGGCGGGGCAGCGGCGCGTGCTGGTCGATGAAGGCCTCCAGGCTGATCTCGCCAAAGTCCAGCGGCGCCACCGGGCGCGAGACCACCACCTTGTGTACCTCATGGTCGCAGCGGGTCAGCGCGGCTTTTAGCGCGGGCAGCACGGCGCCCGACACCAGCACGGCTTGCGCGCGCGAGTGCTCCAGCATGTAGGCGTAGTCGTCGGCGGTCAGCAAGGTGTTGACGGCCACCGGCACCACCCCGGCGTAGATGGCGCCGAGAAAGACCACCGGCCAGTCGGTCACGTCCTGCATCAGCAGCAGCACCCGTTCTTCACGCTTGATGCCCAGGGCGCGCAAGCCGGTGGCCAGGCGGCGCACCCGGTCGGCCAGGTCGGCGTAGCTGAGCGCGCCGGCATCGTCAACAAAGGCGTTTTTGCTGCCGCGTTCGGCATTGGCGGCCAGCAGGTGCTGCGCGATGTTGAAGGCATCGGGCGGCGGCGCAACGCCGGACTGTGGGTTCAGCGGCAAGGGGCTCATGGGGTGTCTCCTGGTGGTTCTTGTTGCAGGCCGCAAGCGCTCAGCCCAGCGCGGCCAAGGCACTGGTGCCGGCCTGCACGGCGCCACGCCGATGGTAGGAGTTGAGGGCCCGCAAGCCGCCCAACGCGCCACCGCCACCGGCCCGGCCGGTGATTTGCCGACTTGCCAGCTTGCGAAGCCTGGCAAGATGAATTATTGTGCTTGTATGAACGATAGAACCCGTGCGCAACGATGTCAAGCACTATAATGCCTATCCTGGGTTAACACTGGGCGATGTGTTGCCAGCGACGGCCAGCCGCCTGTGCGCTGATGACCCGGCCCGCAACGTGCTTGGCGCAACCCCGAGCTGCACGGCCCGCTGACCAATAGCCGGTGGCGGGTGCAGTTGCAGCAGGCGCTGACATGAGGCTGCTGATTCCGTCAAGAAGAGATGCATTAAAGTGCTTGACCTGTGAGAAGAAATGCACAATACTGCGTGCATCAAGTTCACCCCATGCCGTTGTTTGCTTTTCTTGGAGACCCCCCATGAGCACGTCCGACCGCGTCAACTACCAGACCAACCCTGCCCAGTACCGCCACTGGAAATTGCGCTTTGAGGGGCCGGTGGCCACGCTGGCGGCAGATTTTGATGAAAACGCCGG
>JANPOW010000449.1:0-1591 GCA_031428185.1 Betaproteobacteria bacterium | reverse complement strand
TTGAAGCCGTCGGGCACCACGATGGCCTCGCGCTGCACGTTGAAGCTGTGGCCTTCGGCGCTGCTCATGCGGCCCGCCCGGCAGCCGGTGTTGATGGCGTATGTGCGACTTCTCGCTCAACATCGGCCTGGAAATCCGCCTGGAAATCTGCCTGCAGATCCGCCTGCAGACCCGCCTGCAGACCCGCCTGCAGACCCGCCGCCTGTGGCTGCGCCAGGCTGGCCATCCAGCGTGGGTAGTGGCACTCAAAGTCCCGCATGATTTGCGCCAGCGGCAGGTCATCAAACGATCCGCGCTGCGCCACGTATTCCATGTGGCGGTTGCCGGCCACATCAAACGGGTGGTAGATGGAATCGGCCACACCGTCAAAGTCCAGCGGCCGCAGGCCGAACTTCTGGCACAGGCTCAGGTTGAAGGCCGGTGTGGCCTTGCGCCAGGCGCCGCCAAGCCAGATCTCGGTGTAGCCGTGCCAGTAAAAGGTGTCGGTCTGCATGCTCTGGCGCATGCGCTCGGTGCTGAGGTGGTTGCGCACATCGGCAAAGCCCAGCCGGGCCGGGATGCCGGCGGCCCGGCACACCGCTGCCAGCAAGGTGGCCTTGGGCACACACCAGCCCACGCCCTGGGCCAGCACCGCGCTGGCCCGCATGCCTTGCGGCGACAGGTCACAGCGGTACGGGTCATAGCGAAAACCGTCCCGCACCGCCAGCGCCAGTGCCACGGCCCGGTCGCGCGGGCTGCTGCCTCGGGCATGCTGTTGCGCAAAGGCAAGCACGGCCGGGTGATCGCTATCGATTAGCGCGGTGGGCGCCAGGCTGGCACGGGTAGGCGGGCCTGATGTACTGTGTGGCGCGCTGTGTGGCGTGCGCTGTGGCGTGCGCTGTGGTTGTCCGGTTGGATGGCCGGTTGGATGGCTGACGCTGGGCTGCATGCGGATGTCCTCTAGCGCCAGTTTCGCGTTAGCCTCAAGCCTTCGCTGTCACCGGTGCGCCAGGCGCATCGGCCACCGGCCACCGTTGTGGAGAACCCATGATCGACCTGTACTACTGGCCCACGCCCAACGGCTGGAAGATCAGCATCGCGCTGGAAGAACTGGGCCTGCCCTACACCGTCAAACCGGTCAACATTGGCCGCGGTGAGCAGTTCGAACCCGAGTTTTTGGCGCTTTCGCCCAACAACCGCATCCCCGCGCTGGTGGACCATGACCCACCCGGTGGTGGTGCAGCGTTCAGCAGCTTTGAGAGCGGCGCCATGCTGCTGTACCTGGCCGACAAGACCGGCCACCTGATGCCCACTGACTGGCGTGGCCGCCACGCGGTGCTGCCCTGGCTGATGTGGCAGATGGGCGGCCTGGGGCCGATGCTGGGCCAGCATGGCCACTTCAAGCTCTACGCCACCGAGAAAATAGCCTATGCGATTGAGCGTTATGACCGCGAAACACGCCGGCTCTACGGCGTGCTCAACACCCAGTTGGGCCACACCGGCGCCCATGTGGCAGGGGATGCTTACAGCATTGCCGACATCGCCATCTTCCCGTGGATCATGACGCACAAGGCCCAGGGCTTGACCTTGGATGAATGGCCGCACATCAAGC
>JANPOW010000448.1:0-13239 GCA_031428185.1 Betaproteobacteria bacterium | reverse complement strand
GGCAGCCGCATGGACGAGGTGATCTACGAAGAGTTCAAGGGCACCGGCAACTGCGAGATCCACCTGGACCGCAGGATGGCTGAAAAGCGCGTGTACCCGTCCATCCTGATCAACAAGAGCGGCACCCGGCGCGAAGAGCTGTTGCTCAAGCCCGAGATCCTGCAAAAGACCTGGATCTTGCGCAAGCTGCTCTACAACATGGACGAGATCGAGGCGATGGAGTTTATGCTAGACAAGATGAAGGCGAGCAAAAACAACCTCGACTTCTTTGACATGATGCGGCGCGGCGGCTGATCGCCCCTGCCTGCCAGGCTACAATCTACAGTTTTGCGCTTGCGGCAAGTGCGTGGCATGGTGCCATGTGGCTCCCGACAACAAGCCATATTGAATAAAAGGCACCGGCATGAAAGAAGGCATTCACCCCAACTACCGCGACGTTTGCTTCGTGGACTTGTCGAACGGTTTTAAGTTCGTCACCCGCTCGACCGTGAACACCAAGGAAATGGTCAAGATGGACGACGGCCGTGACCTGCCGCTGGTCAAGCTGGAAACCACCAGCGAAACCCATCCGTTCTACACCGGCACGCAAAAAAGCGTGGACAGCCTGGGCGGCCGGGTCGAGAAGTTCCGCAACAAGTTTGCCAGCCTCGGCATCAACAAGAAGGCTGCTTCGGCGTAATTTCCGACAACGCGGCGGACACCCGCACCGCTCACGGTGACGCTGGATGTTGTCCAGCGCCGGTGTCGACCAAGGGCAGCCCAGGCTGCCCTTTTTCATGGCTGAGCACTTTTGTCAGTGACCCCAAGCTCCACACCTACGCCCAACCCCGCCCTGGTGACCCAGGCCGCCGCACAGCGGCTGCCACGCCTGGCCTTGTTGCTGTTCTGCGCCGCCTACGTGCTGCCGGGGTTGGTGGGGCGTGACCCCTGGCGCGGTGCTGACCTGAACGCCTTTGGCCAGATGCTGGCCCTGGCCGATGGCCGCGCCGCGTGGCTGGCCCCGGCACTGGGTGGTGTGCCCAGCGGTGACGCGCTGCTGCCGCACTGGATAGGCGCCGGCGCCATCCTGCTGACCCGGCCCTGGCTGGACCCGGCGTTGGCCGCCCGCCTGCCGTTTGCGCTGATGCTGGTGCTGGCGCTGGTGGCGGTGTGGTACGCCACCTTCCATCTGGCACGCAGTGATGCCGCCCAGCCACTGCCGCTGGCGTTCGGCGGAGAAGCCAAGCCGGTGGACTACGCCCGGGCCGTGGCCGATGGCGCGCTGCTGGCCTTCATCGCCACGCTGGGCCTGCTGCAACTGGGCCACCAGACCACACCCGAACTGGCGCAACTGGCCGCTGCGGCGTGCCTGCAGTGGGCACTGGCCGCCGCGCCGCAGCGCCACTGGTCGGTGCGTGTGGGGGTGGTGCTGGCCTTGCCGGCGCTGGCGGCCAGAGGCGCACCGACGATGGCGCTGGCTTGGGGTGTGGGCGCCCTGCTGCTGTCATTCACCCGCCCCGATGCCGGCATCAAACCCTTGCGGCCCTGGCTGGCAGCGGCCGTGCTGGGCGCGGCACTGCTGGCCTGGTTGGCCGGCAGTTGGGCCTGGCGGGTGGCACCGCAAATTGAAGCCCCGCTGGTGGCCAGGTTGTGGTTGTGGTTTTTGTGGCCGGCCTGGCCCATGGCGCTGTGGACGCTGTGGTGCTGGCGCCGCCAACTGCTGCAACGCCACCTGGCGCTGCCGTTGCTGGGCTTGGGCGTGGCGCTGCTGGCGTGTGTGGCGATGGATGGCTCAGACCGGGCGCTGATGCTGGGCGTGCCCGGCATCGCGGTGCTGGCCGCGTTTGCCCTGCCCACGCTGCAGCGCAGCACCACGGCTGCGGTGGACTCGCTGTCAGTGCTGTTTTTCACCCTCTGCGCACTGACGGTGTGGGTGTTTTATGGGGCCATCGCCACCGGCACCCCAGCCGCCGCCTGGGCCACAGTGCAGCGGCTGGCGCCCGGCTTTGAGCGCCACCTGTCGCTGACCGAGCTGGCCCTGGCTGCCCTGGCCACCGTGGCCTGGGCCTGGCTGGTGCGCTGGCGCACGCGGCGCACCCGGCCGGTCATCTGGAAAAGCCTGGTGCTGCCCGCCGGTGGTGTGGCGCTGTGCTGGATGTTGCTGATGACGCTGTGGCTGCCGCTGCTGGACTACGCCTTGAGCAACCGCCCGTTGGCCGTGCGCCTGCTGCGCCATGCCGCTACGGGGGACTGCCTGGCCGCGCCCGGCGCGTCAAAGTCACTGGTGGCGGCGCTGGAATTCCACGGTGGCCGCACGGTGGACGCCCGCACCAGCGCGTTGACCAGCGCCTGCCCGGTGCTGCTGCAGGTGCTGGTGGAGCGTGGCGCGGCGGCCCAGCGCAGTGCTGCTGACGCCGCCGCCCTGCGGCGCAACGGCTGGCAAGAGGCCGCCCGCGAACGTGGCCCGACCGAGCGCCGCGAGGTGGTGGTGGTCTACAAGCGGGCTGCAGCGCCCGGTGCGGCGGCAAGCGCGTCAGTGGCACCATCCACCCGCTGAACCCGCACCTGGCTGCGCACACGCCCGGCCGGCAGCACCAGCCGGAAGCAAGAGCCCACACCCGGCTCGCTGTCGATCTCCAGTGCACCGCCGTGGCGCTGCACCACATGCTTGACGATGGACAGGCCCAAGCCGGTGCCACCGGTATCACGTGAGCGGCTGCCGTCCACCCGGTAGAAGCGCTCGGTCAGGCGCGACAGGTGCTCACGGGCAATGCCGATGCCCGAATCCCGCACCTCGATGGCAACACTGCCATCGGGCCGGGGCAGGCAGGTGATGCTGATGCGCCCGCCGCTGGGCGTGTAGCGCACCGCGTTGGTCACCAAATTGGCCACCGCGCTGTGCAGCTCGGGCTCCAGCCCAGCCACGTCCAGCGCCGGGGGTGCGTTTGCGGGCACGTTTGCGGGCACGTTTGCGGGTGCGTTTGTGGATGCATCCAGTGTGATCCGGTGCTGGCCAGCCGACAGCGTCAGCCCATCGGCCAGCGCCCGCTGCAGCAGCGGCGCCAGGGCCAACCAGCGGTCGGTGGGTGGGCGTGGGCTGCCCTCCAGCTGGGCCAGGGTCAGCAAGTCAGCCACCAGCACGTGCATGCGGTCGGTCTGCTGCTGCATCAGCAGCAGCACGCGGGCGCGCTCGGTGGGGCTGAGCGGCAGGCTGGCCATGGTTTCGACAAAACCGGCCAGCACCGTCAGCGGGGTGCGGATCTCATGCGATACGTTGGCCACAAAGTCGCGCCGCATCGCGTCGGCCCGGGTGCGCTCGGTCACGTCCTGGGTGATCACCAACTTCTGGCCATTGCCATAGCCCCGCACCACCACCTGCAGGCTGCCCTGGCCACCGGGCGCCACCACGGTGATGGGCTCACGCCACAGCCCCTCTTGCAGATAGGCCACAAACGCCGGTACCCGCACAAGATTGGTGACAGGCTGGCGCAGGTCACGCTGGGCGTCCAGCCCCAGGTGGTCAGCCGCCACCGCGCTGCACCAGGCGATCTGGTCAGCCTCATCCAGCAGCAGCACACCGTTGGGTGAGGCCTCGATGGCCGACAAAAACTCATCCAACCGTTGTCGCTCAGTGCCCAAGGCCTGCTCACGGCTGCGCAGTGCGCGCTCAATGCGGTAGCCCAGCTCACCCCAAAACCCGGTGTCACGTGGCGCAGCCTGGGCCAGGTCAGTGCGCAGCCAGGCCATCAGCCGGTGCGCCCGCAGGCCGTCCACCAGCACCACTGCGGCCACGCCCAGCACGGCCCCCAGCATGGCGCCGGTCTCGGGCCCGCGCAGTGCCGCCCCGGCCACAAAACCCAGGCCACCACCCAGCGCCATGGCCAGCAACGTGGCCAGCAGGCGCGGAAAGAACCAATCCATCGTCGGCCCGTACAGCGATCAGTGTTGCAGCGCGCTGGCGTGCTGGGTCAACCGGTAGCCGGCACCACGCACGGTTTCGATCATGCCGGCCGCCTGCGCTGGCGCCAGGGCCTCGCGCAGGCGTTTGACATGCACATCCACCGTGCGCTCTTCAATGAACACATGGTCACCCCAGACCTTGTCCAGCAACTGGGCCCGGCTGTGCACCCGCTCGGGGTGGGTCATGAAGAAATGCAGCAGGCGGAACTCGGTCGGGCCCATCTTCAAGTCCACCTCGCGGCCATCCACCTGCCGGTTGATGCGGCGGGTGGACGGGTCAATGCGCAGGCCGGCCACGTCCACCACGTCGTCCAGCGCCTCGGGCGCTCTGCGCCGCAGCACTGCGCGGATGCGCGCCATCAGCTCGTTGGTAGAAAACGGTTTGGTCAGGTAGTCATCGGCGCCAGCATCCAGCCCGGCCACCTTGTCACTCTCTTCACTGCGGGCGGTGAGCAGGATGATGGGCAGCTCACGGGTGCGTGCATCAGCGCGCCACTGGCGGGCGAGGGCCAGGCCGCTTTGGCCCGGCAGCATCCAGTCCAGCACCACCAGGTCGGGCAGCATGGCGTCGATCTCATGCCGTGCGGCCTCAGCCGTTGGCGCCACTGTCACGTCGTGGCCGGCATGGCGCAGGTTGATGGCGATCAGCTCGGCAATGGCCGATTCGTCTTCGACAACAACGATATGGCTCATTGGGAAACCTCCGTGCTGCGCATTGCGGTGTATGAGCCCAGGGCTCCGGAAGGGGCCCTTTCAGGGCCCAGGCGACCGTACGGGCTCATGGGGTGCAGCTCCTCGTCGCGTCAGTCATCGGACCAGGCTCTCGACCGTGTCCACATGGTTGTGGCGCACGTCAGTGCCCTTGACGATGTAGATGATCTGCTCGGCCAGGTTCTTGGCGTGGTCACCCACCCGCTCGATGGCCTTGGCCACAAACACCAGGTCAATGGCCGACGAGATGGTGCGTGGGTCTTCCATCATGTAGGTGATCAGCTTGCGCATCAGGCCGTCAAACTCCTGATCGATCTGGTCGTCGTGGCGCAGCACGTCCACGGCGGCCTCCACATCCAGCCGGGCAAAGGCGTCCAGCACCTTGCGCAATTGCTTGGTGGCGAGCTCGCATTCGAAGGTCAGGTCGCCTACCGGCAGGCGCAGCCGGCTGGACATGCCCGAGTTGAGCAGGCGCTGCACCGTGCGGGCAATGCGTGCGGCCTCATCGCCAATGCGCTCAAGATTGGCAATGGTCTTGGACACGGCAATCAGCAGCCGCAGGTCACGTGCGGTGGGCTGGCGGCGGGCAATGATGGACGACAGATCGCGGTCAATCTCCACCTCCATCGCATTGACCCGCATTTCTTCTTTCAGCACCTGTGTGGCCACCTCGTCATTGAAGTTGGCCAGCGCGTAAACGGCCTGCGCCACCTGCGATTCCACCAGCCCGCCCATCTCCAGCACACGGGTGGAGATGCCGCTCAGCTCCAGGTCAAACTGGGTGGAGAGATGTTTTTCACTCATGTGGGTTACCTCACTGGGTTGCCTTGCTGTATTGCATTGCCGAATCACTGAACACGCACACGCCCACTCACCCAAACCGGCCGGTGATGTAGTCCTCGGTGTCCTTGCGCTTGGGCTTGGTGAAGACGTCGGCCGTGCGGCCGAATTCGATCAGGTCACCCAGGTACATGTAGGCGGTGTAGTCAGAACAGCGTGCCGCCTGTTGCATGTTGTGGGTGACGATGAGCACCGTGTAGTCGGCTTTGAGCTCATGGATCAGCTCCTCGATTTTGCCGGTGGAGATCGGGTCGAGTGCCGAGCACGGCTCGTCCAGCAGCAGCACCTCGGGCTTGATGGCAATGCCTCGCGCAATGCACAGCCGCTGCTGCTGGCCACCCGACAAGCCCGAGCCGCTTTGGCCCAGCTTGTCCTTGACCTCCGTCCACAGCGCGGCTTTTTTCAGCGCCCATTCCACCCGCTCGTCCATCTCCGCCCGGGGCAGCGACTCAAACAACTTCACGCCGAAGGCGATGTTGTCGTAGATCGACATCGGGAACGGCGTGGGCTTCTGGAACACCATGCCGATCTTGGCGCGGATCAGGCTGACATCGAGCTTCTTGTTCAGGATGTTCTGGCCGTCCAGCAGGATCTCGCCCTCGGTACGCTGCTCCGGGTAAAGCTCAAACATGCGGTTGAAGGTGCGCAGCAAGGTGCTTTTGCCGCAGCCTGACGGGCCGATGAAGGCGGTGACCTTGTTGGCCGGCAGATCAAGGTTGATCTTCTTCAACGCATGAAAGCCGCCGTAATAAAAGTTGAGATCACGGACCGAGATCTTGACCTTCTCAGCACTGTCGGTAGTGACGCGGGTGTCCATGGCAATTCCTTGGAAATCAATGCTTGTTGCGCAAGAAGACACGCGCCGCGATGTTGAGCAGCAGCACACCGATGGTGATCAAAAAGACCCCCGCCCAGGCCAGCTTCTGCCAGTTCTCGTACGGACTCATCGCAAACTTGAAAATCGTCACCGGCAGGCTGGCCATGGGCTGGCTTAAATCACTGGTCCAGAACTGGTTGGACAAGGCGGTGAAGAGCAGCGGTGCGGTCTCGCCCGAGATGCGGGCCACCGCCAGCAGCACGCCGGTGATGACACCGGCGCGCGCTGCCTTCAGGGTGATGGACGAGATCACGATCCACTTGGGTGTGCCCAGCGCGTAGGCCGCTTCACGCAAAGCGTTGGGGATCAGACTGAGCATGTTCTGGGTGGTGTTGATGACCACCGGAATCACGATCAAGGCCAGCGCCAGGATGCCGGCAATGCCCGAAAAACTCTTGAGCCGCGCCACCACCGTGGAGTAAATGAACAAGCCGATCACGATGGACGGCGCCGACAGCAAGATGTCATTGATGAAGCGGGTGGTGTGGCCCAGCCAGGTCTTCTGGCCATATTCGGCCAGATAAACACCGGCCATCACGCCGATGGGCGTGCCCAGCGCCGTGGCCAGGCCGGCCATCATCACCGAGCCAAAAATGGCATTGGCCAGGCCGCCAGTCTCGGCTTGTGGCGGTGGTGTCATTTCAGTGAAGACCGCCAGGTTCAGGCCACCCAGGCCCAGCCGGAAGGTCTCCCACAAGATCCACAACAGCCAGAAGACCCCAAAGACCATCGCGCTGATGGCCAGCGCCAGCGCCAACACATTGGTGCGTTTGCGGCTGCGGTGCTTGGCCTCACGGCTGGCCTGCTGGGCCGGCGTAAATGCAGTGGATGACGCGCTCATGTGCGGGTTCCTTCGCTCTTGCGCAATTGCGACAGCAGCAGCTTGGACAGCGACAACACCACAAAGGTGATGAAAAACAGCACCAACCCCAGGTAGATCAGCGAGGCCTGGTGCAGGCCTTCACCGGCTTCAGCAAACTCATTGGCCAGCGCCGAGGTGATGCTGTTGGCCGCCTCAAACAGCGACAGGGAATTGAGCTGGTTGAAGTTGCCGATGACAAAGGTGACCGCCATCGTCTCGCCCAGCGCCCGGCCCAGGCCCAGCATGATGCCGCCCACCACACCAGCCTTGGTGTAGGGCAGCACCACCCGCGACACCACCTCCCAGGTGGTGGCGCCCAGGCCGTAGGCTGATTCCTTGAGCATCGGCGGTGTCACCTCAAACACATCACGCATCACCGCAGCGATGTACGGGATGATCATGATGGCCAGGATGATGCCGGCCGACAGCAGGCCGATGCCCACCGGCGCACCCGATACAAACGCGCCCAGCACCGGCACCCCTTTGAACGCGGCCTGCAGCGGCTGCTGCACATAGGTGGCCAGGATGGGGCTGAACACCAGCAGGCCCCACATGCCGTAGACGATGGACGGCACGGCCGCCAGCAACTCCACCGCAATACCCAGCGGGCGCTTGAGCCAGCCGGGTGACATCTCGGTCAGGAAAATGGCGATGCCAAAGCTCACCGGCACGGCAATCAGCAGCGCGATGACGGACGTGGCCACGGTGCCGTAAATCATCACCAGGCCACCAAACTTCTCTTTCACCGGGTCCCAGTCGGACGACCACAAAAACGGCAGGCCAAAGTGCTGAATCGCCGGTGCGGCACCGGCCAGCAGCGACACGATGATGCCCACCAGCAGCAGCAAGGTCAGCCAGGCCGCCCCGTGGGCCACCGCCGAGAACAGGCCATCGGCCCACGGCGTGACACGGCGGCGCTCAGGCGGCTGGCGCATCGGCGACGTGCGCTCGGGCGGTTGGTAAGCGGTGGCAGGAAAGGTTGCGGCCACGGTGACTCCACAAGTTGGGATGAAAGGCCCAGCGGGGCGCCAGCAGTGTGCCGCAGCGCTACTGCATCACTTGAAGGAGATGGCCTTGCCGGCGGCGTCCTTGATATTGGCCGCCCAGTGCTTGCGCACCAAGTCCTTGACCGCTGACGGCAGCGGCACGTAGTCCAGATCATCGGCAGTCTGGTCGCCGTTGTTGTAGGCCCACTCAAAGAACTTCAGCGCATTGCTGGCGTTGGCCGGTTTGTCCTGGGATTTGTACATCAGGATGTAGGTGGGGTTGCTGATGGGCCAGGCGTCCTTGCCGGGCTGGTCGGTGGTGACCTGGTGGAAGGTCTTGGTCCAGTCCGCGCCGGCAGCCGCTGCCTTGAACGCGTCGTCACTGGGTTTGACAAAGTTGCCGTCCTTGTTCTTCAGCAAGGCATACGTCATCTTGTTCTGCTTGACGTAGGCGTATTCAAGATAGCCGATCGAGTTGGGCAGGCGCTGCACAAATGCAGCCACACCCTCGTTGCCCTTGCCGCCGGCGCCGATGGGCCAGTTCACTGCCGTGCCCTCGCCCACTTTGGCCTTCCACTCAGGGTTCACCTTGGACAGGTAGTTGGTGAAGATGAAGCTGGTGCCCGAGCCATCGGCACGGCGCACCACCGAGATGTCGGCCGCCGGCAGCGGCACACCGGGGTTCAGCGCGGTCAGCGCAGCGTCGTTCCACTTGGTGATCTTGCCCAGGTAGATGTCACCCAGCACCGCGCCGGTCAGCTTGACCTGGCCCGGCGTGATGCCGGCAATGTTGAGCACCGGCACCACACCACCAATCACGGTGGGGAACTGGATCAGGCCATCCTTGGCCAATTCGTCATCGGCCAGCGGCATGTCGGACGCACCAAAGTCCACCGTCTTGGACTTGATCTGCTTGATGCCAGCGCCCGAGCCCACCGATTGGTAGTTGATGCGGGCACCGGTGGCCTTGTGGTAGGCGTCAGCCCATTTGGCGTAAATGGGTGCCGGGAAGGTGGCGCCGGCGCCGGTCACGTCTTGTGCCAGGGCGGACACCGGCAGCAGGGTGGCCGTGGCGAGCGCAGCGCGCAGCAACATCGAAAACATGGGTTGTGGCCTTTCAGGCGTGTGGGTTGGTAAAAAACTGCACCAACCGGCACTGTAAAAAGCCCGTGTGACAGCCGCGTGACCGGCTGTCACATTTCAAACCATGCGCATGGCGATGCCCCTGCCGCCTGCCCGGCTCAGGCTTTGGCCGCCTCAACCAGGCGCTCGGCCAGGCGCTGGCCGTGGGCCGCGTCACGCGCCTCCACCATCACCCGCAGCACCGGCTCGGTGCCAGACGCGCGGATCAGCACCCGGCCCAGGCCGGCCAGCTCAGCCTCCACCGCCCGGGTCTCGGCCGCCAGGGTGGCATTGGCCTGCCAATTGGCCAGATTGGCCAGGCTGGGCAGGCGTACGTTGATCAGCGTCTGCGGGAACAGCGTCACCTCGGCCAGCATGTCGGCCAATGACGCCTTGGCGCGCTGCGTGGCCTGCAGCACCTGCAGTGCGCTGACGATGCCGTCACCGGTGGTGTGTTTGTCCAGCGCCAGCAGGTGGCCCGAGCCCTCACCGCCCAGCAACCAGCCGCGAGCGGCCATCTCCTCCAGCACGTAGCGGTCCCCCACTTTGGCGCGCACCAGGGTGATGCCCCTGGCCTTGAGCGCCAGCTCCACCGCCATGTTGGTCATCAGTGTGCCCACCGCACCCGGCACTGCATGGCCTTGCGCCAGACGGTCCAGCACCATGGCGTACAGCAGCTCATCGCCGTTGTACAGGCGGCCATTGCGGTCCACCAGTTGCAGGCGGTCGGCGTCGCCGTCCAACGCCACGCCGTAGTCAGCGCCATGCTCGGCCACCGCCCTGACCAGGGCCTGCGGCGCGGTGGCACCAAAACCGGCGTTGATGTTGACGCCATCCGGTTGGCAGCCAATGGCCACCACCTCGGCGCCCAGCTCGTGGAACACATCGGGCGCCACGTGATAAGCCGCGCCGTGGGCGGCGTCCACCACCACCTTCAGGCCACGCAGCGACATGTCTTTGTCAACCGTGGATTTGCAGAACTCGACGTAGCGGCCGCGTGCGTCGCGCAGCCGGCTGGCCTTGCCCAGCGTGGCCGAGTCCACCCACTGCGGAGTCTCTTGCAGCGCCGCCTCGACCGCGATCTCCCAATCGTCAGGCAGTTTTTCGCCCTTGGCCGAGAAAAACTTGATGCCGTTGTCCGGATAGGCGTTGTGCGACGCGCTGATCACCACGCCCAGGTCAAGGCGCAGCGCGCGGGTGAGGTAGGCCACACCGGGTGTGGGCAGCGGCCCGGTCAGCAGCGTGTCAACACCGGCCGAGACCAGCCCCGCCTCCAGCGCGCTCTCGATCATGTAGCCCGAAATGCGGGTGTCTTTGCCAATCAGCACCGTGGGCCGGTTGCTGGTGCGGCGCAGCACGCGGCCCACTGCATGGCCCAGGCGCAGCATGAAATCAGGTGTGATGGGCGATTGGCCCACAGTGCCACGGATGCCGTCGGTGCCGAAATACTGTCGCGTCATGTCAGTGTTGTCCCTTGTTGTTGCGCCGTCTGTGCATTTGCCACCGTGGCAAGCCGCGCCCTATCCCGGCAAGCCTGCGGCGCGCCAGACCTTCAGTGCGTCCACCGTGGCCGCCACGTCATGCACCCGCACCACGTGACCACCCTGCTGGATGCAGGCCAGTGCCGCCGCCACACTGGGCACCAGGCGCTGGTCCACGGGCCGGCCCGTGAGCCAGCCCAAACTGGATTTTCGGGACCAACCGAGCAGCAGGGGCTGGCCCAGTGTCAACAAATCACGCTGCTGGCGCAACAATCTCCAGTTCTGCTCCGGTGTCTTGGCAAAGCCGATGCCGGGGTCCAGCGTGATGCGCGTTGCGCCAACACCCGCAGCCATCACGTGCGCCAAGCGCTGCTGCAACCAGGCTAGCACCACGGCCACCACGTCATCGGCGCCAACGGGCGCTTGCTGCATGGTCTCGGGTTCACCCTGCATGTGCATCAGGCATACACCGCAGCTGGGATGGGCCGCCACCACCTGCAGGGCACCTGGCCTGGCCAGCGCGCGCACATCGTTGATGATGTCCACACCCAGGTCGAGTGCAGCCCGCATCACCTCGGGCCGGCTGCTGTCCACCGATACCGGCACGCCCAGGCCCACCGCATGCCGCAGCACCGGCAGCACACGGGCCAGTTCTTGCGCCAGATCGGGCTGCTGGGCACCGGGCCGGGTGGACTCACCGCCGATGTCCAAGATGTCCACACCCTCGCGCAGCAACTGGTCGCAGCGGGCGATTGCGGCATCGGCCGATGCATGCTGGCCAGCGTCCGAGAACGAATCGGGTGTGGCATTGACGATACCCATCACCTGCGGGCGCCTCAGGTCAATCAGGAAGCGGCTGGTTTGCCAGAACATTTGGGCGCCATGCATGGGGTTGTGAACACCACCAAAGAAACGGGGCCCGAAGGCCCCGTGTGTGTCTTGCCAAGTCAGTGGGTGCTCAAGACACCGCTGCTGGCGCACTGTCCGTGCTGACCGCGCCACCACCACTGGCCGGGCCGGAGCCCGAACCGCGGGTGCGGTCATTGGGCACCCAATCTTTGGGCGGGCGCGGCTGCTTGCCGGTCATGATGTCCTCGATCTGCTCGGCGTCGATGGTCTCCCATTCCAGCAAGGCCTTGGCCAGCGCATGCATCTTGTCCTGGTTGTCTTCGATGAGCTTGCGGGCAATGGTGTATTGCTCATCAATGATGCGGCGGATCACTGCATCCACCTTGCGCATCGTTTCTTCGGACATGCTGGTGGTCTTGGTGACGGAACGTCCCAAAAACACCTCACCCTCGTTCTCGGCGTAGACCATCGGGCCCAGCTCATCGGTCATGCCGTAGCGGGTGACCATGTCGCGGGCGATGGACGTGGCGCGCTCAAAGTCATTGCTGGCACCGGTGGTCATTTGGTGCATGAACACTTCTTCAGCAATGCGGCCACCAAACAGCACGCTGATGGTGGACAGCATGCGCTCTTTGTCCATGCTGTAGCGGTCACCTTCGGGTAGCTGCATGGTCACGCCCAGCGCGCGGCCGCGCGGGATGACGGTGACCTTATGCACCGGATCAGTCTTGGGCATCAGGCGCGCCACCAGGGCGTGGCCGGCTTCGTGGTAAGCCGTGTTCTTGCGCTCTTCCTCGGGCATGACCATGCTCTTGCGCTCGGGGCCCATCATGATCTTGTCCTTGGCCTTCTCGAAGTCGACCATCTCCACCACACGCCCACTGCGGCGTGCGGCAAACAAGGCGGCCTCGTTGACCAGGTTGGCCAGATCTGCACCCGAAAAACCCGGGGTGCCACGCGCCAGGATGTCGGCACGGATGTCTTGCCCGATCGGCACCTTGCGCATGTGCACGTTCAGGATCTGCTCCCGGCCACGCACATCGGGCAGGGTGACGTAGACCTGGCGATCAAAACGGCCAGGCCGCAGCAGTGCCGGGTCAAGAATGTCGGGCCGGTTGGTGGCGGCCATCACGATCACGCCCACATTGGTCTCGAAGCCGTCCATCTCGACCAGCATCTGGTTGAGTGTCTGCTCACGCTCGTCATTGCCACCGCCCAGGCCGGCGCCACGGTGGCGGCCCACGGCGTCGATTTCGTCGACAAAGATGATGCAGGGCGCGCTTTTCTTGGCCTGCTCAAACATGTCGCGTACCCGGGCCGCACCCACACCGACAAACATCTCGACAAAGTCGGAACCCGAAATGCTGAAGAATGGCACCTTGGCCTCACCCGCAATGGCCTTGGCCAGCAGGGTCTTGCCGGTGCCCGGAGGGCCGACCAACAACACACCCCGTGGGATGCGACCGCCCAGCTTCTGAAACTTTTGCGGGTCTTTCAGGAAGTCGACCAGCTCCTTGACCTCTTCCTTGGCTTCCTCGCAGCCGGCCACGTCGGCGAAGGTGGTGGTGTTGT
>JANPOW010000447.1:0-12713 GCA_031428185.1 Betaproteobacteria bacterium | reverse complement strand
CCAACGGCGCCGCCCAGCGCCTGGGCCATACTGACCCGACCTAGCCACCGCCTGCGGATCCATGAAGAGTGCCCTGTTCGTCGACTTCGTCAATGTCTACACCCAGCTGCGGGCCCTGCACCCCGCAGCGGCCGAGCGTTTTGCGCGCCAGCCCATCGAGTGGATACGCTGGCTGAGCGACAGACTGCAAATCCCGGATGGGCACCCCACCAGCCACACCAACCCCGCACGGCGCCGCCTGCTGGTGCGCCGCTGTTACCTCAACCCCAACTGGTACCAGACCTACCGCCACGCTTTTTTGCGCGCCGGTTTTGAGATCGTCGATTGCCCACCCGTCACCGCCCAGGGCAAGACCAGCACCGACATCCACATGGTGCTCGACATCATTGACCTGCTGCAGCACGAGACCCGCTACGACGAGTTCATCGTGCTCTCGGCCGACGCCGACTTCACCCCGGTGCTGCGCAAACTGCGGCGCTACGACCGCCGCACCTCGGTGCTGGCCATCGGTTTCCCGTCGGCTGCCTACCAGGCGTCGGCCGACCTGCTGATCGACGAGCGCTTGTTCATCGAGCAGGCCCTGGGCCTGAGCACCGAGCCACTGGAGCTGGCACCGGCTGCGGCCGGCATCGCAAGCGCTGCGCCGGGCGCCAGCCAGGCTGCAGCCCCGCCAGCAGCAGTGGCAAACGTGCCGGCCGACAGCGTGGTGGGGCACAGCCCGCCCAACCCGCCCAACCCGCCCAACCCGCCAGAAACGGACGGCCAGCCCAGCCCAGCCACGGCAGAAGAGTTGTTGCAGATTACCGAGCGCATCCTGCAGGCGGTGGCGCAGTCGCCGCAGCCGGTGGCGGCCGGGCCGCTGGCATCACGCCTGCGCCGCGAGTGGCCGCTGGTGCTGGAGCAGTGGAATGGCCACGCCACCTTCCGGCCGTTTTTCCGCTCGCTGGGCCTGGACCACCTGTTGTGGCTGACCGGCTCGGGTGGCCGCATCGCTGACCCCGCCCGCCATGCGCTGGACAGCGCAGCCGCAGCCGACCCCGACGCCGCACTGGAGCGTGAGCAGCGTGAGGCCCGCTGGGCCGGCCACGCTGACTTGCTGGCCGTGGCGCGTGAAGTCTGCAGCCTGACCGGTGCCCCGCTGCTGCCACCAGCTGCGGTGCGGGCGGTGTTGCAACTGCTGTGTGAGGACCTGGCGCAACACACCTACGAGCCGACCGAAACCGCACGCCGCATCCGCCTGCAAGGCCAGGCCCGCCATGGCTTGGACGTGTCGATGCGCGACGTGGTGTTCATCCTGCGCGGCATGCAACTCAACGGCCATGTGTTTGGCCGTGGTCAGGACGACGAAGCCACCCTGGCGCTGCGTCTGGTCAACCAGGTGCTGTTTTTGTGTGAGCGTGAGCAGATGGTGCTGGGTGCGGCCGCCGTGGCCCACATCCGCCAATGGATTGCTGGCGATCTGGCGGGCTGATGTGCCGCCAGCCGGCGCGTTGCCGGCCCCAGCCAGCCGAAAATTTTGATTTGAAAATATCGATCAAATCGAAATATTGCCTGAGTGTCGGCCGACGGCGGCAACAAGGCACAGATTGTTTGACTTGCGCGCGCAGGCAGGGTGTGCTTTTACGCCGTGCCAAGCACATATTGGCTGACTGCAGCGCGCGCTGCGGCCGCTGTCTGGCGCCCAACTGCGCCCCGTGCAGGCGTGTGTGGCAAACCGCCGGAGAAACCTGCGCGCCGCGCCACGGTGGCATTGGCCGCGCAGTTTTGGCAAGTTTGAACAAATCGCGGACCCCCGTATTCAAGGGGTGGTGTCGCCACTTTATGGGTTCGGTTGCAACAGGATTCGATGAAACAATCCGCAACAGGATTGATGAACAAGCCCGCGCAGTTTTGCTTTGGCGCCATTCAAGGCCACTGCAAATCACGCGCCAGCGTGCATCACCAGTTTGCATCACCCCGTGCATTCGCAAACCGTCAACGGCCAATCTTTGGCTGCAGGCTGGGCTGGGCTGGGCCAGGCCTTTGGCCGGGTCACCGCACCGGGCTTCGGGCCTTGGGCTGGCGGTGCCGGCCAAGCCGGGCTTGTTGTGCACCGGTTAAGCCAGTTAATTAAACCAAAAAAATCACCAGGATTTTAATATGCAGTACCCGCAACAGACACCCAATATATTGATCATCGGTGGCAGCCCGCTATTTGAAAAAATAGCCATGGCCTATCGGCTGGACTGTCGGCTGTCCGCCGTGTTGCAAAAAACCGCGCCGCTGTGGATGGGTTTGCTGCTGGGCCTGCATTTTGCGGTGTGGCGGTTCTTGCGGCCAATCCAGTGGGAATACGGTGTTGCCGTGATCGGCCTCGCCGTTTTGGCGCTTGTAATTTTCGCCAATCACTGTTTTGGCCGCCAAAAGTTTGGCGCAAATACATCCAGGCTTAGGTTTGATCTGGCCTTGCGGGTGCTTTACGTTGCAGTGGCCTTTGGTTTGGCCATGGAGTATGTCGAGGTCGATTACATGCCCGCCATCAACTATTTGGAGCACCTGAAGGTGCGTCGCCATGTGTTTGCGCCAGTGTTGGCCAGCGTGGTAATTTGCGCCCTGGGTTTGTTGCTCACCGCGCCGATCTGGGGTGAATCAAAATTACGCATCTATGCGCTGGCCTTGGCCCTGGCCGGTTGCTGGCTGGGTTTCGTGAGCAATGCCAACACCAGCCTGGTGATCCAAAGTCGGCCCGACATCAAGACCGAGGTGCGGGCAGCGTCCATGCGCCACAAGAGTGAAGACAGTGTGCTCAATGCACTTGATATCCGGGCGCTGTCCACGATGGATACCCCGGCCTCGCTGAATCAGCGCGTCAGGTCGCGCATCACTGCCGAGCGAAACTGGTGTTTGCTGGTGGCTTTGGTGAGTTTTGGCCTGTGCATGGTCAGCGTGTGGGCCTTGCGCACCTGGCTGGAAGGCCACGGTGTGCACTCGCAGCAGGAGTTTCTGGCGATCGTGCAATACCTGCAGGACTGGCCGCGCATTGCGGCCTAACACCCGGCCCGGCCCGGCCTGACCGGGCTTGTGGCGGCTGGTGGTCAGCGCGCTTGACGCGCCGCCGCTCAGGCCTTGCGGTGCAGGCGCTGCTGCAGCAACACCATTGCCGCAGCGGCCAGTGTGCGCATCTGCTCGATCTGGTCTACCGAGACGCTGCGCGGGCGCAAGTCGTAGGCGCACAGCGTGCCCACGGTGTGGCCGTCCACCCGCAAACGTGCGGTGGCGTAAAAGCGCACATGCGGCGGGTTGATGACCAGCGCATGCCCGGCAAACTGTGGGTCAAGCTGGGTGTCTGGCACCACCAGCAGGTCGGAGTCGCAGCGGAAAAACACCTCGCAGAACGAGGTGGACGCGGGAGACTCGGTGGCTGGCAGGCCCACTGCCGCCTTGAACCAGTCGCGGTCGGCGTCCAGCAGATTGACCAGGGCCATCGGCACATCCAGCCCGTTGGCCAGCAAGCGCGCCAAATCATCAAACGCCTGCTCGGGTGCGGTGTCCAGCACCAGGCACTGTCGCAGTTTGGCCAGCCGGTCAGAGTCTTTTCGCATCGACAAAGTGTAGGGCGGGCCAGCGCTGCACCAGCAGCGGGTGTGGCCTGCCGCTGGTGCGTCTGGCCGGCACCGGCTCAGCGGCTGGGCTTGATGCGGTAGACCGCGTTGTCGCGGTTGGCGCTGAAGTAGACCGTGCCGTCTGCCGCCACGGCCACGCCGGTGGCAACGTAGGGTGGTGGCATGCCGGGGCCGCCCGACAGGCCGATGGGCAGCTTGTCGGCCACGGTGCGGCGGGTGGTGGATGTGCCACCGGCCAAATCCAGCTCGGTCAAACGGCCGGCGGCGGCCTCGGCCACGATCAGCGATCCCCACGGGGTGAAGGCCAGGCCTTCGGGCAAGGCCAGGCCACTGGCCACCACGGTCTTGCTGCCGTCGGCCAGGTTGATGCGCTGCACGTTGCCGGCGGCCTCGGTGACGTACAGCGCGCCGTCTTTGCCCAGCACCATCTGCACCGGGCCGGCCAGGCCACTGGCCACGGTGCGGCGGTTGGCGTAGTCAGCGCCGCTGGCCGAGACGATGCTGCCGGTGGCAATCTCAGCCACCAGCAGGCTGCCGTCTTCCAGCGGCAGCGCGTCATACGGCGCCTTGAAGCCGTGCAGCATGGTCTCGCTGGCCTGCGTGGCCCGGTCGATCACCTGCACCGTGCCGGTGAACCACGAGGCCAGCGCCACCTTCTTGCTGGACAGGCCGATGGCAAACGGATATTCCAGCGCCACGCCGCTGGCATGCATGCGGCGCAAGTCAGTCACCTTGCCGGTCTGGGTGTTGATGCTGCGGTAGGCAAACAGGTCGGCCACGTACAGCGTGTCGCCGTCCAGCTTGATGCCGCCCGGCACGGCCAGCGCGCCCCGCGTCAGGCTGCGCACCGCGCCGGTATCGGGGTTGATGGCCTGGATGCCGTTATCGGCCATGTTGGACACATACACCGTGCCATCAGGTGCGATGGCCAGGTTGTCCAGCGCGGTGGCCAGCATGGCCACGGTGGTTTTTTTGCCGGTGTCCAGCGCCACCTTGGCCAGCTCACCGGTGGCGGTGTCGACCACCCACAGGTTGCCTTTGCCGTCCAGGTTGGCGGCGGCCGGGGTCTCGAAGCTGGCGTTGAGCACCGTCACACCACCGGTGGTCGGGTCAATGCGCACCACGCAGCGGCTGAACCACAGCGGGCCGTACAACATGCCGTCCGGTCCCACCTCAAAACCGTTGAAGCCGCCCAGGTCTTTGGCGATCAAGCGCGGTGGCTTGATGCCGGCCACGTCAATCTCCCACAGCGCGTCAGCCAGAAACACTTGGGACGCATACAGCTTGCCGGTCTTGCGGTCAAAGTCGAGTGAGTTGAGGCCGGGCAGGCCGCTGGCCAGCACCCGCATCGGGGCTTGATCGTTTTCGCGGTAGCGGATGGCGCCTTGCAGGTAGTTGGTCCAGGCCATCTCACCGTTGGGGCCGATGGCGATGTCGTCGGCCTGGCCCTCAGGCCCACCGATCAGGATGCTGGCGGCGCCGCTGTTGCGGTCCACCGTCCAGATGGCATTGCCCACCACGCTGCCGGCCAGCAAGCGGCCGCCTTTGTCCACCGCCAGGCCGTGCACGCCGGTAAAGCTGGAGGGCGCCACCAGCGCTTGGGGCGCTGACCAGGCGGCCGGGCGCGTCGGGCTGAGGCTGCCGCAGGCACACAGCAGCAGCGTGGCAGCGGCGGTGAGGGTGGTTTGGATCCAGTGGCGCATGGGGTCTCCTCGGGTGTGTTGTGCAGCGTGTGGGCTGCGGATCGGGCCGGCCGGACAAGCAAGCCGGCAGGCCAAGCAATTTAGGGCGAGATCGGGCCGGCCCGGTGTCACCCGCTTGACCCGTCAGCGCTTGGCCAGCCAGCCCCCGGACAAACCCTGGTTGAACGGTTTTGCCATCCGCATTGCAAGGCTTGGCCATTGGCTTGTGGCCGTCTGCTGGGCAAGATTTGGGGTCACCAGCCCACCCTCGGCTGCCCACCATCACCAACCCGGCATGGCAAGCGCCAGCCGCAGGCCGATCCCCGATCCCCGATCCCCAATGACCTTGACCACCGACCAGCCCGCCACGCCGCATGACGGCCGCGCCCGCCAGATTCCGTTTTTGCTGCACATCGGCGCCCGCCTGGTGCATGAGGCTGACGGTGTGGCCCAGGTGGCGCTGGACCTGCACCCCACGCTACTCAACAACCACGGCGGTGGCCACGGCGGGGTGGTGATGACGCTGCTGGACAGCGCGATGGCCAATGCCGCGCTCAGCAAGGTCGGCTACAGCCGCGAGGTGGTCACCATCGACATGCACATCGCCTTCATGCGGCCGGCCGTGGGCGCGCTGCTGGCCACCGGGCGGGCCACCGGTGGTGGCCGCTCAGTGTGTTTTTGCGAGGCTGAGATCACCGACGCCGAGGGCCGGGTGACGGCCAAGGCGATGGGCACATTCCGCTACCGCACGCCGGGGCCGTCTCAGGCGGGTGAATGAGGCCGGGCGCAGCACGCCGGCCACCGATGACCTGCAGCAGGAAAATGGAGCATCCGCAATGACACAAGCCGTGTTTGTGGTGGGCGTGGGCATGATCCCGTTCACCAAACCCGGGGCCAGTGAGGCCTATCCGGTGATGGGCGCCAAAGCGGCGCGGGCCGCGCTGGCCGATGCCGGTATCGACTATGGCCTGGTCGATCAAGCCTATGTCGGTTATGTGTTTGGCGATTCCACCGCCGGCCAGGCGGTGCTGTATGGCGTGGGCCTTACCGGCATCCCCATCATCAACGTCAACAACAACTGCGCCACCGGGTCCACCGCGCTGTACCTGGCGCGCCAGGCGGTGGCCAGCGGCAGTGCTGAATGTGTGTTGGCACTGGGGTTCGATCAGATGGTGCCCGGGCCGTTGAAGGGCGGCTGGACTGATCGACCATCCCCACTGGAGCGCTTGATTGACACCATGGCGGCTGCGCAAGGCGTTGATGCCGGCCTGCCCCGCGCAGCGCAGTTTTTTGGCGGCGCGGCGCGCGCCTACATGGCCGAACACGGCATTGCGCCCAGCACCTTTGCACGCATTTCGGTCAAGGCACGCCAGCATGCGGCGCGCAACCCGTTTGCGGTGTTCCGCCAGCCGGTGACGCTGGACGAGGTGCTGGCCTCACCCACGGTGTTTGACCCGCTGACCCAGCTGCAATGCTGCCCGCCCACCTGCGGCGCCGCAGCGGCAATCGTCTGCAGCGCAGCGTTTGCGCGCAAACATGGGCTGGACGCCACCGTGCGCATTGCCGCCCAGGCCATGACCACCGATGCGCCGTCCACCTTCAACAGCCACGACATGCGCAAGCTGGTGGGTGCCGACATGGCACGCGCCGCCGTGGCCAAGGTGTATGCCGCTGCAGGCGTTGGCCCGGAGGACATTGACGTGGTGGAGTTGCATGACTGCTTCACCGCCAATGAGCTGATCAGCTATGAATCCCTGGGCCTGACGCCTGAGGGCACGGCCGAGCGTTTTATTCTGGACGGTGACAACACCTACGGCGGCCGGGTGGTGACCAACCCGTCCGGCGGCCTGCTCAGCAAAGGCCACCCGCTGGGCGCCACCGGCCTGGCCCAGTGCGCTGAGCTGACCTGGCAACTGCGCGGCCAGGCCGAGCAGCGCCAGGTGGAGGGCGCCAGGCTGGCGCTGCAACACAACCTGGGCCTGGGTGGGGCCTGTGTGGTGACCTTGTATGAAAAGGTGGACGCATGATCGATAGCAGCGACATCGGGCACCGCTTGCCCGCGTTCAGCGCCGAGGTGGAAAAGGGCAGGCTGCGCTTCTTCGCCAAGGCGATTGACCAGACTGACCCGGTCTACACCGACGAGGAGGACGCGCAAGCTGCGGGTTATGCCGGCCTGCCGGGGTGAGCGCCGCGCCCGCCTGAGCCTGCAGACCACCAACCAGCACGGCCAAGTCAAGCTCAGCGGCGATGCCGTGGTTGCCTTGTCCTGACTTGATTCGAACCGAACACGAGACAAATCCCATGAGCATCCCGATCCCCACCCCCACCTGGATGGACAGTGACCTGCAGCAGCTCGCTGACACCGCCCACCGCTTTGCTGACCGCGCCTGCCTGCCCAATGACGCGCGTTGGCGCGCCCAGCGCCATGCTGACCGCAGCATCTGGACGGCAGCCGGCGCCGCCGGCCTGCTGTGCGCCAGCATCCCCGATGCCTACGGCGGTGGTGGTGGCCATTTTGGCCATGAGGTGGTGATCACCCAGGCGCTGGCCTACACGATGGCCGGTGGCTTCAGCAACAGCGTGCACTCGGGCATCGTGGCCCACTACATCCTGCGCTATGCGTCTGAGGCACAAAAGCTGCGCTGGCTGCCCAAAATGGCCACCGGTGAGATGGTGGCCGCCATCGCGATGACCGAGCCTGGCGCCGGCACGGACCTGCAGGCCATCCGCACCAGCGCCAAACGTGATGGTGACCACTACGTCATCAACGGCGCCAAGACCTTCATCACCAACGGCCTGCATGCCAACCTGATCTGCGTGGTGGCGCGCACCGGCCAAGAGGCGGGCGGCAAAGGCATCAGCCTGATCATGGTGGAAACAGATGACTTGCCCGGCTTCCGCCGTGGCCGGCTGTTGGACAAGGTGGGCCAGCACACGGTAGACACCTGCGAGCTGTTTTTTGACGACATGCGGGTGCCCACCCACCAGTTGCTGGGGCCTGAAGTGGGCCAGGGCTTTGTGCAACTGATGCAGCAATTGCCGCGTGAGCGGCTGATCATCGGCGTGGGCGCGGTGGCCACCATGCAGCGCGCAATTGACGAGACGCTGGCCTATGTGCAACAACGCCAGATTTTTGGCAAGCCACTGATGGCAATGCAAAACACCCGTTTCAAGCTGGCCGAATGCCAGACCAAGCTGACGATTGCGCGCAGCTTTGTCGATGATTGCATCAACCGGTCATTGAACGACACACTGGACCTGGCCACTGCCGCGATGGCCAAGTGGTGGGTCAGTGAAATGATGGGCCAGGTGGTGGACGAGTGTGTGCAACTGCACGGCGGCTACGGCTACATGAATGAGTACCCGATTGCCCGCCTGTATGCCGACGCCCGCGTGGGCCGCATTTACGGCGGCAGCAACGAGGTGATGAAAGAGCTGATTGCCCGCACCATGGACGGTGGCAAGCGCTGAGCTTCCTGCCTGCCCGCCCACCCGCCGCTCGCCAAGCCCACCGCCGGTTGATTTACCGCCTCAAAACACCATTCATCAGGAGACCCCAGCATGACTGCAACGCAAACTTCTCAACCCACCGGCGCAATGCTTGAAGGCAAGGTGGTGGTGGTCACCGGCGCTGGCGGCGGCATTGGCCGCGACATCGCGCTGCAGTGCGCCGCACAAGGCGCCAAGCTGGTCATCAATGACCTGGGCGCGTCAGTGGCCGGTGAGGGCGGTGACGCCGGCCCGGCGCAGCGGGTGGTCCAAGAGATCCGCGCGCTGGGCGGCCAGGCCACTGCCAACACCGACAGCGTGTCCGAGGTGGCCGGTGCCAACCGCATCGTGCAGACCGCACTCGATGTGTTTGGCCGCATCGACGTGGTGGTCAACAACGCCGGCATCCTGCGCGACCGCTTCTTCCACAAAATGAGCGTGGACGAGTTTGATGCGGTGATCAAAGTGCATCTGTACGGCGGTTTTTATGTCAGCCGGGCAGCGGCCACCCATTTCAAAGAGCAGGGCAGTGGCGCGTATGTGCACATGACCAGCACGTCCGGGCTGATCGGCAATTTTGGCCAGGCCAATTACGCCGCCGCCAAGCTGGGCATCGCCGCACTCAGCAAAAGCATTGCGCTGGACATGCAAAAGTTCAATGTGCGCAGCAATTGCATTGCCCCGTTTGCCTGGAGCCGCATGATCGGCAGCATCCCCACCGACACGCCCGAGCAGCAAGCCCGGGTGGCCAAAATCCAGCAGATGACCCCGGCCAAGATTGCGCCCATTGCCGTCTACCTGGCCAGTGACGCGGCCAAAGAGGTGAACGGGCAGATCTTTGCGGTGCGCAACAACGAGATCTTCTTGATGAGCCAGCCGCGCCCCGAGCGCAGCGTGCACCGCAGCGAGGGCTGGACGGCCGAGACCGTGGCCAGCCACGCCATGCCGGCGCTCAAATCCAGTTTCTACGCACTGGACCGGTCGGGTGATGTGTTCACCTGGGACCCGATTTGAGTCGATGGCTGGGTGGCTGGTGCGGGCTCGTTGCAGTCATAGCGAACAACGGCTGTGGAGGCTGCCAGCCAAACCCCGTGGCGCTGGTGCGAGGCCGAGGCCACCGGGTGACCGGCTGACTCCGTGTCCCCCGCCGCCGGCAAAACCGCCGCCGGCTCCTCCTTTACCTCCGTCATCCGGCCACCCGGCGCCCTCGACCCGGCACGGCCTGTGGACTTCGGTGGTGCGCCAGAACGCGTTCGCGCAGGTCATTGAATGGCTGCATTCCGGCAGCCCGGCAAGTCAGCAGCGCGCCCAAACGGGACTGCCGCACACCCACCTTGACACACCACCCCGCATCAAGAGTTGGACAGGTTCATGCCCGCCAATTGCCCCAGCACCCCGGCCAGCGCATCGATCTGCGCACCCGGCACCGCGCTGGTGGCCTCACCGCACACCAGCTCAGCCGAGACCAGCGCGTCGGCCAACAGCCGGGCGCCGGTGTCGGTGAGGGTGGCGTAGGCCACGCGGGCGTCGCGGGCGTCGGCCTCGCGGGTGACCAGGTGCAGTTTTTCCAGCGGCAGCAGGGTGCGCGTCACGCCGGACGCGGTGAGGCCCAGGCGCTCGGCCAGGTCGATGCGGCGCAGCTTGGCGGCTGGGGCGCGCTGCAGGTGGTACAGCACCATGAAATCACCAAAGCTCAAGCCGTGCAGGCTGGACAAGGTGTTGTCCAGCCGCCGCATCAGCACCGCGTAGGCGCGGGACAAACGCAGGCAGAAGTCCAGCGGCTGCAGGCCAAGTGGGCTGTCGACTTGCGGGGGGGTGGTGGCGCGCATGTTTTGCTCGATTGATTGTTGAGTAATCAATCATATCGCAATATCAACGCAGCAATCAAGCCGCTGCGTGGGCCACAGCGACAACGCAAAATCAGCGCGGTTTCTGGTAACCGCTCTCGATCCAGGCGGTGGCGCTGACGCGGTCCAGCTTGAAGCCGGGTGACACGCTGAGTTGGGCCAGCAACTCGCCGCTGGCGTCAAACGCGCTCAAGGCGGCGGTGGGTGCGTCGTCGTCGGGCTCGATGTCCAGCCGCACGGTGATGCGCTCACCCAAGGCGCCCACGGTGATCTGCTTGTGCAGCGTGGCTTGCAGGTGCTGCTCATGGCGGCGGATCACCTCAGCAGCGGTCTTCACGAGCGTATTGAACGCATTGGTGTCCAGCGGCTTGGGGTTCTTCTTGTCGCGGCCCATGGTCCACGGGCCGACCAGCGCGGGCTCGGTCTTGCCGGCCAGGTACATGGCCACCGCCCAGCCCTCATCGTTTTCGTTCTTGATGACCTGGGCGGTCCAGCCGTTGTCACGCCAGCGTCGGGGCTCGTGGATGGCGCTGTCCGCCGGGTCCTCGTTGGGGGCTGTTGTGGTGGTGTCGGTCATGAGCTGAGTCTAGGTGCAGCGGGCACGCTGCTTGATGCACTTCGTGCCGGCACGGCAGGCCTGCCCCCGGTTCGGGCGGGTGCGGATTGGCGCGGCACCGGTGGTGGCGCGTGCCAATGCCCTGGCGCCTGGCTGCCGCAGCGTGCCGCCAGCTTTGGGCCGCAGGGCTTGCAGGCATCATGGGCACAGGCGGGGCAGCACGGCCCCGCCCCGCCCCGCCCATCGTGCTTTGTGTGTTGCGATCTCTCCTGGCCACGTCACCTCATCAACCCATGACCCCACACCGCCGCCTGATCACCACCGCGCTACTGCTCAGCGGCCTGCCCGTGCGGGCGCAATCAAACGCCAATGCCGGCAATGGCGCAGACAGCGCCCTGCAGGCCGCGATTGACGGCAAGCACCGCAGTGCCGCCAACCGGGCGCGTGATGCCGCCCGCCATCCGCTGGAGACCTTGCTTTTTTTTGGCCTGCGGCCCGACCAGCAGGTGGTGGAGTTGCAGCCCGGTGGCGGCTGGTACACCGAAATTCTGGCGCCCTATCTGCGCAGCAGCGGCAGGTTGATTGCCGCGCATGAGGCGGCCGATGACCCGGATGCCTACCGGCGCCGCAGCCGCCAGAATTTTGATGCCAAGCTGGCCGCCGACCCGGCGGTGTATGGCCAGGTGCAGGTGGGCTTGTTGCCGCGTGGCACGCAGGCTAGCGACATCCACCCACGCGGCGGCGCCGACCTGGTGTTGACCTTCCGCAACATCCACAACTGGATTGAAGCCAGGCACCTGGACAGCACCTTGCGCGCTGCAGCGGCCGTGCTGCGCCCGGGTGGTGTGTTGGGGGTGGAAGAGCACCGCGCAGCGCCCGGCAAATCGGTGGACTGGATCATCCAGAACGGCTATGTGACCGAGGCCTTGCTGGAGGACCGGGCGGCAGCCGCCGGCTTCAAGCTGGACGGCCGCAGCGAGATCAACGCCAATCCGCGCGACAGCAAGGACCACCCCAACGGGGTCTGGTCATTGCCGCCCACCTTGCGCGGTGGCGCGGTGGACCGTGAGCGTTTTGTTGCCATCGGCGAATCCGACCGGTTCACCCACCGCTACGTGCTGGCTTGAGCTGCTGCGGGGGCGCCGCGCGGCCGGCATGTGCGTCGCCCGCTCAGCCCGGCGCGCGGTAAAACGGCACGTCACCCAAGATGGTGGCGCGGTGCATCACCCGGCGGTTGGGCAGGTAATAGTCGGCCGTGGCGTCGTGCTGGGTCAGCCGGTTGCCCCAAAAGGCCAGGTCACCCACCTTCCAGCGCCAGCGCACGGTGAATTCAGGCTTGCAGAGGTGGGCAAACAACTGGCGCAGCACTGCGTGGCTCTCGGTGGCGGACAACTCAACGATGCGGGTGGTGAAGCCCTCGTTGACAAACAGCCCCTGCCGGCCCGTCACCGGGTGGGCACGCACCACCGGGTGCAGGCGGGGCGGGTGGTCGGTGCGGGCTTTGTCCCAGGCCTGCCGCTCGGCCGGGCTGCGGGTA
>JANPOW010000446.1:0-11813 GCA_031428185.1 Betaproteobacteria bacterium | reverse complement strand
TGCGAAACGGCCTCAGCGGTCCATTTTTTACCGGCTTTTTGTCCCATAGTTGAACTATGGGCCTGCAAATCCGGCAAAAACTGTCCTCGCTGGGGCCGTTTCTCGCTATCGACGCCCCAAGTCCGACAGGCTCCTAGCACCGGCCCAGCATGGGCCTGGCGCGGCAGCAGCGCAGCGCCCGCTGCTGCGGCCTGGCGTCAGACCTCGCCGCCAAAGACCTTGATCAGGTTGTCGATGTACTGCTCGACCAGCTTTTCGTTCTCGGCTGTGACCAGCGGCGCCACCACGCCTTTCATCAGCCCGGGCAACGGCACCACGATCTCACCCTGGATGTTGAGCGTGATGTGGGTGGACTTCTTCTTGTCCACCAAGGCCCAACTGCCGCCCACCTGGGCATTGCCCTCGCCCTTCACCGGTGTCCACACCACGCTGCCTTTTTTCTTGTCGGCCACGTACTTTGCGGCATAGATGGTCTGGATGCTGATGGCGCCGGCGCCCACTTTTTCCATCTCCCAGCGGTAGGCGCCAGCACCCAGGTCCACCAGTTTGGCCACCTTGGGGAAATGGCTGGCCGAGGACGGCACATCGGACAACACGGCAAAAACCGCCGGCATCAGCGCCTTGACTTCAAACTCATACGCCAGGTCAAACGGGACGGTGATGGCCATCGGGGTGTCTCCAGTGAGGCTCAGGGGTTTGCAACGCTGCCGCGCCATTCTGGCCTGCACGCCACCCGCCGCGCGTCGGGGACAGCCCGGGCGTCGGGCTTGAAGCACCGCAGTGCCCTGACGGCCCGCACGAGCGCCCAAGTCAGCCAGCCGCGAAGCGGCCGTCCGTGCGACCGCATCGACCGCACCCGCCGATCAACTCAATACGTCGCCCGCCCACCCGACAGATCAAACACCGCGCCGGTGGAAAAGCTGCTGTCCTCGGACGCCAGCCAGCAGACCATCGCCGCCACCTCGTCCACCGTCACCAGCCGGCCCATCGGGATCTTGCCCAGCATGAAGTTGATGTGCTCGGGTGCCATCTGCTCAAAGATGGCGGTGCGGGCGGCGGCTGGGGCCACCGCGTTGACCAGCACCCCTTTGGTGGCCAGCTCTTTGCCCAGGCTTTTGGTCAGGCCGATCAGGCCGGCCTTGCTGGCGCTGTAGTGGCTGGCGTTGGGGTTGCCCTCTTTGCCCGCCACCGACGCGATGTTGACGATGCGGCCATAGCCCTGCGCCACCATGCCCGGCACCACGGCCCGGCAGGCCAGAAAGGGTGCGATCAGGTTCACCTCCACCACCCGGCGCCACACGGCCGGGTCCAGTTCCCAGGTGGGCGCGTTGCCGCCGGTGATGCCGGCGTTGTTGACCAGGATGTCGATGCGGCCGCAGCGGGCCTGCACGGCCGCGGTGGCGGCGGCCACGGCGGCATCGTCGGTCAGCTCCAGCGCGTCGCTGCTCACGTCGCCCAGCGGCGCCAGCGTGGCCACGGCCTGGGCCAGGCGGGCGCTGTCGATGTCCCACAACACCACCTTGGCACCAGATGCCAGCATGCGCTGGGCGGTGGCGTGGCCAATGCCTTGGGCGCCGCCGGTGATCACCGCCACACGGCCGTGCAGGTCAATCTGGTTCATGCCATGCCCCTGAGCGCGTCCATCGCACCGCTGGCGCGGCAATCGGCGATGTACTGCCGGATGATGTTGGCAAAGTCTTGCTCGGGCTGCAGGCCCAGCGCCGCAGCACGGTCGGCGCGGGCGCCGCTGGGCCAGTTGGCCACGATGCCGGCAATGCGCTCATCGCGCTCAAAACGCACCCGGGCGCGCACCGCAGGGCCGGCCACGGCTTCAAGTGCGGCCAGCATCTGCGCCACGGTGATGTTGAGGGCGGGCAGGTTGAGGGCGGTGCGGCCGCCGTAGGCCTCACGCGTGGCCTCATACACCGCGATCAGGCCCTCTACCGTGCGCTGCGGGCTGCTGACCGGGTGCGACACCTCCGGCCCCACCGGGCAGATGGATTCAAGCCCGGCCAGCGGCTCGCGGATGATGCCGCTGAAAAACGACGACGCCGCACCGTTGGGCCGGCCTGGCCGCACCGTCACCGTCATCAACCTGGCGCTGCGGCCGTCCAGATAGCCTTTGCGGCTGTAGTCGGCCACCAGGTGCTCACACACATGTTTGTGCATGCCATAACTCGTTTGCGGCGTGGGCAGGGTGGTGTCGGTGACGGTGGCCGGCATGGGCACGGCCGCATCGGGGCCAAACACCGCCACCGAGCTGGAGAACACCAGCCGGGCCGGCACAGCGCCCTGGTTGACACGCTGGCGCAGCGCGTCCAGCAGCGCGCGGGTGCTGTCCAGGTTGCTGCGCAGGCCCAGGTCAAAGTCGGCCTCGCATTCACCCGACACTGCCGAGGCGAGGTGGAACACGCCGTCAAACGTTTCATCACGCAGCGCCTCGCAGTGCGCCAGCAGTGGGCCAACCCGCACCTGCACCCGGGCATCGGCGGCCAGATCAGCCGGCGCCGGCGCCTGGTCGGCCAGCACGATGCTCTGGACGGACTGGCCCTGCAGGCTGCCACGCTGCAACAGGGTGCGCGCCAGACGCGCACCAACAAAGCCGGCGCCGCCGGTGATCAGGAGTTTCATGGTGTGGGTGGTGGTGTGAAAGGAGGGGTGGGCCGGGCGGCGGGAAGCGTCATGGCGCGCGCGGCTGGTGGCCGGCCGAACTGATCACGCCACCCTCGACCAACCGCCGCTCGCCATGCTGCAGATGCTCCAGCGCGCAGCGGCGGGCGGCGGTGGGGTCACGGCCGGCAATGGCCTCGACGATGGCCAGGTGCTCTTGCCGCACGGCGGCCATGAAGTCGAGCCGCCGTGCCTCATTGCCGCGCGTCACGCGCATGCTCTCGCGCAGGTATTGCTCAAGAAAACCCAGCAGCAGGCGGAACTGTGGGTTGCCGGTGGCCTGGCCGATGGTGTTGTGGAAGGCCATGTCTTCGCGCACGCCGTCCTGCCCGGCGGCAGCGGCCGTGTCGATGGCCTTGAGTGCGCGCCGCATTGTGGCCACCTGCGCCCGGCTGGCGCGCTGGGCCGCCAGCGCTGCCATCTCGCTCTCCAGCGCGCGCCGCACCTCCACCACGTGCACCACCGATTGCAGCGAGTGCAGTACCGTGGGGTCAAAGGCCAGCGGCTGCTGCAGCGGTGCCACCACCACAAACACGCCCGAGCCCTGGCGCGACAGCACCAACTGGCGTGACTTGAGCTGATGCACCGCCTCACGCACCACGGTGCGTGACACGCCGTGCGCCAGAGCCAGTTGCTGCTCAGTGGGCAGGCGCTGGCCGGGTTGCAGCGTGCCGGTGCGGATCTGCTCGGCCAGCAACCCGGCCAGGCGGTCTGACAAACGCTCGACGACCAGCGGGTAGGGCGGCGCTGCGCTGATGGTGCTGTGCGGCTGCTCGGCAGGGATGGGCTTGGCCATATTGATCGGGTCATCGTACAAATCCTTGACCCCACCACACTCCCGATTTGCCCTGATGGCGCGACACCCGGCCGCTGTCAATACTGCAGCAGCCGCGCAAGGCCTGCCGTCCCGGCAGGCGCCGCAAGCGCGCAGCGGGGCGCGCGTCGCCAGACCACCTTCAGGACTTCAGTGCATGGCCAGTGTCACGATCCAGGCAGTCAAGAAAAACTTCGGTGAGGTGCCCATCCTGCACGGTGTGGACATCGACATCGCCGATGGCTCGTTCACCGTGCTGGTGGGGCCGTCGGGCTGCGGCAAGAGCACCTTGCTGCGCATGATTGCCGGCCTTGAGCAGATCAGCGGCGGCGAGATCCGCATCGGCGCGCGGCGTGTCAATGACCTGCTGCCCAAAGAACGCGACATCGCGATGGTGTTCCAGAACTACGCGCTGTACCCGCACATGACGGTGCGCGAGAACATGGCGTTTTCGCTGGCGCTGGCCAAGCTGGACAAAGCCACCATCAACAGCAAGGTGGGGCGCGCCGCCGAGATCCTGGCCCTGCTGCCGCTGCTCGACCGTTATCCGCGCCAGCTCTCGGGCGGCCAGCGCCAGCGTGTGGCCATGGGCCGGGCCATCGTGCGTGATCCGCAGGTGTTTTTGTTCGACGAGCCGCTGAGCAACCTGGACGCCAAGCTGCGCGTGGCGATGCGCGCCGAGATCAAAGAGCTGCACCAGCGCCTGAAGACCACCTCGATCTACGTCACCCACGACCAGATCGAGGCCATGACCATGGGTGACCAGATCGTGGTGATGCGGGATGGCCGCATCGAGCAAACCGGCAGCCCGCTGGATTTGTATGACCACCCGGCCAACCAGTTTGTGGCCGGGTTCATCGGCTCGCCGGCGATGAACTTTTTGCCCGGCACCTTGCGCCGTGCGGCGGGGGCGGCCCATGTGGAGCTGGCTGACGGCACCCGCCTGCAGGCACCACCACGCGCCGGTGGGCAAGACGGTGCGGCGGTGATTTACGGCACCCGGCCCGAGCACATGCAACTGGCCGACATGGCCAGCGCTGACGGCATCCAGGTGCAGGTGGCCGTGATGGAGCCCACCGGCATGGACACCTTCATCGCCTGCCGCCATGCCGGTGTGGAGCTGGCCGCGGTGTTCCGCGAGCGGCACAACTTCGCCCCCGGCAGCACCATCCGCCTGCAGCCCGATGTGCAGCGTGCCCACCTGTTTGACGCCGGCAGCGGCCAGCGCCTGCTGGCCTGATCCCATCCGTCCAGCGCCGCGCGCGCGCCGGCACTGGCCTCAGAACCACCACCGAAGGAGACACCGCATGACTGAATTCAACCGTCGCAAATTCCTCGAAGGCTCGGCCGGCGCTGCGGCCTCAGCAGCGCTGGGCACCGGTGCTGCGTCACTGGCGCCCGCCGTGCAGGCGCAGACGCTGACGCTCAAGCCCGAGAAGGGCGCCAAGCTGCGCGTGCTGCGCTGGAGCCGCTTTGTGCAGGGTGACATCGACGCCTACATGGTCAACGTCAAGAAGTTCACCGAGAAGACCGGCATCGAGGTGCGGGTGGACAACGAAGGCTGGGAGGACGTGCGCCCCAAGGCAGCCGTGGCGGCCAATACCGGTGCCGGCCCCGACATCATCCTGTCCACCAACGACGACGCCAACCTGTACCCCGACAAGCTGCTGGACGTGACCGATGTGGCCGAGTACCTGGGCAAAAAATACGGCGGCTGGTACCCGTCCTGCGAGGCCTACCTGCGGCCGGACGGCAAAAAGTGGATCGGCCTGGCGCTGGGCGCGGCTGGCTCTTACATGGTGTACCGGCAAAGCCACCTGAAGGCGGCTGGCTTTGATGCCTTTCCCAAGGACACGGACAACTTCCTCAAGCTGCTCAAGGCCTTGAAGGAGAAGGGCACACCGGGCGGCATGGCGCTGGGCAATGCCACCGGCGACGGGCTGTGGACCAACTGGCTGATCTGGTCACACGGCGGCAAGCTGGTGGACGCCAACAACACGGTGGTGATCGCCAGCGCCGAAACCCTCAAGGCGCTGGAGTACGCCAAGGAGATGTACGCCACCTTTGTGCCCGGCACCTTGTCCTGGCTGGACCCGAACAACAACAAGGCGTTTCTCGACAGCCAGATCAGCGTCACCAACAACGGCATTTCGATCTACTACGCGGCCAAGAACTCCACCGACCCGAAGGTGCACGAGCTGGCCGCCGACATCAACCACGCCTCGTTCCCGATCGGGCCGGTGGGGGTGCCCACCGAGTCGCATCTGTTCTTCAACCAGATGATCATGAAGTACACCAAGTACCCGAACGCCGCCAAAGAGTTCTTGCGCTTCATGATGGAACAAGAGCAGTTTGAGCCCTGGCTGACCGGTGCCGGCGGTTACATCGCCCAGCCGCTGCGGGCCTTTGAGAAAGCCAGCATCTGGACGGTGGACGCCAAGAACACGCCCTACCGCGACGGCGTCAAGAACCTGCGGCCGTCGGGCTATGCCGGCAGGCTGGGTTATGCCTCGGCCGGTGCGGGGGCTGATTTCATCGTCTGCAACATGGTGGCGGAGGCGGCGAGTGGGTCCAAGACGCCCAAAGAAGCGGCCGAGCGGGCACAGAAGCGCGCCGAGCGCTACTACAAGGTCTGATGCAAGCGCCTGAGGAAACGCCAGTCGGCTGCGGTGCCCGTGCGCCGTGGCCGGCTTCACCCGGTGGGGTTTGACAGCGATGGATCCGCATGAAACTGCTTGAAAAACTGCAGAACAGCCGTAACGCGCTGGGTTGGCTGTTCATGCTGCCGGCCAGCGTGCTGCTGTTGTTGTTCTTGACCTATCCGCTCGGGCTGGGCACCTGGCTGGGCTTTACCGACGCCAAGATTGGCCGTGCCGGTGAATGGATAGGGCTGGATAACTTCAGCTTTCTCATCACCGACAGCGTCACCCAGTTGGCCCTGTTCAACACCTTGTTCTACACCACGGTGGCCAGCGTCTTGAAGTTTGCGCTGGGCCTGTGGCTGGCCTTGCTGCTGAACAAGAACCTGCCCTTTCAGAGCTTTTTTCGCGCCGTGGTGTTGCTGCCCTGGATCGTGCCGACGGCGCTCTCGGCCATTGCCTTCTGGTGGTTGTACGACGCGCAGTTCTCGGTCATCAGCTGGGCGCTGATGAAGATGGGCTTGATCGACCACTACATCGATTTTCTCGGTGACCCGTGGAATGCCCGCCTCTCCACCATCGTGGCCAACGTCTGGCGCGGCATCCCGTTTGTGGCCATCTCGCTGCTGGCCGGCCTGCAGACCATTTCACCGTCGTTCTACGAGGCTTCGGCGATTGACGGGGCCACGCCCTGGCAGCAGTTCCGCCACATCACGCTGCCACTGCTGACACCCATCATCGCGGTGGTGATGACCTTCTCGGTGCTGTTCACCTTCACCGACTTCCAATTGATCTATGTGCTGACGCGCGGCGGCCCGCTCAATGCCACCCACCTGATGGCCACGCTGGCGTTTCAGCGCGCGATCTCGGGTGGTGCACTGGCCGAGGGTGCGGCGATTGCCACCCTGATGGTGCCGTTTCTGCTGGCCGCCATCATGTTCAGCTATTTCGGGCTGCAGCGCCGGGCCTGGCAGCAAGGTGGTGACAAGTGAACGGGCACAGGGCATGAGCGAGCACAGCGCATGAACAGGCACAGCGTATGAGCAAGAACAACGATGACGCCAAAGGCATGGATTTTTTGCAGTCCATGCCACGGCGCTGGGTCACGATCTACATCCCGATCACGCTGTTCGTGATCGTGTTGCTGTTCCCGTTTTATTGGATGGCGATCACCGCGTTCAAGCCCGACAACGAGTTGCTGTCGCGCAGTGGCAACCCGTTCTGGGTCGTGGCGCCTACCTTGGCGCACTTCAACAAGCTGCTGTTCCACACCGAATACCCGGCCTGGTTGTGGAACACGGTGATCGTCTCGGTGGTGTCCACCGTGGTGTCGCTGGTGGCGTCCATCCTGGCGGCCTACGCGATTGAGCGGCTGCGCTTTCAGGGTGCCAAGCCGGCCGGCGGGGCCATCTTTCTGGCCTACCTGGTGCCGCCGTCCATCCTGTTCATCCCGCTGGCGGCCATCGTCGTCAAGCTGGGCTTGTTTGACAGCCGCATGGCCTTGATCCTGACCTACCCGACGTTTTTGATCCCGTTCTCCACCTGGTTGCTGATGGGCTATTTCCGCTCCATCCCCTACGAGCTGGAGGAATGCGCGCTGATCGACGGCGCAAATCGTTGGCAAATTCTCGTGAAGATCGTGCTGCCGCTGGCGGTGCCGGGGCTGATCTCGGCCGGCATCTTTGCCTTCACCCTGAGTTGGAACGAGTTCATCTACGCCCTCACGTTTGTCTCATCGAGCGAGAACAAAACCGTGCCGGTGGGCGTGGTGACCGAGCTGGTGGAGGGTGATGTCTACCACTGGGGGCCGCTGATGGCCGGCGCCTTGCTGGGCTCGCTGCCGGTGGCGTTTGTGTACTCGTTTTTTGTCGAGTACTACGTCTCGGGCATGACCGGCTCTGTCAAGGAGTGAGCGCTCGGCGCACCGCCGCCTTGAGCCTGGGCGCCGGCTGGCCCAGCGCAGGCAGCTTGCGGCGCGCCAGCAGCACCTGCTCGATGTCGTCATTGGCGCCGTCGATCAGCACCCGGATCGCGCGTTCGGCTTTTTGTGGCGCACGGGCCATCACGGCGTCCAGCACGGCCCGGTGCAAGTGCAAGGATGACGCAGGCCCATCCGGCCGCGAGGTGGAGATCTCGAAGCTGGTGCGCAGCAGCGCGCCCAGCGCCTTGCTCATATGCGCCAGCATGCGGTTGTGGCAGGCCCGCAGCAGGCCTTGGTGAAAGCGCAAGTCGCTGCTGACGTAGTCGCCGCCCTGCTCGATGGCCAGCTTCATGCCGGCGTAGGCGGCTTCGATCTCGGCAATGTCTTGCGGCGTGGCGCGCTCGGCGGCCAGCCGCACGGCGGCGGGCTCTACCAGGCGCCGCAGCTCTTGCAGGTCGCGCAAAAAATCGCGTGACAGGCCCGCCGCCGATTGCCAGGCCACCACGTCCGGGTCAAACCAGTTCCATTGGTCCTGCGCCAGCACGCGGGTGCCCAGCTTGGGGCCAGTCACCAGCAGGCCCTTGGCGATCAGCGATTTCACCGCCTCACGCACCACCGTGCGGCTGACGCCCAGCTCGTCACACAGCATGGGCTCAGGCGGTAGAGAGCTGCCTACCGCGTAACGCCCGGTGACGATGGCCGCACCCAGCACATCGACGGTATTGCCGTGCACGTTTTTGATCATTGGGTGCTTGTCTGGCGTGGTTGCCGGAATGGGTTGCTGGGCTGGTTGCTAGGTTGACGACAGGCGCTTCAGCCGCGCACAAACACGGTGACCAGCGGCGCCGGCCCGACCTGGCGGCTGCAGTGGCCGTGCACGCGGGCATCAAAGGTGGCGCCGGCCGGCAAGGTGTCGGCCGAGTAGAAGTGCTGGCCGGCGCTGAACTGGCGGTTGCTGCCGTCTTGCAGGCCGATCTCCATCACACCGCCCAGGATAAATACCCACTGTGGGTCTTGCGTGCAGTGGAACTCACTGCAAAAGCCCACCGGGCTGTGGCGCAACTGCAGGCCACCACTGGGCATCAGGGGTGACAACATGGCCGCCGGTTTGCCCTCGCTCAGTGCGATGGATTGGGTGTGGAAACGGGCACGACCGTCGTTGTCGGTGCCCAGGATGACCTGGGTGAATTGGGCTGCGGTTGTGGGCATGGTGGGCTCAGAGTGTTGCCGTGACGCCGCCGTCCACATACAGGATGTGGCCGTTCACAAAGCGGCCCGCGTCGCTGGCCAAAAACACGGCGGCTGGTGCCAGGTCATCCAACTCGCCCCAGCGCCGGCTGGGGGTGCGGTTGATGAGCCAGGCGCTGAACGTGGGGTCGTCCACCAGCTGTTGCGTCAGCTCGGTCTTGTAGTAACCCGGCCCGATGCCGTTGACGGTGATGCCAAAAGGCCCCAGGTCCATGGCCATGCCTTTGGTCAGCATCTTGACCGCGCCTTTGCTGGCGGCGTAGGGCGCAGTGCCGGGCCGGCCCAGTTCACTCTGCACCGAGCAGATGTTGATGATGCGGCCACGGCCGCGCGGCACCATCTGTTTGGCCACGGCCTGGCCGACAAAAAACATGCTGTCCACGTTGGTGCGCATCACCGCGCCCCAGTCGGCCGGGGCAAATTCATGAAAGGCGCCGCGCCGCTGCAGGCCGGCGTTGTTGACCAGGATGTCGATGGCGCCGATCTGTGCCTCGATGCGGGCCACGGCCGTGTCACATGCTGTGCGGTCGGTCACATCAAACGCGACCTCAAACACGGTCAGGCCTTCAGCGCGCAGCGCGCTGGCGCTGCTGGCCAGCGTGACGACGTCGCGGCCGTTCAACACCAGGCGGGCGCCGGCCTGGCCCAGGCCACGCGCCAGCGCCAGGCCGATGCCCGACGATGAGCCAGTGAGCAGCGCCAGGCGGCCGTCCAGGCGGAATGTGTCTGCAGTAATCATGTCGTGTTGCTGGCTTGGGTGAGTTGCTGGGCTGCAGCGGCGGCAATCTGCGCGGCAGGCGGGTCGATGTTGAACACCAGCGCCTGTTCGTCGGCTGCAGGGGCTTGCAGCGTGGCCAGTTGGCTGTCCAGCAGAGACGCCGGCATGTAGTGGCCGCTGCGGCCTTGCAGGCGCTCGCGCAATTGCGCAGGTGTGCCGCGCAGGTGGACAAAGCGCAAGCCCGGGCAGGCAGCGCGCAGTTGATCGCGGTAGCTGCGTTTGAGTGCCGAGCAGGACACCACCAAGCCCTGGCCGGCGGCATGGGCGGCGCCCAGGCGGCCAGCGATGGTGGCCAGCCAGCCGGCGCGGTCGGCGTCTGTCAGCGCTGTGCCGGCGGCCATCAGGGCCACGTTGTGCGGTGGATGCAGGCGGTCACCTTCAACAAAGTGATGGCCTAGCGCCGAGGCCAGCAACAGCCCCACTGTGCTTTTGCCGCAGCCGCTGACACCCATCACCACCACCTGCAAGGCGGGCCTGGGTGTGGCTGCGGTCAGCGGTGGCACGGCGGTGGCCACGGTCAAAGCCGCTGGCCGCTGGCGCCGTCAAACACATGCGCCTTGGCCGCGTCAATGGCCAGGCAGACGGTATCGCCAGGCTGGGCGGATGTGCGGCCGTGCAGTACCAGTGTGAGTTGTTGGGCCTGGCCGCTGCCACCCACACCGGCCTCACCGACAGGATAGCCCTGGCCAATCTGCAGCAGCAATTCGGTCTCAGCGCCGGTCGGCTCCACCACCACCACCTGGGCAGCAATGCCGCTATCGGCCAGCGTCAGGTCACCCGGGCGGATGCCGTAATGCACTTTTTGGCCATGCGTGCCGCCCGATACGCCGGCCACCGGCCACAGTGCGCCTAACGCGGAGACACCAGTGGCGACACCCTCACGCTGCAGCACACCGTCCAGCACATTCATCGCCGGTGAGCCGATGAACTGCGCCACAAACAGGTTGCCCGGCCGGTCGTACAACGCCAGCGGCGTGCCGATCTGCTCGATGATGCCGTCGTGCATCACCACGATGCGGTCAGCCATGGTCATGGCCTCGATCTGGTCATGCGTGACGTAGACGGTGGTGGTTTTCAGGCGCTGGTGCAGTGCCTTGATCTCGGCCCGCATGGCCACGCGCAGTTTGGCGTCCAGGTTGCTGAGTGGTTCGTCAAACAAGAACACCTTGGGGTCTCGCACGATGGCCCGGCCCATCGCCACCCGCTGGCGCTGGCCGCCCGACAGCTCTTTTGGGAAACGGTCCAGCAGTGCACCCAAGTTGAGGATGCGCGCGGCGTTGTCCACCCGCTGGTCGGTCATGGCCTGGTCGGCCTTGCGCAACTTCAGGCTGAAGGCCATGTTGTCGCGCACCGTCATGTGTGGGTACAGCGCGTAGCTCTGGAACACCATCGCAATGTCGCGGTCCTTGCTTTCAAGATCGTTGACCACTTTGTCGTCGATCAGGATCTCACCGCCGGTGATGTCTTCCAGCCCGGCCAGCATGCGCAGCAGGGTGGATTTGCCGCAGCCCGACGGGCCCACCAGCACCACAAACTCACCATCGGCAATATCAAACCCGATGTCGTGCAACACCTTGACCTGGCCGTAGGCTTTTTGGATGTTGCGGAAGGAGACGGTTGCCATCGTGTTCTCAAATCAAGACTTGACTGCACCAGCGGTGAGGCCGCCGACCATGTAGCGCTTGAAGGTGTAGTAGATGGCCGCAGGCGGCAGCGCGTAGATCAGGCCGGTGGCCATCAGCA
>JANPOW010000445.1:0-4361 GCA_031428185.1 Betaproteobacteria bacterium | reverse complement strand
CTCATTCACGGTGATATGGATGGCCGGCCGTGACGCTCCAGGCGCGGTACAGCGCCTCGGCCAGCAGCACCCGCACCAAGGCGTGCGGCAGGGTCAGATCGGACAGTCTCAGGGTTTCGTCGGCGCTGGCCTTGAGCGCAGGGTCCAGCCCATCCGGGCCACCCACCAGCAGCGCCACGTCGCGCCCATCCCCCAGCCAGAAGCGCAGCCGCTCGGCCAGTTGCCGGGTGGTCAGGCGGCTGCCGTGTTCGTCCAGCACCACCCTGCGCACCCCTTTGGGCAGGGCGGCCTCGATGCGCTGGGCCTCGGCGGCCATCATCTGCGCCGGCGTCTTGGCACTGGTGCGGGGCTCGGCCTTGACGGCTTTGAGCTCCAGCCGCAGCTCCGGCGGGAAGCGCTTGGCAAAGTCGGCATAGGCTGTCTCGGCCCAGGCCGGTGGGCGCTGGCCCACCGATGTCAGCAACAGGCGCACGGTGTGGGCTCAGCGGTGCTGCTGGCGCCAGTGCCCGGCGACCAACGGCCTGTGCCAGCCGCCGGCGCCATCACGCCTGCTCAACCACGCTTGGGCGCAGGCTTGCGTGCCGGTGCTGCGGCTGGCCGGCGTGCACCACCGGCTGCCTTCTTGGCCGCTGCTGCCTTGCCAGACGCCATGGTGCGCAGTGACGGCTTGACCACCAGCGTGCGGGCAGCAGGCGTGGCGGTGGTGGCCGTCTTGCGGGCAGCGGCCTTCTTGGCGGGCACCGATTTGGCGCTGACTTTTTTGGCCGGCGCTTTTTTGGCTGCCGCCACCTGGGCGGCAGCCGCTTCGGCCGCCACCGCCTTGGCCAGCTTGGATTGGCCCGCCAGCGGTTTGCCAGCGGCCACGCGGGCGGCGGCAGTCCTGCCCAGCGCCAGCTTGCCGGCCGCCGTCTGACTGGTGGCGGATTTGACCGACACCGTCTTGACGGCAGCTTTGCGTGCCGCCGTCTTGCGCGCGGGTGTTTTGGGCGCAGCGGCCACCGGTTGCGCCGCCGGTTTGGCCGCGCGCGCAGGCTGGGCCGCCACGGCTTTTTTGGCGACCGCTTTTTTGACCGGCGCCTTTTTGGCTGCAGGCAGGTTGTCGTCCTCGTCGTCGTCTTCTGAGGCCTTGACCAGGCCCTTGGCCACACCACCCAGTTTCATCTTGACCGGCTTGCCGCCCCAGATTTCTTCGAGCCGGTAGTAGTCGCGGATGGCGGGTTGCATGATGTGCGCCACGGCGGCGCCGCAGTCCACGATGATCCATTCCCCGTTCTCGCCACCCTCGGTGGCCAGCACCGGAAAGCCCGCCTCACGCACCGCCGCGCGCACACCCGAGGCCAGCGCCTTGGTCTGGCGGTTGCTGGTGCCCGAGGCGATGATCACCCGCTCAAACAAGGCCGACAGGTGCTCGGTGTTGAGCACCAGGATGTCCTGGGCCTTGACGTCTTCGAGTCCATCGACGATGGCCCGTTGCAGTTTGCGAATGTCCATTCAGTGCCCGTTGTCCTGTGGGTTGCCCGGCAAGCCGGAAGTGTAGAGACGGTGTTGGTCAATATAGCGGGCCACCGCCGTGCCCACCAGTGTGGCCACCGGCAAGCCGGCTGCCAGCCGTTGCCGGATGGTGCTGGCTGAAATGGCGAGTGCAGGTAAATCCAAGACCACGCAGCGCTGCGTCATCGCCGCCAACGCGGCCGGTGCCTGTGGTACCTGCCCCGCCCGGCCGGCCACCGCCAGCGTCAGGCGCTGCAGCAATTCGGGCCAATCGCGCCAGGTGTCAAAACGGGCGTACTGGTCTTGGCCAAGGATGAGAAACCAGTCGGTGCTGCCGTCGTGGTGATGTTCTTGCTGCAGCTCACGCACGGTGTCGATGGTGTAGGTGGCGCCAGTGCGCCGGGTTTCACGCGGGTCGATCACGCAGCCCGCTTCACCACCCAGCAATGCAGCCAGCATGGCGATGCGGTGCGCGGCTGGTGCCAACACCCGGCCGGCCTTTTGCCAGGGCGCGCCGGCAGGCAGCCAGCGCAGCTCATCCAGCGCCAGGGCCTGCTGCGCCAGCCGGCCCAGCGCCAGATGGGCCAGGTGCGGCGGATCGAAGCTGCCGCCCAGCAAACCGATGCGGCGTGTGGCCACGGCATCAGACGTCACAGCGCCGCGCTCACAGCGTGGCCAACCAATCGCGTGGGCGCAAAAAGTCGCTGTACAGCAGCGCCTCGGGTGTGCCGGCCTCGGGCTGCCAGTTGTAGCGCCACTTCACGATGGGCGGCATGGACATCAGGATGCTTTCGGTGCGGCCACCCGACTGCAGGCCAAACAGGGTGCCGCGGTCAAACACCAAATTGAACTCGACATAACGGCCACGCCGGTAGGCCTGGAAATCTCGCTCGCGCTCGCCATACGGCAGGTCGCGGCGGCGTTGCAGGATGGGCAGGTAGGCCGGCAAAAACGCATCGCCCACGGCCCGCAGCAGCGCAAAGCTCTCATCAAAACCCAGCTCGGCAAAGTCATCAAAAAACACGCCACCGATGCCACGCGGCTCGTTGCGGTGCTTCAAGAAGAAGTACTCGTCGCACCACTGCTTGAAGCGCGGATACAGCGTGGGGCCAAACGGCGCCAGCGCGTTGTGGCAGGTGTGGTGAAAGTGGGCAGCGTCGGCCTCCACGCCGTAATACGGCGTCAAGTCCATGCCGCCGCCAAACCACACCACCGGGTCTTTGCCCGCCGGCAGCGCGGCAAACATGCGCACATTCATGTGCACCGTGGGTACATGCGGGTTGCGCGGGTGCAAGACCAGCGACACGCCCATGGCCTCAAACGGCGCGCCCGCCAGCTCGGGCCGGTGCTGGGTGGCCGACGGCGGCAGTTGCGCGCCACGCACATGGCTGAAGTTGCAGCCGCCACGCTCCAGCACCTCGCCGTCTTCCACCAGTTGGCTGCGGCCGTCACCCTGCAGGCGCTCACCGGCCGGCCGCACCCAGGCGTCGGTCAAAAACGGCGTGCCGTCTTCGGCCTGCAGCGCATTGATGATGCGCTGCTGCAAGCCCAGAAGGTAGTCGCGCACAGCTTGGGTTTGCACGGGCTTGCCCAGCTCAGCGCTTGATGGCGCGGTGGCCAATGTCGCGGCGGTACTGCACACCATCAATGTGGATGCCCTGCAGCGCGTCGTAAGCCCGCTGCTGCGCCAGCTTGGCCGACCCCCCCAGCGCGGTGACACACAACACGCGGCCACCGGTGACACGCAACACGCCGGCACCGTCCAACGCCGTGCCGGCATGGAAGACCACCGCGTCCTCGCTGTCCGCGCCCAGGCCGGTGATGGCGTCGCCCTTGCGCGGCGCCATCGGGTAGCCGGCTGCTGCCAACACCACACCCAGCGCAAACCGCCGGTCCCAGCTCAGTTGCACCTGGTCCAGCGTGCCGTCGGTGGCGTGCATCAGCACGTCCACCAGGTCGCTTTTCAAGCGCATCAGGATGGGTTGGGTTTCGGGGTCACCCATGCGGGTATTGAACTCCAGCGTCTTGGGCCGGCCCTGGGCGTCGATCATCAGCCCGGCATACAAGAAGCCGGTAAACGGGATGCCGTCGCGCGCCATGCCTTGCACCGTGGGCAGGATGATGTCGCGCATGGCTTTGGCATGCACGTCGGGCGTCACCACCGGTGCCGGTGAATAGGCCCCCATGCCACCGGTATTGGGGCCGGTATCACTGTCGCCCAGGCGTTTGTGGTCCTGGCTGCTGGCCAGGGCCAGCACGTTTTTGCCGTCCACCAGCACGATGAAGCTGGCCTCTTCACCCACCAGACATTCTTCGATGACAACACGCGCGCCACCGGCGTTGTGCTGCACACCCAGGCTGCTATCGAGCAGCATGAAGTCGATCGCCGCATGCGCTTCGGCAGCCGTGGTGGCCACCACCACACCCTTGCCAGCCGCCAGGCCGTCGGCCTTGACGACGATGGGCGCACCCACCACATCGATGTGGGCATGCGCTGCCGCTGCATCGGTAAAGGTGGCGTAGCTGGCGGTGGGGATGGCGTGGCGCAGCATGAAGTCCTTGGCAAAGGACTTGGAGCTTTCCAGTTGCGCTGCGGCCTGGCTGGGGCCAAAGATGCGCAGGCCACGGGCGCGGAAGATGTCCACCACGCCGGCTGATAGCGGCGCTTCGGGGCCTACCACCGTCAAGCCGATTTTTTCGGCGGCTGCAAAGTCGGCCAGCGCCGTCGGGTCGGTGATGGCCAGGTTGATCAGGCGGTTGTCGCGCGCGGTGCCGCCGTTGCCGGGTGCCACGTACACCATCTGCGCCCGCTCACTTTGGGCCAGCTTCCAGGCCAGGGCATGCTCGCGGCCACCACCGCCAATCACGAG
>JANPOW010000444.1:0-4555 GCA_031428185.1 Betaproteobacteria bacterium | reverse complement strand
CTCGCTATCGACGCCCCAAGTCCGACAGGCTCCTCGGTGAGCGGCGCGGGCTGGCAGCAGCCCGCTGCCGGCCACGTGGCGAGCGCGTCGGCAGCCAGCCCGGCAGCGCCACAATCGCCACATTTGGGAGCTGTGCGATGCGGGGTTTTGCGGGCACTGGGTGTGTGCTGTCGTGCAGCCGCTGGCGGGCGGCGCTGCTGGGCGGCTGCTTGTGCCTGGCGGCCGCTGCGGCCCAGGCCCAGGCCGCCAGCAATACCAGCCTCAACGCGCAATTGCTGGTGGCCGCGCGCCAGGCCGACGGGCCGGCGGTGCAGGCCGCGCTGGCGCGTGGTGCGGCGCCAGACTCCCGCAACCGACTGGGCAAGACGGTGTTGTTGATGGCAGCCGAGCGTGGCGACCGGGCCATGGCCGGCGCTGCACTGGGCGCCGGCGCCGACCCCAACCTGGCGTCGGTGCAGCAGGTCACGCCGTTGATGGCGGCCTGCTACGGGGGTGATGGGGCGCTGGTCAAGACTTTGCTGGCGGCTGGCGCCCGCACCGACCCGCAAGACCACCTGCACAAGCCGGCCATCGTGTATGCCGCCGGCCAAGGCCATGCGGAGGTGGTGGCGTTGTTGCTGGGGGTGGGCGTGCCGGTGGACGCGGTGTATGCCAACGGCTTGACGGCGCTGATGTGGGCGGCCGGGCAGGGTGCGACGGCCACGGTCAAGGTGTTGCTGGCGCGTGGCGCCCGCACCGACCTGCGTGACGACCGCGGCCTCACAGCGCTGGACATGGCACGCCAGGGCGGCCACGCGGCGGTGGTCGCCTTGTTGCAGATGCGCTGACGCACACGCTGACGCCATGCCCGGATCGGCACGTCCGGCGGGTCCTCAACTGCGCGCTTGCGGTGCCTGGGCCAGAAAAAACCGCAGCATCTCCGCTGAGGCGTCCGGCCCGCTGGCATCGGTGTAGCTGCCGGCAGGCTGGCCGCCCGACCAGGCATGGCCGGCACCGTGCACCAGCCAGTGTTCGGTCAGCGGCCGGCCGTCCGCGCGCGCCTGGCTGCGCCGGGTGTAGCGCCTGCCGCCGGCTGCCTGGCCTTGCTCGGTGGTGGCCGATGGCAGGCCAGCCTGGGGCACGCTGCTGATCACCTGCTCGCCGTTGCGCGGGTTGACGGTGCTGTCCTGCGCGCCGTGGAACACGATGGTGGGGATGGCGACATTTGCAGTGGCCGGCGCGCTGGCTGCACCGCTGCGCATGGCCTGCAGCGCTTGCGGCAAATCATTGGCCGCACCGGCTGCCAGGCCGGAATGCACACCCACGGCCGCGTACAGCTCGGGGTAGGCGGCTGCCACGCTGGCGGCCATGGCACCACCGGCCGACAGCCCCGCAATCCAGACCCGTGCCGGGTCGACCTGGTGCTGTGCCAGCAGCGTCTGGGTCAGGTTGGCGATCCAGCCGGCCTCGCCCCGGCCGCGTTGCTGGTGGTTGTGCTTGAACCAGTTCCAGCAGCGCTGGGGGTTGGCATCTGCCGCCTGGGCCGGGTACAGCACCCACACGCCGTGCTGGCGCGCCAGCGCATTCATGCCGGTGCCGGCGGCAAAGTCGTCCGGGTCCTGGGTGCAGCCGTGCAGCATCACCAGCAGCGGGCGGGCCGTGTTGCCCACCGCAGCGCCAGGTGGGGCGTAAAGCTTGTAGGCCCGCATCAAGCCGCCGTGGCTGTGGCTGCGGCTGGTGAATTGGCCGGTGTCGGTGGGGTGGCTGGCGTCACTGGCGGTGGCTTCATCGGTGGCGCTGCGGGGCTGCGGCACCACCTCGGTCACGCAGCCGTCGATCACCGTGCCGGCGGCTGGTGCCCTTGCCGGGCTGGCCAGGCCGGCAAGGGCGCTGCGCAAGACAGCCGCCACCTTGCTGGTCCCGTGGCCGGCCGGGCCACCACCGACGCCACCGAGGCCACCGAGGCCACCGAGGCCAGCACCCAGTCTGCCAGCCAGGCCCCGCTGCAGGGCTTGCGTGGCGTCGGCCAGGCGGCCGGTCTGGGTCAGGCGGGCGGCATCCTGCAGCAGGCGCTTGAGGGGGTTGGTCATGGAGTCCTTGGGGGTGGGCAGTGGATTGGGCTGGAGCTTGGGCTGCGGCAACGGCTGCGGGGACACGCCCGACACGCCACTTCAGCCCCGCCGGGCCGCCAGGATGCCTTACGAAGGCATCAAACGGCGGCAAGCCGGTCCAGTACCAGCTTGCCGGCCGCGGCCGACAGCGCGCTGACAGCACTGCCCCAGGCCACATCCAACAGTGACAGGCGCCACGGCCAGGCCTTGAGGGTGGCCAGGTTGGTCAGGTCGTAGGTGGCGTAGCAAAAAAAGCCGAACAAGGCCGCCGTGCCCAATGCCCAGCCCCAGCCCACTGGCGCGGCGCCGGGCAGCACCGCAAACCAGGTCAGGCCGGCTGCAAACACGGCGTAAAACAGCAGCGCCACCAGCAGGTTGGGTTTGTCGGCCATCAAATGGCCAATGCCTTGTTGGTACAGCGGCTTGGCGATCAGGCCCAGCCACAGCAAATCCAGCGCCACCATGGTGATGGCGGTGGCGGCATAAGCGGTGAGGATTTTTTGCATGGTTGACGTGGTGGGTCTCGCCGCCATCATCCCGCAGTGCCGCCGTGCCAGCACTCGGACAAGCCAGCCGACCGTTGTAGGACGCCGGCTGTCAATCCGTGCCGCTGGCCAGCCCCAGGCGCGCCACCACCTGGCGCTCATGCTCGTAGCCTGCACGCAGCGATTTGCCGTAATCGTCTGGCCCCAGGTAGGCAATCTCCTGGTCGTAGATGGCCAACTCGGCCAGGTGCTCGGGGTCGTTCATTGCGTTGCGGAAGGCGTTGTGCAGCACCTGCACAACATGCGCGGCCAAGCCGGCCGGGCCGGCGATGCCGTAGGGCGAGGTGGCAACGATGCCGTGGCCCAGCTCTTTGAGCGTGGGCACGTTGGGCCAGCGCTTGGTGCGGTGCTCACCAAAAGTGACCAGCAGGCGTAGCCGGCTCGAGTCAACAAAAGGCGCAAAACCGTTGCTGTTGACGCCCACCATCACCTGCCCGCTGGACACCGCAATCATCTGCTCGGACGTGCCTTTGTACGGCACGTGGATATAGCTCAAACCCCGTTTGCCAAACAGCTCATCAATCACCACATGCGGCGTGGTGCCGGCGCCGTTGGTGGCGACGCTCAGCGCGTTGGGGTGGGTTTTGGCGTAGGCAAACAAATCGGCCAGGCTGCGAAACGGGCTGGCCGCCGGCACCACGATGCCAAAGGTGACCCCCGAGAGCTGGATGATGGGTGTGGTGTCGCGTATCGGGTCCCACAGCACTTTGCGGGTCCACGGCGCGCGCAGCACGGTTTGTGGCAGTTGGGCCAGGGTGTAGCCGTCGGGCGCGGCCTGCTGCAGGATGGGCATGGCCAGCGTGCCACCGGCGCCGCCCCGGTTTTGCACCAGGATCTTCTGGCCCAGCTGGCGGGCGGTGGCCTCGGCCAGCACACGAAAAGTCAGGTCAGTGGCGCCACCGGCCGGCCAGGGCAGCCACAGGTTGATCGGCCGGACAGGGAAGCGCGGCGGCACCTGCGCCAGCGCAGCACCCCAGACCGGTCCCAGCGCCAGCGCCGGGGCCAGGCCTTGCAGCAGGCCCAGCAGGCGGCGCCGGCCGGGGTTGGTGGGGGGTTGCATCTTGGGCGGGCTTGTCATGGTTCAGGTCCTGTGCGGCATGGCGGGCATTGGCGCCATGGCGCCCACTGCGGTCATTGCCATTCGGTTAGCTCCAGCGTCAACAGGCCACCGGTCAAAAAGCTGGACTTGGCCGGTTCTGCGCGCTGCAGCTTGACCAGGCCCACCCCTTTGCAATACCACTCAGTGCTGCTGATGGGCAGTTCGCGGATGCCGTTGACCGGGTCGGTGAACAGTTTGAGTGTGGCCTGGCCCTGCACCCGGATGCAGTCTTTGAACGCACCGGCCCGGGTGGTCACGGCCTCGCCCAGCGCCTCAATCCGGTAAACCATGGGCACAGGTTTGTGGCTGTGGCGGATTTCGGGTGGAAATTCAGCATTGCGCCGCAGCAAGTAGGTGGTGGTGCTGGCCTGCCAGGTGCTGCCCACGGCCAGTGGCAGTTTCAGCACGTAGCGCGGCGTGGCATCGGGCGTGGGGTCGGCCTCGGTATCCGTTTTGCTGGCCACGCGGTAGATGCCGGTGGCATCCGCGCGCAGCCAGTAGTCCACGCCGCTCTCGCTGCGGCGCTGCCAGGCGCTGCCACCCGTTGCCAGGCGTTGCTCGCCCAGGCTGTGCAGCACCAGCGGCTCATGCTCGACCGTGTTGTTCTCCCACTCGCTGGTCTGGTCGTAGGCCCAGCGGTGGCCGGCCTCCAGTGGGAAGTAGGACAGGCTGGCCGGTGGGGCGGTACATGCGGCCAGCAAGACGGATACCGAGGCCGACCCCACGCCCGATGCCACGCCGCGCTACGTGCTGAAACTGCCACTGGCCGTGGGCAGCACCTGGCAGGCCAGCACCACCACCTACTTGCTGCGGCGCAATGC
>JANPOW010000443.1:0-2334 GCA_031428185.1 Betaproteobacteria bacterium | reverse complement strand
ACTGTCCTCGCTGGGGCCGTTTCTCGCTATCGACGCCCCAAGTCCGACAGGCTCCTAGTGCAGTGCTTTGCCAATGGCAAACGACTTTGTCAAAAACGAATTTTTCGGGCGGCCATCACCAACCAGGACTCTGGCCAGGGCGGGCCTCAGCCAGTTGCCGCAAGACCCCCGGGCAGCACCTGCCTAGGCTGGCAACCTGATCGGCAAAGCCACGCCGGCGGCGGCGGCGGCGGCGGCGGCGTCGCCGTCGCCGGCAACTCCATTGCCAGCGTTTTGACAGCAGCAGCCGCAGCCAGCCTGGCCGGTTGCAATGGCCCGCCCCGTTCAGACCCTGACCCTGACCTTCCATTCAGCCATGTCCACAGCCCCATCGCGCACACCGTTCAGCAAGGTCTTGATCGCCAACCGGGGTGAGATTGCGCTGCGTGTCATCCGCAGTGCACGCGAGGCCGGCTATCGCACGGTGGCGGTGTATGGCGCCGCCGACGCCACGGCGCGCCATGTCAGCGAGGCCGACCAGGCGGTGTGCATCGGCGGCGCGCTGCCGGTGCAGTCCTACCTCAACATCGCCGCGCTGATCGATGCTGCACGCCGCACCGGCGCTGACGCAGTGCACCCGGGTTACGGCTTTCTGGCAGAGAACGCGGCATTTGCCCAGGCCTGCGGGGACGCCGGGCTGGTATTCATCGGCCCGTCGGCCGCAGCCATCACGGCGATGGGCAACAAGGCCGGCGCCAAGCGCCTGATGCTGGCCGCCGGTGTGCCCTGCGTGCCGGGCTACCAGGGTGACGACCAGCGCGAGGCCACCCTGGCCGCCGCGGCCTTGCGCATCGGCTACCCGGTGATGATCAAGGCCGTGGCCGGCGGTGGGGGCCGGGGCATGCGGCTGGTGGCCGACGCGGGCGGCTTCATCGACTTGCTGCGCAGCGCCCAGTCGGAGGCCAAAAACGCATTTGGCGATGCCACGGTGATCCTGGAGCGGGCCATTGTTGACCCACGCCACATCGAGATCCAGGTGTTTGCCGACCGTCACGGCCACGCCATCCACCTGGGTGAGCGGGATTGCTCGGTGCAGCGGCGCCATCAAAAGTTGATCGAGGAAGCACCGTCACCGGCAGTCTCAGCCGCGCTGCGCCAGCGCATGGGCGCCACGGCGGTGGCAGCGGTCAAGGCCATTGCCTACGAGGGTGCGGGCACGCTGGAGTTTTTGCTGGACAGCGCGGGCCAGTACTACTTCATGGAGATGAACACCCGGCTGCAGGTGGAGCACCCGGTGACCGAGGCCATCACCGGGCTGGACCTGGTGGCCATGCAATTTCAGGTGGCCGCCGGTGAACCGCTGGCGCTGCGCCAGGAGGATGTGCACTGGCACGGCCACGCCATCGAGGTGCGGCTGTGCGCCGAAGACACCGACCAGGGCTTCATGCCGCAGAGCGGCACCGTGGCACTGTGGCAGGCCCCGCCGCGCCTGCGGGTGGATCACGCGCTGCACAGCGGCGCGGAGATCCCGCCGTACTACGACTCGATGATCGCCAAGGTGGTTGCGCACGGCGCCAGCCGCGACGCCGCACGGCGCCAACTGCTGACCGGGCTGGAGGACATGGTGGCCCTGGGGGTCAAGACCAACCAGGTGTTTCTGTCACGTTGCTTGGCACACCCGGTGTTTGCGGCCGGTGGCGCCACCACCGCCTTCATTGGCCAGCACCAGGCCGCCTTGATGGCGACGGAGACGCAAGCCGAACAGCGCGCTGGCGCGATTGCTGCCGTGCTGCTGCTGGAAAGCTCGGTGGGCGCGCAGCGTGGTGCCGGCCGGCGCTTGTCACACAGCCTGCCGATTGCCCAGCGTTATGAGGTCAACGGCCATCTGCATGACGCCGCACTCACCACGCTGCCCGGCACGGCGGGTGGCCAGGCCTACCAGGTGCGCATCGATGGCAACGTGCATGCGGTGCAACTGGTGCAACTGCAGCCCAATCATGCCCGCCTGCTGTGTGACGGTGTGCTGGAGGCCGCCAGCTATGTGCGTGATGGCGCCCAGATGTGGCTGAGCTACCGTGGCCGGCCCTACCAGGTGCGCGACACCAGCCGCAGCCCCAGCGCCCGCCAGGGCGGCGCAGCCGGCAGTGATGGCAAGCTGCGCGCCAGCATGAACGGCCGCGTCGTGGCGGTGCTGGTGCAAGTTGGCCAGCGTGTGGCCGCCGGCCAGCCCATGCTGACGCTGGAGGCCATGAAGATGGAGCATGTGCACACCGCGCCGCTGGCGGGTGTGGTCAAAGCCGTGTTTGTGGCCCCTGGTGAGCAGGTGCCGGCCAGCCGCGTGGTGGCCGAGATCGA
>JANPOW010000442.1:0-8689 GCA_031428185.1 Betaproteobacteria bacterium | reverse complement strand
CGCGCATGAAGTGCCCGTTGAATGCGCAACGTCTTTGCGGGCTCGTCAAGCAGGCTGCGGAGTAGCACGACGGCAACTTACGGCGAACCCGCGTCAGGGTGGAAATATACCCAGGCCGATTCCATCTGGCTCGCTAGAGGGATCAATACCTGCACCTATATCGGGGGAACCCGATCGCGTTCGTTGATCCGACAGGGCCTTGATTGGGTCTAATGGCAGTCTAGTTGCAACAGGCCCGCCACAAAGTGGACGCCAGCCGCGAAAAAGCCCGCCGCATGGCCGAGCTGTACTTGGAGGAGTTTGTGTCCGCCCAGGCCAAGGACGACGCGGCGGCCGAGGCCAAACAAGCCGATGCCGAGCTCAAGACGGCGGGTGAAAACGCTGAACTGGCGCGCCTGGAGCACCGGCAGACGGTGGAGCAACTCAACCGCCGGGTGCTGCGCAGCCCCTTCAACGGCGTGGTGGTGGACCAGTACCTGTTCCCCGGTGCGCTGGTGGACGGTGGCGACAGCAAAAAGCCCATCCTCAAGATTGCCGAGACCATGCCGCTGGCAGTGCAGGCCATCCTGCCCTTCCGCTACTTTCCGCAGGTCAAGGTGGGTGCGGCGGCGGTGGTGCTCCCTGAGAAGCCCTTCTCCGGTGAGATCAGCACCACCATCGCCACGGTGGACCGGGTGGTCGATTCAGCCGCCGGCACGTTTGGTGTGGTGCTGCGCCTGCCGAATGCAAAGCAGGAGCTACCGGGTGGCATCCGCTGCAAGTTGCGGATTCCGGGCTTGCAGTGACGGGCGGGCGGCCCGGCGGCTGGGCGCATCAACCCTCTGCCAGCAGCACACCAAACCAGTCTTGCGGGTCGGTCCAGGTGCTGATCTGGCTGAAACCGGCGTCACGCAGCAGGGCCACAAAATCATCGGGCCGCCATTTGTAGGAGTTCTCGGTGTGCAGCCGCTCACCCGCTGCAAACACCCGCTGGCCACCGGGCCAGCGCACGGTGCGGGCCTGGCGGGCTTCCAGGTGCATCTCGATGCGGCTTTGCGCCGTGTTGAACAGCGCCACATGGCGCCAGTCACGCACTTCAAAATCACTGCCCAGCAGCCGGTTCAGGTGCTTGAGCAGGTTCAGGTTGAAAGCGGCGGTCACGCCCAGGCCGTCGTCATAGGCTGGCTCCAGCACCTCAACCGGCTTGACCAGGTCCACCCCGATCAGCAGCGCGCCACCGTGGGCCAGGGCGCGGGCCTGGCGCAGCAGGCGCAGTGCCTGTGCTGGTTGGAAGTTACCAATGCTGGACCCAGGGTAAAACAGCAGCGCCGGGCCGGGCACCACACCGGCCGGCAAGGCCAGGTCGGCGGAAAAATCCAGCCCCACACCCACCATGTCCAGCGTTGGGTGCTGCAGTTGCAACTGGCCCAGTGCCTGGTGCAAAAAGTCTACCGAGATGTCCACCGCCACATAGCGCTGCGGCGCCAGCGCGGCAAACAGGCTGGCCGCCTTGGCGCAGTTGCCGGCGCCCAGGTCGACCAGCGCGCTGGGGCCGGCCGCGCCAAATGTGGCCTGCACGGCGCTGCGGATGGCCGGCAGGTGCTGCTGCAGGATGCTGGCCTCGGTGCGGGTGGGGTAGTACTCGTCCAGCACCGTGATGGCCTCAAACAGGCGTGAGCCCAGCGGGTCATACAAAAACTTGGGCGACACCTGGGCCGGCATGGCCAGCAGGCCGGCGATGGCCTCGCTGGCCTGGCCGGCTTGGTCGTGCTGATGCAACTGGAGGAATTGCGGTGTGCGCATCGCGTGGGGCTCGTGCCGGGTGGGGACCGGGCGCAATGTAGCAGTGGGGTGCTGTGTGTGTCTGTCATTGCCGTCTGACGGCCTGCCTGCCGGCGCTTTTGCCGGGCCTTGCCGGATCGGTTCCAATGCCGTTTTGATCCGGGCTGCCGTGTGCTGGCGGCGCGGCAACCCCGTCCGATCACCCTGTCACCCCGTCACCCCGTCACCCCGTCACCCCAGGAGCCTGACCCATGTCCATGTCGTTTGCCGTGCACACCGCCAAAGCCGCACTCGCCTGCAGCCTGATCGCTTTTGCCGCCCTGGCGCAGGCCCAGGCGGTGTTCCGTGTCACCGCCATTCCCGATGAATCCCCCACCGAGCTGGCGCGCAAGGCCGCGCCGCTGGTCAAGTACCTGGAAAGCAAGCTGGGCATGAAGGTTGAATTCACCCCGGTCACCGACTACGCCGCCGCGGTGGAAACACTGGTCAACCGCAAGGTGGACCTGGCCTGGTTTGGCGGCTTCACCTTTGTGCAGGCCCATGTGCGCTCGGGCGGCAAGGTGGTGCCGCTGGTGCAGCGCGAAGAAGACGAGCGCTTCAAGTCGGTGTTCATCACCAGTGACCCGAGCATCACCAAGCTGGCCGACCTGAAGGGCAAGGACGTGAGCTTTGGCTCGCAAAGCTCCACCTCAGGCCACTTGATGCCCCGCAGCGTTTTGCTGCAAGCCGGCCTGGACCCGGACAAGGATTTCAAGCGGGTGGCCTACAGCGGCGCGCATGACGCGACCATCGCGGCCGTGGCGTCCGGCAAGGTGCAGGCCGGCGCACTCAACATCTCGGTGTGGGACCGTTTTGTGGCCGAGAAAAAGGTGGACACCAGCAAGGTGCAGGTGTTTTTCACCACCCCGCCTTACTTTGACTACAACTGGACGGTGCATGCCGACATGGCACCCGCATTGCGCGACAAACTGACCCAGGCCCTGCTGAGCTTGAGCCGCGACACGGCCGAAGGCAAAGAGATTCTTGAGCTGCAGCGCGCCACCCGTTTTGTGCCCACCAAGCTGGACAACTACAAGGGCATTGAGGCGGCAGCGCGCAGCGCGGGCTTGTTGTAACCCTGCGCTGACCCCGCCGTCGGCGGGGTCAGCGGTTCGGCGCTCAGCCAGTGCGCCCCGGCCAGCCCCGGCCTTTGGCCAAGGCAGCGCGCAGCGCATCACCTTGTGCGTCCAGCCCAGGCGGCGGCTGGTCGGCAACGGCGCGCTGGCCATCAAAGCGCATCGGGTTGCCCACCATCGGCATCAACCGATCAGCGCCCACGTCCATCGGCGTCAGCACACCACGCGCCAGCACTTGCGGGTGTTTGAACACACCGGGCAGGTCGAGGATGGGCGCGCAGGGCACGGCGTGCGGCTCCAGCAGCGCCACCCAGTCCAGCGTGTTGCGCTGCTTCATCCAGCCCTGCAGCACCGGGATCAGCGTGTCGCGGTGGGTGATGCGGCCGGAGTTGGTGGCATAGCGCGCATCCTGGGCCAGCGCGGCAGCACCGGCCAGCGCACAGAAGCGCGCGAACTGGCCGTCATTGCCCACGGCCAGCACGATGTGGCCGTCGAGCGTCTCGAACACTTGGTAGGGCACCACGTTCATGTGCGCATTGCCCATGCGCTTTGGCGTGATGCCGCCCACCAGGTGGTTGCTGGCCTGGTTGGCCATCATGGCCACTTGCACGTCCAGCAGTGCGGCGTCGATGTGGCGGCCTTTGCCCGTGCGGCCACGCTCGATCAGCGCAGCCAGCACTGCGGTGGTGGCGTACAGGCCGGTGAACAAGTCAGCCACCGCCACGCCCACTTTTTGCGGCTGGCTGCCAGGAGTGCCATCTTTCTCGCCCGTCACGCTCATCAGCCCGCCGGTGGCCTGGATGGCAAAGTCGTAGCCGGCGGCTTGCGCCATCGGGCCGTCCTGCCCGTAACCGGTGATGGAGCAGTAGACCAGGCGCGGATTCAGGGCCGACAGTGCGGCGTAGTCCAGCCCGTAGCGGGCCAGTTGGCCCACCTTGTAGTTCTCCAACACCACATCGGCCTCGGCCGCCAACTGGCGCACCAGCGCTTCGCCCTCGGGCGTGGCAATGTCGATGGCGATGGAGCGTTTGCCGCGGTTGGTGCTCAAGTAGTAGGCCGACATCTTGTCCTCGGCCGGGCCCCACCACGGGGGCCCCCAACCGCGCGTATCGTCCCCCGGGCCGGGGCGCTCGACCTTGATCACATCGGCGCCGTAGTCCGCCAAGACCTGGCCGGCCCAGGGGCCTGCCAGCACGCGGGACAAGTCCAGCACGCGGGTGCCGTCCAACAGTTTTGGGCTGCTCATGGCGTGTCGCTGCTCAAAAAAAGGCTTGAATGCCGGTGATGGCGCGGCCCAGGATCAACGCATGCACATCGTGGGTGCCCTCGTAGGTGTTGACCACCTCCAGGTTGACCATGTGGCGGATCACGCCGTATTCATCGCTGATGCCGTTGCCACCCAACATGTCGCGCGCCATGCGGGCAATGTCCAGCGCCTTGCCGCAACTGTTGCGTTTCATGATGCTGGTGATTTCCACCGCTGCCGTGCCGGCGTCCTTCATGCGGCCCAGTTGCAAACAGCCTTGCAGGCCCAGCGTGATCTCGGTCTGCATGTCGGCCAGTTTTTTCTGGATCAGCTGGTTGGCGGCCAGCGGGCGGCCAAACTGCTGGCGGTCCAGCACGTATTGGCGGGCCCGGTGGAAACAATCCTCCGCCGCACCCAGCGCGCCCCAGGCAATGCCGTAGCGCGCGCTGTTGAGGCAGGTGAATGGGCCTTTCAAGCCACGCACGTCGGGGAAGGCGTCTTCCTCGGGGCAGAACACGTTGTCCATCACGATCTCGCCGGTGATGGACGCGCGCAAACCCACTTTGCTGTGGATCGCCGGGGCGCTCAGGCCCTTGGCGCCTTTGTTGAGGATGAAGCCGCGTATTTGCCCAAGCCCGGCGCCTTCGTCCTCCTTGGCCCACACCACAAACACATCGGCAATGGGGCTGTTGCTGATCCACATCTTGGCGCCCGACAGGCTGTAACCGCCTGCCACCTTCTTGGCCCGCGTCACCATGCTGCCGGGGTCAGAGCCGTGGTTCGGCTCGGTCAGGCCGAAGCAGCCTACCCAGGCACCGCTGGCCAGTTTGGGCAGGTACTTCTGCTTTTGGGCCTCGGTGCCAAACTCGAAGATCGGCACCATCACCAGTGAGGTCTGCACACTCATCATCGAGCGGTAGCCCGAATCCACCCGCTCCACCTCACGCGCCACCAGGCCGTAGCAGACGTAGTTCAACCCGGCACCGCCGTAGGCCTCGGGGATCATTGAGCCCAGCAGGCCCAGCGCGCCCATCTCGGTGAAGATGGCGCGGTCAGTTTTCTCGTGGCGAAAGGCCTCCAGCACGCGGGGCTGCAGCCGGTCCTGGCAATACGCATGGGCGGCGTCGCGCACGGCGCGCTCGTCATCGGTGAGCTGGGCGCTGAGTTGCAGCGGGTCGTCCCAGGAGAATTTGGCGTGGCTGGCCATGGCGGGGTGTCCTTTCAGGCGCGGATCAGGCGGGATGCGGGTCGGCAGCGCAGTGGGCTGGGCGCTGCGATCAGCCCAGGACGATAACAACTTCAACAGCGCCAGATTGGCGCTTTGACGACAAGCGGCAGGCCGGAGAGTGCTTCGGCGCCAGGCGGGTTGCCCTAGAATCTGGTTGATTCAACCAATCCGGACTTCGCCATGGACTCCATCGGCCTGTTTGAAGCCAAAACCCATTTGTCCGAGCTGATCGCCCGTGCCGAGCGCGGCGAGGAGGTGGTGATCACCCGCCACAACAAGCCGGTGGCCAAGCTGGTGCCCATGCCGGCGGCCGCACCGGATGCCCACGCCCGGCGCGACGCGGTGGCCGCCTTGCTGCAGGCGGCAGCCGGCCGCACCCTGGCCCTGGACTGGAAGGCGCTGCGCGACGAGGGCCGCCGGTGAGCGGCGGCACACCCGTCAGCTTTGTGCTGGACAGCTCGGTGGCCCTGGGCGCCTTTTTTGAGGACGAGCAAGACGATTACGCATTGGCGGTGTGGCAGTCGATGGCCGAGGCCCAGGCCGTGGTGCCGGCGCTGTGGCACCTGGAGATGGGCAACATCCTGTCGCGTGCGCTCAAGGCCGGCCGCATCACGCCCCAAGCGCTGGATGACTGCTGGGGCCGGCTGGCCCTGGTGGGCCTGGACACCCGGCCGTTGACCGGTGATGCCCGCCACTGGACCCAGCGTGCCGCCGACTGGGGCTTGACCAGCTACGACGCCTGTTACCTCGACACCGCCTTGCAGCAGCGCCTGCCGCTGGCCACCAAAGACAAACAACTTGCCGACGCGGCCCGCCGCATCGGTGTCCCGATCTACCTGCACCGCCACACCGTGAGCCGCCCATGAAAGCCGCTGAAATCCGCTCCACCTTCCTCAAGTTCTTCGAGAGCAAGGGCCACACCATCGTTGCGTCGTCCCCGGTGATCCCGGGTGACGACCCCACGCTGCTGTTCACCAACGCCGGCATGAACCAGTTCAAGGATGTGTTCCTCGGCTACGACAAGCGCCCGTACAGCCGCGCCACCACCAGCCAGAAATGCATCCGCGCCGGCGGCAAGCACAACGACCTGGACAACGTGGGCTATACCGCCCGCCACCACACGTTTTTTGAGATGTTGGGCAACTTCAGCTTTGGCGACTACTTCAAAAAAGAAGCCATCGGCTTTGCCTGGGAGTTGTTGACCAATCACTTCAAACTGCCGGCCGACAAACTGTGGGTCACGGTGTATGCCGACGACGATGAGGCCTACGACATCTGGCACAAGCAAGTGGGTGTGCCGGCCCAGCGCATCGTGCGCATTGGCGACAACAAAGGCGCCCGTTACGCATCGGACAACTTCTGGATGATGGGCGACACCGGCCCCTGCGGCCCCTGCACCGAGATTTTTTACGACCACGGGCCGGACGTGGCCGGTGGCCCACCTGGCAGCCCCACCGAAGACGGTGACCGCTACATCGAGATCTGGAACAACGTTTTCATGCAGTTCAACCGCACGGAGGACGGCGTGATGCACCCGCTGCCCAAGCCCAGTGTGGACACCGGCATGGGCCTGGAGCGGCTGACGGCGGTGCTGCAGCATGTGCACAGCAACTACGAGATCGACTTGTTTGTGGCCTTGCTGGCGGCGGCCAAAAACGCGGTGGACTTTGCCACTGGGCCGGGTGCTGACTGCGATGCTGGCAGCCCGTCGCTGAAAGTGATTGCCGACCACATCCGCGCCTGCAGCTTCACCATCACCGACGGCGTGATCCCCGGCAACGAGGGCCGGGGTTATGTGCTGCGCCGCATTGCCCGCCGCGCCATCCGCCACGGCTACAAGCTGGGCGCCCGCAAGCCGTTTTTCTACACCCTGGTGGCCCCGCTGGCGGTGGAGATGGGTGAGGCCTACCCCGAGCTGCGGCGCGAGATGGACAAGGTGACGGCGGTGCTCAAGGCCGAGGAGGAGCGCTTCTTCCAGACCATCCACCACGGCATGGAAATTTTGGAAGCCAAGCTGGTCGACATGGCTGCCACCGGCGCCAAAGTGGTGGACGGCGACACCGCATTCAAGCTGCACGACACCTTTGGTTTCCCGGTCGATTTGACCGGTGATGTGTGCCGCGAGCGAGGTGTGACGGTGGATGAGGCCGGCTTTAACGCCGCGATGACCCGCCAGCGCGACATGGCGCGCGCATCGGCCAAGTTCAAGCTGGCCGCCGGGCTGGTGTATGCCGGCACACCCACCACCTTCCACGGCTACGAGAGCCTTCAACACGAGACCAGCACCATCACCGGCCTCTACATCGACGGCGCCGCCGTGCAAGCGGCAAAAGCCGGTGACGATGTGGTGGTGGTGCTGGACCACACGCCGTTTTATGCCGAGAGTGGTGGCCAGGCCGGTGACGCCGGTGAGCTGCGCAACGCCGTAGCCCGGGTGTTGATCGAGGACACCACCAAGATCCAGGCCGATGTGTTTGGCCACCAGGGCCGGGTGGTGGAGGGCAGCATCCGCGTGGGCGATGCCCTGGCTGCCAAAGTCAACGCCGAGCAGCGTGCCAAGACCGTGCGCAACCACAGCGCCACCCACCTGATGCACAAGGCGCTGCGTGAGGTGCTGGGCAGCCACGTGCAGCAAAAAGGCAGCCTGGTGAATGCCGACCGCACCCGCTTTGACTTTGCCCACAACGCACCGGTGACCGACGCGCAAATCCGCCGGGTCGAAGCCATCGTCAATGCCGAAATCCTGCACAACGCTGCGGCCAGCGCCGAGGTGATGGCGCTGGACGACGCCCAAAAAAGCGGCGCCATGATGCTGTTTGGCGAGAAATATGGGGATGTCGTGCGGGTGCTGAGCATCGGCAGCAGCAAAGAGCTGTGCGGCGGCACGCACGTGGGCCGCAGCGGTGACCTCGGCCTGTTCAAGATCGTGGCCGAGGCGGGTGTGGCAGCGGGCATCCGCCGGGTCGAGGCGGTGACGGGCGACAACGCGCTGGCTTATCTGCAGAGCCTGGAGCACACCGTCACCAGCGTGGCCGGCAACCTCAAGGTCACGCCGGCCGAGCTGCCGGCCCGGGTGGGCGCGGTGCTGGACCAGGTGCGGGCGCTGGAGAAAGAGATCGCAGCGCTGAAGGGCAAGCTGGCGTCCGCCCTGGGTGATGAGTTGTTGGCCCGGGCCGTCAACATCGGCGGCATCCAGGTGCTGGCCGCCACCCTGACCGGCGCTGACGCCAAAACCCTGCGCGACACGCTGGACAAGCTCAAAGACAAGCTCAAGACCGCGGCAATCGTGCTGGCCGTGGTGGACGGCGGCAAGGTGCAGTTGGCCGCCGGCATCACCGC
>JANPOW010000441.1:0-2120 GCA_031428185.1 Betaproteobacteria bacterium | reverse complement strand
TTCCAGCGCCTTGGCGGCGTCAATATTTAGCCGCGCGGCAACAGTGGCACCGGCCAGATGGTTGGCGCGCGCAAGGTGGCACAGCGCGTGTTTACGACGCTGCCTGGAGTTTGTGCGGTTGGCGTGTATCAAGGCTTGCTGCACAAAGCCGCGGGCCTGGCGCGCTTGACCAAGATCAGTTGCGACTCCGCTGGTGAACAAGAGAGTGATGCTGGCTTGTTCAGGGTCGTCTCGCTGTCGCCCTAGTTCAACGGCCTCCCGATGCGCCACCAAAGCTTCCTGCAGCCTGCCCAGGCCGCGGGCATATCGGCCAAGGTCACTCAGGCCAACCGCCTGATCGTTTGACCTCAACCCCGTCCCAAACCCGTGCAGGTCTCCACCGTCAGGCACAAACCCGCACAGGATGCGGTAGCCGCGGGCGTAGTCGCCCAGCACCTTGCCCAGGTGGTCAAACCCGCCCAACCCGTGCCAGTAAAGGTCAAACGCCTCCCGCACCCGCCCGGCCAGCCGGGTGGCCTCAATCAACTGCTCGTAGCGGTCCAGCAGCGCAACGTCGTGTGGTTTGTTCTCCGGCCGCTGGTCCAGGCCCTGGCCCAGCCGCTCGGCCACCGCGCCAAACACCGCGTCGGCCGGGCAGCCCAGCAGTTTGGCAAACCGGTCCCGCACAAACGGGTGCGCGGTCCAAGTCAGCGTCTGGTCGGTGGCCCGGTAGCAAAACACCAGGCCCCGGTCCACCAGTCGCGTCAACAGCCGGGGCAGGGCTGGCCTGGCATCCACCAGCACCCCGGCCACCGCGCCGCCGGCATCCAGCAACACCCCCAGCAAGTCCAGCGTGATGCCACGTGGGAACACTGCCAGCCGGGTCAGCAGTTCACGCTCCTCAGCCGGCAGCTTCTGGGCATAAAACCCCAGCACCCTTGCCAGCTTGGCGGCTTTGGGATCATCACCGGCCACAGCGTCCAGATCGAAACCTGCCGCCGCCTCGACGCGCCCACCCTCAAAGTGCTGCAGGTACGAGCCAATCACCGCCACGGACAGCGCATGCCGGCCCACTTGGCCAGCCACCACATCCAGTGCCGCATCCGGCCCCAGCACGCCCCAGCCGCGCAGCACCTGGCGGGCGGCGTCGGGTGGCAGGTCGTCCAGCGGTGTTTCCACCACACCGGTGTGCAACCAGCCGCGCAGGTCGGTCAGCGCAAAGCGTGAGGTCAATAGCGCCCGGGTGCGGCCCAGGCCGGCGGCAATGGCTTGCAGCAACAGGCGCAGCGCTGTGTCTTCCAACTCGCCCCGCACCCGCCCCAAACCACCAGAAGACCCGGCTTCACACTGCACCCGCTCCAGCCCGTCCATCACCAGCAGATGCGGCTGGCCGTTGCGCAGGCCGCGCTGCAGCCGCTCCAACCGGCCGCCGGGTGGAGCGTCATCGGGTTCGCCCAAAAAGAGTTGACCGCATTCACGCAAGAAGGCATCGGCGTCGGGTTTTTCATAAAACGACCACACCAGCACATGGCCCGCACCGGGCTGCGGCCAGCGCTGTTGCAACTGCTGCAGCACCTGCTCCACGATGGCTGTTTTGCCGGTGCCTCCAGCGGCCACCAGCGCATGGATGCGGTCGGGGGAGGCGGTGTCTTCTGCCCATGTCGACAGTGTCTGCACCAGCGCCGCGCGGCCGCTGAAATGGGGCGCGGGTTGCAGCGCGTGGACCACGCGCAGTTCGGGCGGCAGCGGCGCAGCCACGGGCGCCGCACCACCGCTGGATGACGGCACCTGGGCCATCGCCACGGCGATCTTGAGGGCGAGATCCTCGGGAGTTGTGAAGGTGTCGGCCGTCACCTCCCGGCGCAGCCAGGCCTTGAAATCGCCCAACGCTCGCACCGCATCGGCCACGGCTTGCACTTTGACGGGGTCGGCCAGTGTGTCGGGCTGGGTCAGACGGTCCTGCTCCCTGGCAGCAGTCCACGGGTGCTTGTCGTCCACGATCCAGGCATACACCGGCTTGCCGGCGAGCTTGGCCGCTTCAACCTCGCGCCGGGTGATGCTGCCTTTGCCGGGCTCGGGCTCAAAGCCGTGGCGGTGCGCCACGATGCACACCAGCACATCGCAACTGGCCGCCAGCTACT
>JANPOW010000440.1:0-5295 GCA_031428185.1 Betaproteobacteria bacterium | reverse complement strand
CCTGTCGGCGCAGCACCGCTGCCGGCGGCATGCAGCAGTTGCGCCACCACGGCCAGCGCGATCAGCTCGGGTTGTTTGCCGCTGATGCCGGCCAGGCCGATGGGGCAGATCAGGCGGGTCAGGCTGCTTGCAGGCACACCACGCTCGGCCAAGCGGGCCAGAAAACGCGCCCGCTTGGTGGCTGAGCCGATCAGGCCCAGCCAGGCAAAGTCGGCCCGCCGCAGGATGGTTTCGGTGATCGCCAGATCCAGGTCGTGGCGATGGGTGAGCACCAGGTAAAACGCACCGGGCGGGGCGTGCTGCACCTCTGCCTGCACCGGCTCCACACACAGGCGCTGGATGTGGGGCGCGCTGCTGTCGGGCGGCGGGAATTCACTGTCCCGCTCGTCAATCCACTGCACCCGGCAGGGCAGGGTGGCCAGCAGGTGGGCGATGGCCCGGCCCACATGGCCGGCGCCATACAACTGCAGCGTGAACAGTGCGGCCTGGTCTGGCCAGGCGGCCAGTGCGGCGGTGCTGAGCGGGGTGGTGCGCAGTGTCAGCGCGCCGCCGCAGCATTGGCCCAGCGACGGACCCAGCGGGTAGTGGTGATCGCGCGGCGCATCCTGTTGGCCAGCCGCCAACAGCCGCCGCGCCCGGGCGATGGCCTGCAACTCCAGATGGCCACCGCCAATGGTGCCGGCCACCTGGCTGGCGCCCACCAGCATGCGGGTGCCGGTCTCACGCGGCACCGAGCCTTTGTGCGCCACCACCTGCACCAGCATGGCCGGTGTGCCGCCAGCCAGCCAGGCAGCGGCCTGGCGTTTGGTGGCGTCGATCACGGCTTGGGCTGTGCAGCCGCGGCCCGCACCGCATCCACCGCGTCCAGCACCGCCTCGGGTGTGGCGGGCGCACGCAGCGGTGGGTCGACCTGGTGGCCGGCCGTGGCCGACACCGCATCGCGTATCGCCAGCAGCACCGAGAACGCCAGCAGCAGCGGTGGCTCGCCCACGGCCTTGCTGCGGTGGATGGTCTCGGCCGGGTTGGGCGCCTCAAACAGGCGCACCTCGAACTGCGCCGGGCAGTCATTGGCAGTGGGGATTTTGTAGGTGCTGGGCGCGTGGGTCATCAGCTTGCCGGCGTGTTTGCTGCCGTCCATCGGCTGCCACCACAGCTCTTCCATCGTCAGCCAGCCCATGCCCTGGATGAACGCGCCCTCCACCTGGCCGATGTCGATTGCCCGGTTGAGGGACGTGCCCACGTCATGCAGCACGTCGGCGCGCAAGACTTTGTGTTCACCGGTCAGGGTGTCAATCACCACCTCGCTGCAGGCCGCGCCGTAGGCAAAGTAATAAAACGGACGGCCTTTGAGGGTGGCCCGGTCCCAGTGCAGGCCTGGGGTGGCATAGAAGCCGTCGCTCCACAGTTGCACCCGGGCCTGGTAGGCCAGTTGCACCAGCGCGTTGAAGGCGATGCAGTGTGCGCCTGCGGTGGCTTGGTCATTCGCAAATTGCACCGTGGCCGCGTCGATCCCCAGTTGGGTGGCCCAAAACACAGCCAGCCGCTGGCGGATTTGCCGCGCTGCATCCTGCGCCGCCTTGCCGTTCAGGTCAGCGCCGGTGGACGCCGCAGTGGCCGAGGTATTGGCCACTTTCTGGGTGTCGGCGGCGCTCACCCGCACGGCTTCAAACGCCACGCCAAGCTCATGCGCCACCACTTGCGCCACCTTGGTATTGAGGCCCTGGCCCATCTCGGTGCCACCGTGGTTGACCAGGATGGACCCGTCCCCGTACACATGCACCAGCGCGCCGGCCTGGTTGAAATGCGCCACGTTGAACGAGATGCCGAACTTGACGGGCGTGAGTGCCAGGCCACGCTTGAGCACAGGGCTGCTGGCGTTGTAGACGGCGATGGCCTGGCGGCGTGCCGCGTAGCCGCAGTGTTGGGCCAGTTGTGCCACCAGCGGGTGGAGGATGTTGTCGTCAATCACCTGGCCATACGGTGTCTCGTTGTTGCTGGTGGTGCCGTAAAAGTTGGCCTGGCGCACCGCCAACGGGTCCAGCCCCAGCTTGCGGGCCACGCTGTCCAAGATCATTTCAATGGCCAGCGCGCCCTGCGGCCCACCAAAGCCACGAAACGCGGTATTGCTCTGGGTGTTGGTGCGGGCGCAAAACCCAACCATGGCCACGTTGGGCAGCCAGTAGGCGTTATCAAAATGGCACAGCGCACGGGTCATCACCGGTGGGCTCAGGTCGGCGGAGTGGCCGGCGTTGCTGACCAAATCCACCGTGACACCCAGGATGCGGCCGGCGTCGTCATGGCCCACGTCCCAACGGATCTCAAAGCCGTGGCGGCGGCCGGTGATGAGCATGTCGTCATCCCGGTCGGGCCGCAATTTGACGGGCCGTTGCAGCCTGGCCGCTGCCAGCGCAGCGATGCAGGCAAACAGCGCGCTCTGGCTCTCCTTGCCGCCAAATCCGCCGCCCATGCGCCGGCACACCACCTGCACCTGGTGCGACGCCAGGCCCAGGGCGTGCGCCACCAGGTGCTGCATCTCGCTGGGGTGCTGGGTGCTGCAGTACACCAGCAGGCCTCCGTCTTCTTGCGGCAGGGCGTAGCTGATCTGGCCTTCCAGATAAAACTGCTCCTGCCCACCCAGCGAGAAACTGCCCTGCCAGCGGTGCGGTGCGCTGGCCAGCGCGCCAGCGGCATCACCCCGCGCCAGGTGCATGGGCGGCACCACGTAGTCGTGCAGCGCGTGGGCTTCCAGTGCGGTCAGCACGGCGGGCAGCGGCGTGATCTGCAGCGCCTGTTTGGCCAGGCCAGCGGCACGGCGGGCGGCATCACGGCTGGTGGCAATCACCGCAAACACCGGTTGGCCGACATGGCGCACCGTGCCCTGGGCCAGGATGGGGTCGTCGTTCACGATGGGGCCGCAGTCGTTCGGGCCGGGGATGTCTGCTGCAGTCAGCACCGCCACCACGCCCGGCTGGGCGCGCAGCAGGGCCAGGTTGATGCCATGCAGCGTGCCGTGGGCCACAGGGCTCAAGCCCAGCGCGGCGTGCAGGGTGCCGGCCAGCTCGGGCAGGTCATCGATGTAGGGCGCGGCGCCGGCCACATGCAGGTGGGCCGATTCGTGTGGGCGGCTGATGCCCACACGGGCGCCGGCGGCATGTTGTGTGGCCTGCGCTGCGGGCAGGGCCGCGGCGGGCTGGGCGGTGGCTTCAAACGCCGGATGGCGGGCTTCAGCGGCTTGGTTCATCACAGGCTCCACACCGAGATTTGGGCTGAAGCCAGTGGTGCATCAGGTCGTGTCTCCAGCCACAACCGCTGCAGCAGGTTGCGGGCGGCGCGCTGGCGGTAGCTGGCGCTGGCGCGCAGATCTGACAGGGGCTGGAAGTCGTGGTCCAGCGCGGCCATCGCGGCTTGGGCGGCGCTTGCGGTCCAGGGTTGGCCACGCACAGCGGCCTCAGCCCCGGCGGCCCGCTTGACGAAACCTGCCATGCCACCAAAAGCAAAGCGCGCGTCCTGCACCACGCCGTCAACCTGCTGCAGCCACAGCCCGGCGGCCAGGCCGGAGATGTCGCAGTCATGCCGTTTGCTGAGTTTGTAGACGCGCAGGGTGTGGCTGGCTTGCGGCAGCGGCAGCCGCAGCGCCTGCACAAACTCACCCGGCTGGAGCTGGTTCTTCATGTAGTCCAGATAAAAATCCTGCAGCGCCAGCACCCGCTGCAGCGCGCCGCGCCGCAGCACGATTTGCGCACCCAGGGCGATCAGCACCGGCGCGCTGTCGCCGATGGGCGAGCCGTTGGCGATGTTGCCGCCCAGCGTGCCGGCCTCGCGGATGGGCAGGGACGCAAAGCGCAAACCCATCTGGCGTGCGGCGGGCCAGTGCGTGGCCAGGGCATCCCAGGCGGTGGCCAGGGATGCGCCGGCGCCGATCTGCAGCCAGCCGCCCGCCTGCCCGATGGTTTGCAGCTCGGCCACCGCGCCCAGGCTGATGATTGCGCCCAGGTCACGGAACTGTTTGTTGACCCACAGCCCGATGTCGGTGCTGCCGGCCAGCAGCGTGGCCTCGGGTTTGGCCAGGCGCAGCGCGGCCAGGTCGTCCAGGGTTTTGGGGGCGTGGAAGGCCGCACCCGCCGCGTAGTGCAGCGCCGGGTCGGCCTGCAGGCCTTGCAGCGTGGCGGCCAGCGCCGCACTGCCCAGGCGCTGCGGCGGCAGGCCAAACATCTGTTGGCCGGCGTCCAGGATCGGCCGGTAGCCGGTGCAGCGGCACAGGTTGCCCGACAAATCATCCGCCAACTGCTGCCGGCTGGCCACGGTGCCGGCGGCCGCATGGCGCTCGGCGCAGGCCGCCAGCGACATCACAAAGCCCGGTGTGCAAAAGCCGCATTGGGAGCCGTGGCAGGCAACAACGGCCTGCTGCGCCGGGTGCTGGCCGCCCAGGTCGTCCACGGTGAGTAGCGCCTTGCCGTCCAGCGTGGGCAAAAACTGGATGCAGCTGTTGATGGGCTTGAACTGCAGCGCGCCGCCGGGCGACAGGCTGCCCACCAACACGGTGCAGGCGCCGCAATCGCCCTCGTTGCAGCCCTCTTTGGTGCCGCTGCGGCCGGCATGCTCACGCAGCCAGGCCAATACGGATGTGGTGGGGGCCACACCCTGCACCTGCACCACCTGGCCCCGGTGCACAAAGCGGATGGGGCGGCTGGGGGTGGTGGTCATGTGCGGTGGCGGGTCGGGTGGCAGGGTCACGGGGCGGGTCAGTGGGGTTGGCGGCGCTTGGGCGTGGGATACATTTTGAGCACGATGTTCCTCCCTTGTTTGGCCCCACGCTTGGCCCACCCGTTTTGCCGCATGGCCACTGGCGTGCTGCCCAGCCCACCCAAGCTGCCAGGGCGGCTGCGCGGCGGTGTGCTGCGCTGGCAAGCGGCTTGCAGGTGAACAGCGCATGACTGCCCCCAGGCAAATCGCGATCCTGGCTGACCTGCTGGACTTCAGCGCTGACCCCGGCCTGCGCGACCACCGCAGCCCGGCCGTGCGCTGGCGCCCGGCGCACTGGCTGCTGATCGGCGTCGATGGCCGTATCGCCGATGTGCTGCCCGATGCGCCCGGCGCCAGCCCCGGTGGCGACTGGCACAAGATCGACCACAGCGGCCGATTGCTGCTGCCGGGTTTCATCGACACCCATGTGCACAGCCCGCAGGTGGACGTGATTGCGTCCTGGGGCGCTGAGCTGCTGGACTGGCTCAACACCTACACCGTCCCGGCCGAGGCGCGCCATGCCGACCCGGCCTTTGCCCAGGCCGCCGCCAC
>JANPOW010000439.1:0-10710 GCA_031428185.1 Betaproteobacteria bacterium | reverse complement strand
CGTGTGCGGCATCGTGTGTGGCGGCGCATGCGGCCGGGTGGGCAGCAGCGCCGCACCCGCGCCAAGTTTTGGCATGCACTGTTAGTTGACGTTAACGTCAACGTCAATCAATAATCCCGCCCTGTGCCCGCCTCGGTTAGGCTGGTGGGCCGGCTTGATCAACCCTCCGCCCCAACGCTGCCGCTTGGCACTGAGAGACCGCATGGCCCATCTGCAAAGCAAGCTCAACCCCCGTGCTGAGGCCTTTCGGGCCAACGCTGCGGCCATGCAAATCTTGGTGGACGATCTGAACAGCAAGCTGGCGCAGATTGCCGACGGTGGTGGTGCCGCCGCCCGCGCCAAGCACCTGGGCCGTGGCAAGCTGCTGCCGCGCGAGCGGGTGGAGCGCCTGCTGGACCCGGACACGCCGTTTCTGGAGATTGCACCGCTGGCCGCGCTGGGCCTGTACCCCGAGAAAGACGGCCAGGGCGGCACGCAAGACGCCGCACCCTGCGCCGGCCTGATTGCCGGCATCGGCCGGGTGGCCGGCATCGAGTGCCTGATCGTCTGCAACGACGCCACGGTGAAGGGCGGCACCTACTACCCGCTCACCGTCAAAAAACACCTGCGGGCGCAGGAGATTGCGGCGCAAAACCACCTGCCCTGCATCTACCTGGTGGACAGCGGCGGCGCCAACCTGCCCAACCAGGACGAGGTATTCCCTGACCGCGACCACTTTGGCCGCATCTTCTACAACCAGGCCAATTTGAGCGCTGCCGGCATCCCGCAAATTGCGGTGGTGATGGGCAGTTGCACCGCAGGCGGCGCCTACGTGCCGGCCATGAGTGACGAGACCATCATCGTCAAAAACCAGGGCACCATCTTTTTGGGCGGGCCACCACTGGTCAAGGCCGCCACCGGTGAGGTGGTGAGCGCCGAGGACCTGGGCGGTGGTGATGTGCACACCCGCCTCTCCGGCGTGGCCGACCACCTGGCCGACAACGATCTGCATGCGCTGGCGCTGGCGCGCGGCGCGGTGGCGCGGCTCAACCGCAGCAAGCCGCAGCAGTTGCTGCTGCAAGCCGCAAAACCGCCACGGTTTGCCCCGCAAGAACTGCACGGCGTGATCCCCACCGACACGCGCAAGCCGTTTGACGTGCGCGAGGTGATTGCCCGCGTGGTGGACGACAGCGTGCTGGATGAATTCAAGGCCCGTTACGGCGCCACGCTGGTGTGCGGCTTTGCGCACATCGACGGCATGCCGGTGGGCATCCTGGCCAACAACGGCATCCTGTTTGCCGAGAGTGCCAACAAGGGCGCGCACTTTATTGAGCTGTGCTGCCAGCGCAAGATCCCGCTGGTTTTTTTGCAGAACATCACCGGCTACATGGTGGGCCGCAAGTATGAAAACGACGGCATTGCCCGGGCCGGCGCCAAGATGGTCACGGCGGTGGCCTGCGCGGCGGTGCCCAAGTTCACCGTCATCATCGGCGGCAGTTTTGGCGCCGGCAATTACGGCATGTGTGGCCGTGCTTACTCGCCCCGCTTCTTGTGGATGTGGCCCAACGCGCGCATCAGCGTGATGGGCGGTGACCAGGCCGCCAGCGTGCTGGCCACCGTCAAGCGCGACGGCATCGAGGGCAAGGGCGGGCAGTGGAGCGCGGACGAAGAAGCCGCCTTCAAAGCCCCCATCCGCACCCAGTACGAGGTGCAGGGCCACCCCTACTTTGCCAGCGCCAGGCTGTGGGACGACGGCGTGATCGACCCCGCCGACACCCGCCGCGTGCTGGCATTGGGCTTGAGCGCAGCGCTGAACGCACCGATCCCGGAGACCAGGTTCGGCGTCTTCCGCATGTAGTGCTTGGCACTCAATTTGTGTACGAAGCTCAAATCAACACACATCGAGCACATGATGCGCACCAACATCGACATTGACGACACCGTGCTGGACGCTGCGATGCGGGCCGGGCCGGTCAAGACCAAAAAAGACGCGGTGGAGGCCGGCCTGAAGCTGCTGGCGCGCCAGGCTGCCTACCGTGAGGTCTTGCGCTGGGAGGGCAAGCTGCGCTGGGATGGTGATGAACCGGCGCTTGCCGACAGCGAGACCACACCTGCGGGTGTTGAGCAGCCCCGCGCTGCGTTCTCGTCCAACCGAATCGACAACGACCCACCCAGCTCGCCGCTGCGCGCCGGCAGCGAAGTGACCACCGATCTGCAGGCCGCCGAGCCCAGCCCGAAACGCCGCCATGCTGGTCGTTGATTCCGCCGTCTGGATTGATTTTTTCAACGGCGCACCGTCACCCGCGCGGGCCACGCTGCGCCGCCTGCTGGCCCAGGTTGAGACCGAGATCATCGTGCCCGATCTGGTGCTGTACGAGGTGTTGCGCGGCTTGCGCCACGAGCGTGACGACCTGCAGGCCGAGGCCTTGATGCAGGCCATGACGGTCGAATCCACCGGCGGCGCCGCACTGGCCCGCTTGGCGGCACAGCACTACCGCAGCTTGCGCGCAGCGGGCGTCACGCTGCGCAGCAGCATCGGCGTGCTGTTGGCCGCGTTCTGCATCGCGCGGGGCTACTCACTGCTGCATGCCGACCGTGATTTCGACGCCTTCGAGGCCAGACGCGGCCTGCGCGCCTGGCGTCACTGAACACGCACTGAGCACACCCCGACCATGCACCGCACCCTGGCCCACCTCTGCCTGCTGGCCCTGCTGGCGCTGGCCTTGCCGGCCCGCGCCCAAGCGCTGGACAGCGCGCTGGGCGAGCTGGTGCAGATGATCCCGGCCGGGCGATTCACCGAGCCGGCGCTGGAGGTCACGCTGTTCCGGCCGCCCGGTGACGGCCCGTTCCCGCTGGTGCTGATCAATCACGGCCGCGCGCCCGGCCTGGCCAAGCTGCAGCCACGCTTTCGGCCGCTGCTGGCCGCGCGAGAGTTTGTGCGCCGGGGCTACGCCGTGGTGGTGCCGATGCGGCAAGGTTTCAGCCAGTCGGGTGGCCATGAGATCAGCGGCGGCTGCAACGTCTACAGCAACGGCCTGCAACAGGCCAAGTCAGTGCGCCGCACGCTGGATTGGCTGGCCACCCAGCCCTGGGCCGATGTGTCGCGCAACGTGGTGCTGGGCCAATCACACGGCGGGCTCACCACCCTGGCCTACGGCACGGACCCGCAGCCCGGCACCCGGCTGCTGGTCAACTTTGCTGGTGGCCTGCGGCAAGAAAACTGCACCAGTTGGCAGGCCGGCCTGGTGGATGCCATCGGCCAGTACGGGCAAGCCGCACGCCTGCCATCGCTCTGGTTTTATGGCGACAACGACAGCTACTTTCCGCCCGCCGTGTGGCGTGACGCGCACCAGCGCTTTGTGCAGGCCGGTGGCCAGGCAGAGCTGGTGGCGTTTGGCAACTTTGGCAGTGACGCACACCTGCTGTTCGGCAGCCGCGCCGGGTTGCCCATCTGGCTGCCGCGCGTGCTGGCGGCGATGGAGGCGGCCGGCCTGCCGGTGCAGGTGCAGGTGCCCGTGCCGGTGCCGGTGCAGGGGCAGGTGCAGGTGCCCGTGCCGGTGCAGGGGCAGGGGCAGGGGCAGGGGCAGCTGAGCCTGGCCGGCGCTGACGCATCCGCCCGCACGTCGCCCAGCGGTTTTGCCGCACTGGCCGACATCAGCCGGCTGCCCGTCAAGACCGACCGCGCGCGCGACGGCTACCGCAGCTGGCTGGCGGCCGACACACCGCGCGCCTTTGCCGTGCACTCGGCCACCGGCGCCTGGGGTTCGGCCTGGGGTGGTGAGCAGCCGCTGGCGCGCGCCCTGGCCAACTGCGCCCGCAACGCCGGCAGCCCATGCAGGCTGTACGCGGTGGACGACAGCGTGGTCTGGGCCACCGAGTGAGCACGTGAGCATCCCGCCATGAGCATCGATGCCCTGGACACGCGCCACCTGTTGGCCATTGCCGCCGCGCTGGGCTGGGCCAGCGGGCTGCGGCTTTACGCGGTGGTGTTTTTCACCGGCCTGGCCGGCGCGCTGGGCTGGGTGCCGCTGCCGGCGGGCCTGCACATCCTGCAAAGCCCGCTGGTGCTGGGCGGTGCCGGGTTGATGTTGCTGGTGGAGTTTTTTGCCGACAAGATCCCCGGTCTCGATTCCCTGTGGGACGTGCTGCACACGCTGGTGCGCATCCCCGCCGGTGCCGCGCTGGCCGCAGCGGTCTTTGGTGGTGACCAGGCCGGCTGGGCCACCGTGGCCGGGCTGATGGGCGGCACGCTGGCCGCCACCAGCCATGTGGCCAAGGCCACCACCCGGGCCGCAGCCAACATCTCACCCGAGCCGTTTTCCAACATTGGCCTGTCGCTGTTGGGGGATGCCGCAGTGCCCGGCATGTTGTGGTTGTCCTGGGCGCAGCCGGCCTGGTTTGCCGTCGCGCTGCTGTTGGCGCTGGTGTTGATGGTGGCGCTCACCGTGTTGTTGTCCAAGTTCTTGAAAACGCTGATCCGCAATGTGCGTGGTCGCTTTGGCGGCGTGCGCGCTGCGGGCTGAGTTGGAGTTGCACCATGTTTAAAAAAATCCTCATCGCCAACCGGGGCGAGATTGCCTGCCGCGTTGCGGCGACAGCGCGCCGCCTGGGTATCCGCACCGTGGCGGTGTATTCCGAGGCCGATGCCAACGCCCGCCACGTGCAGCTGTGCGACGAGGCGGTGGCCATCGGCGGCCCATCCCCGCGCGACAGCTACCTGCGCGCTGACCGCATCCTGGCCGCCGCACTGGCCAGCGGCGCGCAAGCGGTGCATCCCGGTTACGGCTTTTTGTCCGAGAACGCCGGGTTTGCGCGCGATTGCGCCGCCGCCGGCATCACCTTCATCGGCCCACCGCCGGACGCCATTGCCGCGATGGGCAGCAAATCGGCCGCCAAAACGCTGATGGAGGCGGCCGGTGTGCCGCTGGTGCCCGGCTACCACGGCCAGGACAACAACCCCGCGCTGTTGGCGCGTGAGGCCGCCCGCATCGGCTACCCGGTCTTGATCAAGGCCAGCGCCGGCGGTGGTGGCAAAGGCATGCGGCGGGTGGACAAGGCCGACGACTTTGCCGCCGCGCTGGCCTCTTGCCAACGCGAGGCCAAATCCAGCTTTGCCGATGACCATGTGCTGGTCGAGCGTTATGTGCTGCGGCCGCGCCACATCGAAATCCAGGTGTTTGGCGACAGCCTGGGCGGCTGCATCCATTTGTTTGAGCGTGACTGCTCAGTGCAGCGCCGCCACCAAAAAGTGCTGGAAGAAGCCCCCGCCCCCGGCATGAGCGCGCAGCGCCGTGCGCAGATGGGCGCCGCTGCGGTGGCTGCCGCACAGGCTGTGGGCTATGTGGGCGCCGGCACGGTGGAGTTCATTGCCGAAGAGGTGGACGACGGTGACCTCAAGTTTTATTTCATGGAGATGAACACCCGGCTGCAGGTGGAGCACCCGGTCACCGAGGCCATCACCGGGCTGGATTTGGTGGAATGGCAACTGCGGGTGGCCGCCGGCCAGCCGCTGCCGCTGCGGCAAGACCAGTTGCAGATCAGCGGCCATGCGATCGAGGCCCGCATCTGCGCCGAAAACCCCGACGCCGGCTTTTTGCCCGCCACCGGCCGGCTGGACGTACTGCGCTGGCCGCCGCATGTTGAATTTGTGCGTGGCCCGGTGCGGGTGGATGCCGGCGTGGCCGAGGGTGATGCCATCAGCCCGCACTACGACCCGATGATTGCCAAGCTCATCGTGCACGGTGACACCCGGGCCCAGGCGCTGGCCAGGCTGGACGCGGCGCTGGCCGCTACCCAGATCGTCGGCCTGCACAACAACGTGGCGTTTTTGCGCCGGGTGGTGGTCAGCACCGCGTTTGCCACTGCCGACCTGGACACCGCGCTGATCGAGCGTGAACGCGCCGTGCTGCTGGACCAACCGCCACTGGCGCTGGAGTTGGCGGCGGCCGGTGTGGTGGCCCATCTGCTGGCCGAGGACAACGCGCTGTCGGGCGCTGACCCCTGGTCACGCCGTGACGGCTGGCGGCTGCATGGTGGCGCACGCCGCCACATCGAGCTGGAACACGCCGGCCAGTTGCACACCGTGGTGCTGGCCAGGCCGCACAGCACGGCGGCCGACGCGCGCAGCGTGCTGCACATCGGCGATCAACAGTGGCCTATCCGCGCCGCCGCGGTGGCCGGCCAGCCAGGCGCCACCGCCCACGACATCACCCTGGGCGAGCGCCGGCTGCGCCTGGATGTGCATGTGCACGCCGATGCACATGGCCAGCGTGTAGCGGTGTTTGCGCCTGAAGGCAGTGCCATGCTGCGCCTGATCGACAGCATTGCCCAGGCCGGTGAGGGCGTGGCTGACGCCGGTGGTCTGACTGCACCCATGCCTGGCAAGGTCATCGCCTTTCTGGCCCAGGTGGGCGACAAGGTGAGCCAAGGCCAGGCCCTGGCTGTGATGGAGGCAATGAAGATGGAGCACACCCTGCACGCCCCACGCGACGGCGTGGTGGCCGAGCTGCTGTACGCCGTGGGCGACCCGGTGGCCGAAGGCGGTGAACTGCTGCGGCTGCAGCCGGCGTGAAGGCGGCGTGCGGCCCACAAACTTGGCGATCAGGCCATGCGGCCCAACACACTAGCGATCGGGCCATGCGGCCCACAAGCGGCGCAGCGCCGCGTCATGCGCGGCCGCTGGCGCCGCCATGGCCACCGTGCCGGGCCCTGGGCCAGCCGACGCGGCCCGAAACTGCGCCGCCAGCGCCGACAGCGCGCCGTTGCGCAGGGCGTCACACACCAGCAGCACATCGCGGGTGTAGTGCGCGTCGCCCAGCAAGCGCTCAATCTCAAGCTCATACGCCAGCAGCTGCTGCAGCGCGGTTTGCAGTTGGCGGGCAATCAGCAGGCGGTCCATTGGCAGGGGGACAATCAGCAGTGGTCAATCAGCAGTGGTCAATCAGCAGTGGTCAATCAGCAGTGGTCAATCGGCAGGGGCTCATGCGGCAGGGGCTCATGCGGCAGGGGGGGGCAACCGGCATCGGTGCGGCACAGTGCAGGCCGGGGCTGCCGGGCGGGGCCGGGCGAGGCCGGTAGCCCCGCAGATTGTGCGGCAGCCGGCCCGGCCCGGCTTGGCGGCGCATTGCCCTGTCGATAATCCACCCACTGCAAAGGCAAGCACATGATCCCTGACCACGTCACCCTGGTGGAAGTCGGCCCCCGCGACGGGCTGCAGAACGAGGCCCAACCTGTGGCCGCCGCGCACAAGATCGAGCTGGTGCAGCGGCTGCAAGCCGCCGGCCTGCGTGAGATCGAGGTCACCAGCTACGTCAACCCCAAGTGGGTGCCGCAGATGGCCGACAACGCGCAAGTGATGGCTGCCATCCCGCGCCCAGCCGGAGTGCGGCACAGCGTGCTGGTGCCCAACATGCTGGGCTTGCAGGCCGCGCTGGCCGGTGGTGCGGCCACCCGGCCCGATGAGGTGGTGGTGTTTGGCGCCGCCACGCAGGCCTTCAGCCAGCGCAACATCAACTGCAGCATCGAAGTCAGCATCGAGCGCTTTGCGCCGGTGGTGGCGGCGGCCCACGCGGCTGGCTTGAAAGTGCGCTCGGCCATCTCGTGTGCGCTGGGCTGCCCCTACCAGGGTGAGGTGACGCCCGACGAGGTGGAGCACCTGGTCAAGCTGTTCAAGCAGATCGGGGTGGACCACTGCGGCGTGGCCGACACCATCGGCGTGGGCACACCACGCCGGGTGCAGGCGGTGATGGAGCGGGCCTTGAAGCACTACCCCATCGCCCAGGTCAGCGGCCATTTCCACGACACCTACGGCCAGGCACTGGCCAACATCTACGCCTGCCTGCAGTTGGGCATCCACACCTTCGATACCAGCGTGGCCGGCCTGGGTGGCTGCCCGTACGCCAAAGGCGCCACCGGCAACGTGGCCACCGAGGACGTGGTCTTCATGCTGGACGGCATGGGTGTGCACACCGGCATCAACCTGGCCGCGCTGGTGGATACCGGCGGCTTCATCAGCGCTGTGCTGGGCCGCCCGCCCGTGTCACGCGCGGGCAAGGCGCTGCTGATCAAGCGTGGCCAGGTGTTTGCATGACCGACCGCAGCGCGCCCAGCCCCAGCCCAGAGTGGGCCAACCGCCCCGAGGGCTTTTGCCGTGTCGCCGCGCTGCTGGCCACACATGGCCACCCGTTTGCGCCGCAGTGGCTGGACACTCCCGCCCGCACCTGCGCCCAAGCTGCCGCGCTGCTGGGCCTGCAGACCGGCCAGATCGCCAAGAGCGTGATCTTCAAGCGCCGGGCTGACGCACTGGCGGTGCTGGTGGTGGTCGCCGGTGACATGCGGGTGGACGAGGCCAAGGTGGCGGCCCGGGTGGGCGCCATCGGCCGGGCCGACGCGGCATTTGTCAAACAGCAGACCGGTTTTTCCATCGGCGGCGTGGCGCCGGTGGGCCATCAAGCGGTGGGCCATTCGCAGCCCCCGCTGGTGTTGATCGACCAGACGCTGCTGCGCTTTGCTGCGGTCTGGGCGGCGGCCGGCCATCCCAACGCGGTGTTTTGCGCAACACCGGCGCAACTGGTGGCGCTGACCGGCGCGCCGGTGGTGGACGTGGTGGCCGACCCGGCGGCCGGCTTTGAGGCCGCGGCATGACAAGCCAGCCCAGCACTGCCGGTGTGCCCAGCCCCTGCATCAACCTGTGCAAGATGGACGCCGACACCGGTTGGTGCCTGGGTTGCCACCGCACCATCGTCGAGATCGCCGGCTGGGGCCGGCTGGACGATGCCAACAAGGTGCAGATCCTGCAGCGCCTGCCGCCGCGCCGCGCAGTGTTGCCCACATCCGCGCCCACACCCGCACCCACCGCAGCCGTAGCCGCCAAACCCGCATGACCCGCATCGATTTCTGGTTTGATGTGATCTCGCCCTATGCCTGGCTGGCGTTTGAGCGCCTGCCGCAGGTGCTGGCCGGCCACAGCGTGGTGGTGGACTACCAGCCCGTGCTGCTGGCTGGCTTGCTGGGCCATTGGGGCAGCAAAGGCCCGGCCGAGATTGCGCCCAAACGGGCCTGGACCTACCGCCAAGTGGCCTGGCTGGCCCAGCAGCAAGCCACGCTGCTGCAACTGCCGCAGCCCCATCCCTTCAACCCGCTGGCGCTGCAACGCCTGGCGCTGGCCGCAGCGCCGCTGGGTGGCACACCCTCACGCCGGGTGGTGGAGTTGTTGTTCCGCCATGTCTGGTGCCGTGACGGTGCGGACCCGAATGAGACCACAGCGCTGGCTGCACTGGCCCAGGCCGTTGCGCCCGCGCGTGACCCGGCCAGCGATGACGTCAAGGCCGAACTGCGCCAGCGCACTGACGCAGCCGCCGCTGCCGGCCTGTTTGGTGTGCCCACGCTGGTGTGTGCGGGCCGGGCCTTTTTTGGCCAGGACGCCTTGCCCATGCTGGCCGCCGCGCTGCAGCGTGAGCCCTGGTTTGACGGCCCGGCCTGGCAGGACGCCGGCACGCAGCCGCCTGGCGTGCAACGCCCGACCCGTTGAGCCGCACAGTGGGTCTGCCGACCCACGCCGCAGACCCCGAGCTGCAGGCCAGGCCGCCCGCCATCACGCCATCACGCCAGCGTGCGAGCTGACTTACCGGCCCCCGGGTCTGCGGGGTGGGCTTCTCGGGGTTTTCCGCCAACCCGCGCTCATATTTCACATGGTGGTGGCGATAGTCAGGGTTGCGCCTGAGTTTGTAAGGTTGTGTTGGCTTGCTGTCAGAAAACGGTCAGTGGCGCTGCCAATAGTGCGGCCACGCGGGTACCCCGGTGCCCATTCTTTGCATTCAGGAGACCTCTGCATGGCGACAGCTACAGCCGCAAACTACAAGGCATCGGGCGCAGCAGCGCCGATGACCGCCGAGGTATAGAAGGTCTTCTTAGAGTCGTCGCTCGGCACCGTTTTCGTGTGGTATGAGTTCTATGTTTACGGCTCACTCGCCGTGGTCATCGGCTAGCAGTTTTTTGCCGCACTAGACCCCACCGCGCAGTTCATCGCCTCCTTGCTGGCCTTTGCCGCCGGCTTCATCGTGCGGCCGTTTGGCGCACTGGTGTTTGGCCGCCTGGGCGACATGATTGGCCGCAAATACACCTTCCTGATCACCATCCTGATCATGGGTTTGTCGACCTTCATCGTCGGCATCCTGCCCAGTTATGCCTCCATTGGCGTGGCCGCGCCCATCATCCTGGTCGGCCTGCGCATCCTGCAGGGCCTGGCACTGGGTGGTGAATACGGTGGTGCCGCCACCTACGTGGCCGAGCACGCACCGCAAGGCCGGCGTGGGGCTTACACCGCCTGGATCCAGACCACCGCCACGCTGGGCTTGTTCCTGTCGCTGATGGTCATCCTGGGTGTGCGCACCTCGCTGGGCGAGACCGCGTTTGCCGACTGGGGCTGGCGTGTGCCCTTCATCGCTTCGATCCTGCTGCTGGCGGTCAGCGTGTGGATCCGGCTGTCGATGAACGAATCACCGGCCTTCAAGAAGATGAAGGAAGAGGGCAAGGTCTCCAAAGCGCCGCTGACCGAGTCGTTTGGCCAGTGGAAAAACGGCAAAATCGTGCTGCTGGCGCTGTTTGGCCTGGTGATGGGGCAGGGCGTGGTCTGGTACACCGGCCAGTTCTATGCGCTGTTCTTCCTGACCGCGCAGCTGAAGGTCGAACCGACCACGGCGCAGCTCATGATCGGCGCCTCGCTCCTGTTGG
>JANPOW010000438.1:0-17446 GCA_031428185.1 Betaproteobacteria bacterium | reverse complement strand
CGCTTCCACACGCCAGACAGGCGCCACCTGCCAGCCCAGGCGCAGGCTGCCACCGTCCTGGCGGACACCGTCGCGGTCCGCGTTGTAGCTGCCAAACTGCACTTTCGGGTTGGTGGCCGAAAACCCCTGGGTCTCGGTGTGCTGCAGTTGCACGGTGGCATCCAACGGCCCCTGGCCCCAGCCAAAACCGGCCGACACCTGGCCGTGGCGCTCACTGCCCACGGTGGCGCGGGCGTTGGGGTGGAAGCCCGGCTGGCCACGTGCAGTAAACACCTGGATCACCCCGCCCACCGCATCACTGCCGTACAGCGCCGACATCGGGCCACGCACGATCTCGATGCGCTCCACGGTTTCGAGCGGTAGGTTGTCGAGTGACGGCGTGCCCAGGGTGGCTGAGCCTACCCGCACACCGTCCAGCAGCAGCAGGGTGTGGCGTGCTTCCAGGCCACGAATGAACAGCGAGGCCGCTTTGCCCAGCCCGCCGTTGCTGCTGAACTGCAGGCCGGGCAGGCTAGAGAGCACCTCAACCAAGGTGCGGCCGGTGCTGCGGTCCAGCATGGCGCGGTCGATCACTGACACCTCGGCGGCCAGCGCGCTGACACGCTCGGGCTGGCGGGCGGCGGTCACCACTACCGGGTCTTGCAGTGGGTCAGCCGCCAGGGCGGGCGACGTGGTTAGTGCGGTGGTACAGGCCAAAACGGCCAGCGCCACGGCATGCAGGTGGACGGATGCGGCAGCGCAACGCGGCTGCGTGAAAACAAGGGATGACGTCATGGAGGAAAGCAACAAGAGAGTTGTCCGCTCCAGCGTCCCCGCAGGTGCAGACCAATTCGCAGCTGCGTGTGACCGCATCTGCCCCTTGTTGGCCGGTATCCGGGCTGACGGAGACAACCCCTGTGGCCTTCCCGACCGCGCAGCGCGGCCAGTGGCGTCAGACACAGGAGCAGGGTGTTTTGCAACACCCGTCCGCTTACCGTTGCGGGGGCAGCGCAGGTTGGCTGGCCATCCGGTGGACGGCCGTCTTCCTGCTTCCCGTTTAACCTGGCCGACGTGACGGGCGGCCAGAGCACCAACGGCCGGCATGCTACCCGACGGCCACGGCGGCGCCTGCTGCATCAGCCACAACGCCGGCCGCAACACGGGCCAGCACCGCAGCCGCCTCACCCCAACCACAGGATGGGGCCGGTCCAGACCCGCCACCTACAATCACGCCCTCATTTGGAGGTGGCTGCAGCCCATGTCAAGACTCGATGATCTCGCCGAGCGGATCGAACGCCTGGTGCTGCGGCACGAGGAGTTGCAGCGCACCAATACGCTGCTGACCCAGCAGGTGCATAGCGTGAGCGCTGAGCGCGACAGCCTGCGCTCGCGCCTGGCCGCCGCCCGTGCCCGCATCGACGCCCTGCTCGACCGCCTTCCGGCAGACGCCGCTGCGCCACCCGTGCTGGCGCCGGCGCTGCTGCAGCCCGGCACCCTGAACCAGGACGCCGCATGAAGCAGATCGAAACCACCATCCTGGGCCAGAGTTACATGCTGGCCTGCCCGCCCGACGGTGAAGCGCTGCTGCGCCAGGCGGTGTCCATCGTCGACAAGGAGATGAGCGCCATCCGCGACGCCGGCAAGGTCAAGGCACGTGAGCGCATTGCCGTGCTGACGGCGCTGAACCTGGCCTACCAGCGCGCCGAAACCGAGCACACCAGCCCACTGGCGCCCGTGCTTGCCAGCGTGGCCGCGCCCGTGGTGGTGGCTGACGGCAGCCTGGATGTGGAGCACCTGATCCGCCGCATCGACAGCGTGCTGGGCCAGGACGGGCAACTGCTGTAAGCCGCTTCAGCTGTCTGAAATTGCAGGCCAATTCATCCACACAGGCGACAAACCCCGTGCTTAGAATCGTCTCGTCCGTTGCATGTGCGTGAGTCCTAATTTCCTTGATCCGATGCTCATTGAGCCCGGGCTTGGGATATTGCAAGGCTGGTGTGATCGTCTCGCGTCAGATGAACCCGAAGCCCTGTTGACCTCGCCCACCTGATCCTCCCTTTGGGATCAGGAATGCGGCTCACGTCTTGCAACGGACACCCCTCATGGCAGGTTCTTGGTTGATGAAAAGCGAGCCCGGTGAGTGCTCGATTGACGACCTGGCGCGTGCGCCATCGCAAACCGTGCCCTGGGTCGGTGTGCGCAACTACCAGGCGCGCAACTTCATGCGCGACGCCATGCAGCCGGGTGATGGCGTGCTGTTTTATCACTCGTCCTGCGCTGAGCCGGGTGTAGCCGGCCTGGCCACCGTGGCATGCAGCGCCTACCCCGATGCCACCCAGTTTGACCCCGGCAGCCCCTACTTCGATGCCAAGGCATCAGCTGCCGCACCACGCTGGCTGCATGTGGATGTGCGGCTGGTGGCCAAAACCCGGCTGCTGACGCTGCGCGAGTTGCGGCAGCGCCCTGAATTGGCCAGCATGCTGCTGCTCAAACCCGGCAACCGCTTGTCCATCACTCCGGTCACAGCGGCTGAGTGGGCGGCGGTGAGCACCCTGCTGCAGGCAGCGCCCACCTGATGGCGTTTCTGGACCCGATGTTGGTGTTTGAGCTGCTGGCGCTGGGCCTGTGCACCGGCTTTCTGGCCGGGCTGCTGGGCATTGGCGGTGGCATGTTGATGGTCCCGTTTTTGACGTTCATCTTCAGCCACCGCGGCATTGATGCGGGGCTGGCGGTCAAGATGGCGATTGCCACGTCCATGAGCACCATCTTGTTCACCTCCATCGCCAGCGTGCGCGCCCACCACCAGCGTGGCGCCGTGCGCTGGGATCTGGTGCGCCGGCTGGCGCCCGGCATCGTGTTGGGGGGCCTGGTGTCGGGTGCGGGGGTGTTTGCGCTGCTCAAGGGCACGGCGCTGGCGGTGCTGTTTGCGCTGTTTGTGGTGTTCTCGGCCAGCCAGATGTTGCTCAACCGCAAGCCCAAGCCGACACGGCAGATGCCTGGCCCGCTGGGCGCCGGTGCGGCCGGTGGTGTCATCGGTTTGCTGGCCGGGCTGGTGGGCGCGGGCGGTGCGTTTGTGTCGGTGCCCTTCATGACCTGGTGCAACGTGCCCATGGCCAACGCGGTGGCCACCAGCGCGGCGCTGGGCTTCCCCATCGCACTGGCCAATACCGTAGGCTATGTGGTGGCCGGCTGGCACTTGCCACAAGCCGCGCCCGGCGCCGTGGGCTATTTGATGCTGCCGGCGCTGGGCGTGATTGCATTGGCCAGTGTGTTGACCGCACCGCTGGGCGCACGGGTGGCCCACAGCGTGGACACCGCCCACTTGAAAAAAGTGTTTGCTGTGTTGTTGTACGGGCTGGGCGCCTACATGGTTTGGAAAGTGCTGCAGGGCAGCTAAACACCCGGAGACTGGCAATGTTGTGGATGCGCTTCCGCCACGGTGGCAAAGACGGTTTTGGCCTATATGACGGCGACACCGTGCAGGTGTGCAGTGGTGATTTGTTCCACAACCCCAACCCAACAGGTGAGCGGCTTGCGGTGGTCGACTTGCAATGGCTGCCGCCCTGCCAGCCGGCCAAGATCATCGGCCTGTGGAACAACTTTCGCGCAGCGGCTGAGAAAAACGGCTGGGCCCAACCGGCCGAGCCGCTGTACTTCTTGAAAGCCACCAGCAGCTTGTCCGCCCACGGGCAGGACATCCCCGCGCCGCCGGGCTATGACGGCCGGGTGGTCTACGAGGGTGAACTGGCCATCGTCATCGGCCGCCGCGCCCGCGCTGTGGCCGAGGCCGACGCCGCCGCGCACATCCTGGGTTACACCTGCGCCAACGATGTGACGGCGATGGAGTTGCTGCAGCGTGACCCCAGCTTTGCGCAGTGGGCGCGGGCAAAAAGCTTCGACGGCTTTTGCGCACTGGGGCCGGTGATCAGCACCGATTTCGACCCGACCAACTCAGCGCTGCGCACCCTGGTGGGCGGCCGTGAGCGGCAAAACTACCCACTGGCCGACATGTTTTTTGCGCCCCGCGCACTGGTCTCACGCCTGTCATTTGACATGACGTTGGAGCCGGGTGACGTGATCTTGTGCGGCACCTCGCTGGGTGTGCTGCCGATGAAGCCTGGCAGCGTGGTGGAGGTGGTGGTCGGTGGCATCGGCACGCTGCGCAACACCTACGCGCCGGTGGCCACGGGCTGAGGCCAGCCAGGGCCTGTTCAGGCCTTCCGGCCCATCCAGCCAAATCAGCCCACCTGCAGTGCCAAGCGCCCGTGCTGCTGCGCCAGGGTCTGGCCCAGCAGGCTGGTGGCGGCATAGACCGCCTCGATCGTGGGGGTGGGCATGCCGGTGATCTGGCCCAGCTCCACCACCGCACCCACCAGCGCCTCCAGCTCCAGCGCGCGGCCGGCTTCCACGTCTTGCAGCATCGATGTCTTGTGCGCGCCCACGGCCTCAGCGCCAGCCAGGCGCTGCGCCAGCGTGATCTTGAAGCTGACGCCCAGCGCCTGGGCCACGGCTTGCGCCTCGGTCATCATGCGTTCAGCCAGCGCCCGGCTGGGTGGAAACCGGCAGATGTCTTGCAGCGTGGCATGGGTCAGCGCCGAGATCGGGTTGAAGCTGAGGTTGCCCCACAGCTTGATCCACAGCTCGGCGCGGATATCACGCGACACGGGTGACTTGAAACCAGCGTTCATGAAGGCGCGCGACAGCGCCTCCACCCGCGCGCTGCGGCTGCCGTCCAGCTCACCCAGGCTGAAGCGGTTGCCCTCGATCACCCGCACCACACCCGGCTGCACCAGCTCGGCCGCCGGGTAGACCACGCTGCCGATGATGCGGTGGGTGGGGATGGTGGCAGCCAGCGCGCCGTCCGGGTCCACGCTGGTCACCACCCGGCCCTCAAACGGCCCGGCCAGTTTTTGAAAGTACCACCACGGCACACCGTTGATCATGGTGACCACCGTGGTCTGCGGGCCAAACAGCGCCGGCAAGTCGGGCAGCACCTCACGCACCTGGTGGGCTTTGAGGGTCAGCAGCACGGCGTCTTGCGGGCCAGCATCCGCCATTTTCTGCACTGCCCGCACCGCGCTGGTGTGCTGGGTGCTGCCGTCCTCGTTGATCAGCGTGAAGCCTTGGCCGTTGATGGCGGCCAGGTTGCGATTGCGGGCGATGAAGGTCACGTCCTCACCGGCAATCGCCAGCCTGGCACCCAGGTAACCGCCGATGGCGCCGGCGCCGACTACTGTGATCTTCATGCGGCGTCCCTGGCCGCGTTGGCTGCATTTGCAACCGCCAACTCCCGCTGGCGGTAGCGCTGCTTCAACAGCCCCCACAGCGGCGAGACCAGCAGCAGCAGCGCCAGGCCGGTGATGCAACCCACCAGCGGATTGGACACAAAAATGCCCAGGCTGCCCTGCGACAACAACATGGCCTGGCGGAAGCTGGCCTCGGCCATGTCGCCCAGCACCAGGGCCAGCACCAGCGGCGCCAGTGGGTATTTGAGTTTCTTGAAAAAGTAACCCATCACACCAAACACCATCATCATCACCACGTCAAACATCGCGCCGTGCACGGTGTAGGCGCCGATGGCGCAGATGACCACAATCACCGGCGCAATCACCGCAAACGGGATGCGCAGCATGGCCGCCCACCACGGCACTGTTGTCAGCACCACCACCAGGCCCACCAGATTGCCCAGGTACATCGAGGCGATCAGGCCCCAGACAAAATCCTTGTGCTCGACAAACAGCATGGGCCCGGGCTGCAAGCCCCAGATCATCAGGCCGCCCAGCAGCACCGCTGCGGTGGGTGAGCCGGGGATGCCCAGCGTCATCATGGGCAGCAAGGCCGACGTGCCCGCCGCGTGCGCCGCCGTCTCCGGCGCAATCACGCCCTGGATGTTGCCTTTGCCAAAGCTGTTGGGGTCCGCCGCAAACCGCCGCGCCATGCCGTAGCTCATGAAGGACGCTGGTGTGGCCCCACCCGGCGTGATGCCCATCCAGCAGCCTATTGCCGTCGAGCGCAAAAACGTCTTCCAGTGGCGGGCAATCTGGCGCCAGGTCTGCCACACCACCTTGGGACTGATGCGGGCGCTTTTGCCCTTGAAGGCCAGGCCTTCTTCCATCGTCAGCAAGATCTCGCCGATGCCAAACAGGCCGATCACGGCGATCAGGAAATCAAAGCCTTTCAAGAGTTGCGGCAATCCATACGTCATGCGCAACTGGCCGGTCACCGTGTCCATGCCCACCGCTGCCAGCGCAAAGCCCAACATCATGGCGGCGATGGTTTTGGCGGCTGGCTCACGGCTCATGCCCACAAAGCTGCAGAAGGTGAGCAACTGCACTGCAAAGAATTCAGCCGGGCCAAACTTGAGCGCAAATTTGGCCAGCCAAGGCGCCAAAAAAGTAATCAGCAAGACCGCAAACAAGGCGCCCACAAATGACGAGGTAAAGGCTGCTGTGAGTGCCTGCGCCGCCTGGCCTTGTTGGGCCATCGGGTGGCCATCGAAGGTGGTGGCCACCGACCACGGTTCACCCGGGATATTGAACAGGATGGAGGTGATGGCACCGCCAAACAGCGCGCCCCAATAGATGCACGACAGCATGATGATGGCCGACGTGGGGTTCATCGAGAAGGTGAGCGGCAGCAGGATGGCAATGCCGTTGGCGCCGCCCAGCCCGGGCAGCACACCGATCAATACGCCCAACGTGATGCCCACTAGCATGAAACCGAGATTGGGCAGTGTGAGTGCCACGCCAAAGCCGTGGGCAAGATTGCGCAGCTCGTCCATCTAAAACCCCAGCAGCCGTTCGAACGGGCCTTTGGCCAGTGGCACCAGAAACCAGCGCTCAAAGACCAGAAAAAACACCACAGGCACGCCCAGCGACACCGCCGCTGTGGCAGCCGCGCCGTATTTGCCGTAACGCCGCATGAAGTAGGCAATCAACACGGTGGATGCCAGGTAAATGCCCAGCGGAAAAATCAGCCCCACATACACCACCATCGGCACAAACACCGCCACCACCTGGCTGATTTGCGCCCGCGTGGCAAAGGCCGGGTCCGCCTGGCGCCAGCGCCACAACTGGGCTGCCAGGGTCCAGCCACTGGCCCCCAGCAACAGCAGGCCGATGTAAAACGGAAAGTAACCCGCGCGGGGTCCGTCATCGGCCCAGCCAATGCCCACACGCAGGCTGTCGGCAATCACCAGCACGGCCAGCAGCACCAAAAAAGCGGCGGTACACAGCTCGGGCCAGCGGTTGCCCATGCTGGGCTCGCCAGCAGGCTCAGGGTTGTTCATGCAGTGCACTCCGGGCATGGTGGATGCCAGCAGGCCGCAGCCGGCCGTCAAGGCGACAAGAAGGTCGGCCGGCGGGCAGCCAGCCGGCCGGATCAGTTGGCGATGAAGCCGGCGTCCTTCATCAGGCTGCGGTGTAGCTGCTCGTTTTTGCCCAGCCAGTCAAAAAACTCCGGGCCTGCCAGGGCCGTGGGCTTGAACGCGCCTTTGTCCATGAACTCTTTCCACTCGGGCAGCGCGCGCAGCTTGCCAAACAGGCTGGTGTAGTAGGCCACCTGGTCGGCGCTGACACCCGGCGGCATGAAGATGCCACGCAGCATCAGGTAGTCCACCGGGATGCCGGCCGACAAGCAGGTGGGAATGTCGGCCCAGGCCTGGGTGGCCGTGAGCTTGGCGGTGTAGGGCAGCTTGTCTTTGTCCATCACGCACAGCGGGCGCAGCTTGCCGGCGCGCCACTGGGATTCCGCCTCAATCGGGTTGTTGACGGTGGAGTCCACATGCTTGCCCACCAGTTGTACCGCCACCTCACCGCCGCCTTTGTAGGGGATGTAGATCATCTTTTTGCCGGCGGCTTTTTCCAGCATCACGGTGATGATCTGATCTTCTTGTTTGCTGCCGGTGCCGCCCATCTTGAAGGTATTGGCCGGCTGCGCCTTGATGGCCTCAAAGTAGGCTTTGGCGGTTTTGTGCGGCGACTCATCATTCACCCACAGGATGAACTGGTCCAGCGCCAACATCTGCACCGGCGTCAAGTCACGCCAGTTGAAAGGCACACCAGTGGCCAGCGGCGTGGTGAACAGGTTGGACAGGGTGATGACGATTTTGTGCGGGTTGGCCTTGTCGCCTTTGACGTCCAAAAAGCCCTCAGCCCCTGCCCCACCGGCCTTGTTGACCACGATGATGGGCTGGGCGCTGAGCTTGTGTTTGGCCACCACACCCTGAATGAAGCGCGCCATCTGATCGGCCCCACCGCCGGTGCCGGCAGGCACCACCAACTCAATCGGTTTGGTGGGCTCCCAGGCAGCCTGGGCGGGCAGCGTGGCCAGCGCGATCAGGCTGGTGGCGGCCCAGGTGGCCAGGGTCAGGATGGCACGGAGAGCAGTACTGCGCATGGCAACTCCAGAAGCGGGGGATGGATGGATGAATGGTGTGTGCGGTGCAGGCCGGCCCCGGCTTGCCCGGGCCGGCTGCCCGGGTCTTGGCCGGTGCGGACGCAGAGTGGTGCAGGCGCTGAAAACAGGCGCTCAGCCCAGGCCCAGCTTTTGCGCCAGGCCAATGCGCTGCAGCTTGCCGGTGGCCCCTTTGGGGATCTCGTCCATGAACAGGATTTTCTTGGGCACTTTGTAGTCGGCCGCGCGGGTGGCCACAAAGGCCTGCAGTTCACGCTCGGTAGCGGCCTGGCCCTCACGCAGCACCACCACGGCGGCCACCTCCTCGCCCAGCTTGGGGTGGGGCATGCCAAAGCACACCACCTGGGCCACGGCGGGGTGGTCCATCAGCAACTCGTCCACCTCACGCGGGCTGATTTTTTCACCGCCGCGGTTGATGATTTCTTTCAACCGGCCGGTGATGCTGATGTAGCCCTCATCGTCCATCTGGCCCTGGTCGCCGGTGCGGAACCAGCCGTTCAGATAGCCATCGGCATTGGCTGTTGGGTTGTTCTCGTAGCCCAGCGTCACGTTGTCGCCCCGGATCACGATCTCGCCGATGCCACCGGCACCCAGCAGCGTGCCGCTGCCGCCCATGATGGCCACCTCTGGCCCGGCGGCACGGCCCACGGTGCCGGGCTTGCGGGGCTCCGGTGGCAGCGGGTTGGACGTCATCTGGTGGGTGGCCTCGGTCATGCCGTAGGCCTCGATCAGCGGGGCCTTGAACACCGCCTCCAGCGCACGGATCACCTGCGGCGGCATGGACGACGACGACGAGCGCATGAAGCGCAGCGGGTGGCGGGCAATGATCTCGGTGTTCTTGCCGGCCCGGCCCACGATGGCCTGGTGCATGGTGGGCACGGCGGTGTACCAGGTGGGCCTGGCCTCGTCCATCCAGCCAAAAAACTTGAGCGCGTTGAAGCCGGGGGTGCAGAACACCTGTGAGCCGGCCGCCAACGGCGCCAGCACCCCGGCGATGAGGCCGTGGATGTGGAACAGCGGCATGATGTTCAAGCCGCAATCAGCGGCCGTGAACTGCAGCGTGGCGCCGATGTTGCGGGCTGAGGCGCACAGGTTGCGCTGCGACAGCGGCACGATCTTGGGCCGCGAGGTGGTGCCCGAGGTGTGCAGCACCATCGAGATGTCGTCGGGCTGGGCGTAACCCCCCAACGTGGCGGCATGTGCAGGTAGGGGTGCCAGGGCAGCGGCGGGCTGGCGCGGCTGCAGCGTGAAGCTGCCAGCGCCTTGGCTGGGCTGCGCCACCAGGTCGATCACCTGCACGCCCAGTTTCTCAGCCACCGCCACGGCGGCTGAGGCACTGCCCTGCTCCACGATCAGCGCCTTGGCGTGCAGGTCAGCCAGGTAGAACTCAAACTCGTCGGCCCGGTAAGCCGGGTTGAGCGGTGCGCTGGCCACACCGCAGGCGCAAGCCGCAAAACACGCCGCCATCTCGGCGCCGTTGTTCAACACGATGGCCACCCGGTCATTGCGGCCGATGCCCCAACCGTTGAGCTGGGCCAGTGTGCTGCCGACCAGTTGGCGCAGCGCTTCAAAACTGAGTGCGCTGCGGCCTGGCGCGCACAAGGCGGGGGCGGCATTGGCGCCAGTGGTCAACAAGTCTTTGAGCGACGACGAATGCATGGATAAAAAAGCCTGAAATGAGAGAAGAAACCACAGCCAGCGCGCGCAGGACGCATTCGCCCAAATTCAAACAATGCGACCGGGGCCGCCACACTGGACCAGGGTTGGATGCACCACCGGGTGATGCGGGTGATGCCGCCATGCACCAGGCTGACCAGCAGCGCCGGGTGGTGAGGCTCGGGGCCGATCAGCGCGTGGCGCAGCAGGGACCGGGTTGGTCGCGGTGGCCAGCCACCAGAGGTGGGCGACGAGGTGCTGGATAAGCACTGTGGCCGCAGTCTGCCATCTCCGGCAAAGGCTTGACCATCCGGGCTTTCATCCCGTGGCCGGCACCGCGTGTGCTGGCCCGCCGGGCAGTTGCTCAGAGGGTGTCGAAGCGGATGCTGGCCAGTGCCACGGTATTGCCACCGCGCCGGTGCGCTTCGGCCAGGGCGGCCGAGCAGGCGGCAATCAGCCCGTCGTGGCTGTGCGCGGTGTGCGGAAAGCTGGCCACGCCCATCGCCACGGTGAAGTTGAGCTCAACCCCGTCCAGCATCACGATCTGGGTGGCGCACTGGCGGCGCAGCCCCTCCATGCGCGAATGCGCGGTGGCCAGGCCCACACCCGACAGCAACACCGCAAAGTGCCTGTCGTCCAGCCGGCACGAGGCGTCCATCGCCCGGGTGTTGCCACGCAGCAGGCGGCCCATGGCCTCATGGATGCGCCCGTGGGCGCGGCTGCCAAGTGCCTGCACCTGCTCGCTGTAACCGTCCAGCGCCATGTAGACCAGCGCAAACTCACGGTGCTCCCGGGCGGACAGGTCCAGCTCGCGGCGCATCTGGTCATCAAAATGCACCCGGCTGTACAGGCCGCTGGCCTGGTCGCGCAGGCCTTGGTCGGCCAGTTCAAGGCGCAGGCTGTCATTGGCCTTTTGCTGTTGCTCCAGTTGCTCAAGCGCCAGCCGCAATTGGTTCTCGCGTTGGCGTTGGGGTGCCAGGTCTTGCCAGATGCTGCAGATCAAGCGCTGGCCGGGTGCTGTGCCTGGGCCGCTGGACACCACACGCAGCACCTGCAGGTCACGCCGGCCGCCGGGCAAATCGAGCCGGTGCTCGCTGGACAAGGCCTGGCCTTGGGCCAGCACCGTGTGGTCGGCGGCGCGCAGCAGCGCCGTGTGGGCGGCCGGCAGCAGGTCGGCGTCGGTGCAGCCGGTCAGGTCACCACCGGGACGGCCCAGCAAGGTGCACAGGGCTGCGTTGGCAACCACATAACGCCCGTCGTCCATCTGCTTGATGCCGACGCCAAGCCCTTGCTGTTGCGCAAGCGCAAGCAGGGTGTGGGCCAGAAGCCCGTCGAATTCCATCGCTGCGCTTGTCCGGTTGAAATTGGGGCCAGGGCGATCAGGTGCAGCCAGGGTGGCGGTCATCTTGGGGCTTATTGCAGGCTGGGTTGTGAGCTGCATCTGGTCGGCATTTGATTTTGAGGACCGGCGTTATGCCCCACAAGCAACCGTGTGGCTGTCCCCCTAACAACGATGATAGCCAGCGTCAAATAGCGCACCACAAACCCGGCCGGGCATTGCCGTGGAATCGGTAACGAACCTGCCCTGTGTTTACCCCAGCAACACCTGCACGCTGCGCTCACCTCGGCCAGCGCGTCGGCCTGTTGCAGCACGTGCGCCCACGGCCGCGCGGCAGTGCCGGCGCGGGTTGGCGCCGCGCTGGCGTCGCGCGCCAGATGGGTCAAGGCCTGCGATGCCGCCAGGGTGCCCACCAAGCGGTTGGCCACCAGCCCGTCGGGCTGCAGTGAGGCCAGGTGGACCAGGTTGTCCTGCATGCGCTGCAGTGTCTGCTCCAGGCCGTCGTCGGCGCGCACCCGGCCTGGCGCGCTGCCGGCCCGCAAGGCCAGGGCTTTGACGCAGTGTTGCGACAGCATGCGCGACTGGCCGGCCCGGTTGATGGCGTCCGCCGCGCGGGCGGTTTCGATCAAGGAGCGCGACACCTCGCCCACCCGCAGATTGGCCTGCATCGATGCCGCGCGCAGCAGCGAGAAGGCATCGTCCTCACTGAGTTGCTGGCCACGCATCAGAAGGCCCTTGGCCCTATCCACCCATTTGCGTTCGTCCAGCCGGGCCTGCGCGCCTTGCAGCGTCAGTTGCAGCGCCTGCTCGCGCCCAAAACGGGGCAAGGCCAGGCCGATGGCGGCTTGCAGGGCCAGTGCGTCGGGTGGCCCGGGCAACCAGGCTTGCAGGTGCAGGGCCAGCAGGCTGTCGACATCCCCCGGCAAGGCTGCAGCCCCGGCCACCAGCACTGGCCGGGGCGCACCGGCCGCCAGCAGCGCCAGGGCTGCGGCCAGGGCCGGCGGCAGCCCGGCCGTGCCGCCCGGCCCCCCGCCCAACCACGCAACGACCACTTGCGGTGCAAGGCGTATCACTTCACGCACCAACATGTGGCATGGCACGGCACCCAGCACGGGGTGGCCGGCCGCCTGCAAGGCGTCAACCAGGGCCACAGGCGCACTGGTGGTGGCCTGCGTGGGCGGGTGGTCGGCGGTGACGATCAGCACGGTCGTCAAGGTTTGGCGGCGCGGCGCGGCTGGTTGTGCAAGCGTGCATGGGGCCTGGCGGGCCAGGCACGCACGGCTTGCGCCAAGTCGGCGCAGCGGGCCGGTGGGCTGCTGCGGCTTGCCGGGCGGGTTGGGGGTTCGGTCAATCTTGCTGGCACGGATGCTGCATTGCACCACGGGACGGGTGTGACGCTGCATCCGGGCCGGTTTTGCCGGCAGCCGGCCAACAACAGGCGCGGCGCATATCCGCCAGCAGCAGCCCACCCAACCGCGCCAACCCTGTGCAAGCCGCCCGCCAGACCCATCGCAACTGCACGCCGCAACCGCCAGGCGCCAACGCCAGCCGCAAACGCACACCACCGGCGCCGGCCGGCCACGGCCCCAGGCCCCCAATTCGACGCAAAACCCGCTGCGCCAGCACGCGCGGGCAGCGTCATGCACACCCACCACCACCCGGCCCCGCAGGAGAACCCGCATGAAAAAGATGAATCTGGTGCTGATCGGCAACGGCATGGCCGGTGTGCGCACGCTCGAAGAGCTGCTGAAAATCGCACCCGACCTGTACAACATCACGGTGTTTGGCGCCGAGCCCCACCCCAACTACAACCGCATCCTGCTGAGCCCGGTGCTGGCGGGTGAGCAGACGATCAACGAGATCATCCTGAATCCACTGAGCTGGTACGCCGAGCACAACATCACGCTGCACCTGGGCGCCAAGGTCAGCCAGGTCGACCGCAACCGGCGCCAGGTGATTGCCGACGACGGCCAGGGCGGCACCATCAGCGCCGACTACGACCGGCTGCTGATCGCCACCGGCAGCCACCCCTTCATCCTGCCGGTGCCGGGCAAGGACTTGGCTGGCGTGATCGCCTACCGCGACATCGCCGACACCAACCAGATGATCGAAACCGCCAAAACGCACAAGCACGCGGTGGTGATCGGCGGTGGCCTGCTGGGCCTGGAAGCGGCCAACGGCCTGATGCTGCGCGGCATGCAGGTGACGGTGGTGCACATCGCGCCGTGGTTGATGGAGCGCCAGCTGGACGACGTGGCCGGCGGCCTGCTGCGCAAATCGCTGGAACAGCGTGGCCTGAAGTTCCTGATCGGCGCCCAGACGCAAGCGCTGATCGGCGATGCCGACGGCGGCAAATCGGGCCTGCAGGATGTCAATGCCACGCCCCGAGGGCGTGTCAGGGCGGTGCAGTTCAAGGACGGCACCGAGGTGCCGGCTGATCTGGTGGTGATGGCCGCCGGCATCAAGCCCAATACCACGCTGGCCGAGCGCATGGGCCTGCACTGCAACCGCGGCATCGTGGTCAACGACACCATGCAGACCACCACCGACCCGCGCATCTACTCGGTGGGCGAATGCGCCGCCCACCGTGGCATTGCCTACGGCCTGGTGGCGCCGCTGTTTGAGCAGGGCAAGGTCTGCGCCACGCATCTGGCGCAGTTTGGTATCGGCCGCTACACCGGCAGCCAGACCAGCACCAAGCTCAAGGTCACCGGGATTGATTTGTTCAGCGCGGGCAACTTCATGGGTGGCCCGGTTGAGCAGGGGTTTGAGGAAATCGTCATGAGTGACCCCTTTGGCGGGGTCTACAAAAAGCTGGTGATCCAGGACGACAAACTGGTCGGCGCGGTGCTGTACGGCGACACGGTGGACGGCAGCTGGTATTTCAAACTGCTGCGTGAGGGCCGCAAGATCGGCGAGATCCGCGACAAGCTGATGTTTGGTGAATCCAATATCGGCGACACCGGCCACCAGGGCCACAGCAAGGCTGCGGCAATGGCCGACAGCGACGAGGTGTGCGGTTGCAACGGTGTGCGCAAGGGCAGCATCTGCAAGGCGATCAAGGAAAAAGGCCTGTTCACGCTGGAGGAGGTGCGCAAGCACACCAAGGCCAGTGCGTCCTGCGGATCGTGCACCGGGTTGGTGGAGCAGCTGTTGATGTTCACCGCCGGTGGTGACTATTCCGCCACGCCCAAGAAAAAGGCCATGTGCGGCTGCACCGACACCAGCCACCAGGAGGCGCGTGACGCCATCCAGCAGCAAAAGCTGACCACCATCGCCGGGGTTTACAACGCGCTGGCCTGGCGCACGCCCAACGGCTGCGCCAGTTGCCGCCCGGCGATCAACTACTACCTGATCAGCACCTGGCCCAAAGAGGCCAGGGACGACCCGCAAAGCCGCTTTATCAATGAGCGCAGCCACGCCAACATCCAGAAAGACGGCACTTACAGCGTGATCCCGCGCATGTGGGGTGGCGAGACCACGGCCGACGAACTGCGCCGCATTGCCGACGCGGTGGACAAATACAAGATCCCGACGGTGAAAGTGACCGGCGGCCAGCGCATCGATTTGCTGGGCGTCAAGAAAGAAGACCTGGTCAATGTCTGGAAAGACATCGGCATGCCCAGCGGCCACGCCTACGCCAAGGCGCTGCGCACGGTCAAGACTTGCGTCGGCAGCGAGTGGTGCCGCATGGGCACACAGGATTCAACCCAGATGGGCAAAGACCTGGAGCGCGCGATGTGGCGCATGTACGCACCGCACAAGGTCAAGTTTGCGGTCTCGGGCTGCCCGCGCAATTGCGCTGAATCGGGCATCAAGGACGTGGGCATCATCGGCGTTGATTCAGGCTGGGAGATGTACATCGCCGGCAACGGCGGCATCAAAACCGAGGTGGCGCACTTCTTCACCAAGCTCAAGACCGCGGCCGAGGTGCTGGAGTACACCGGTGCTTTTTGCCAGTTGTATCGGCTGGAGGGCTGGTACCTGGAGCGCACGGTGCATTACGTCAACCGGGTGGGGTTGGACCATGTCAAGAAGAAGATCCTCGACGACCACCCAGGCCGCAAACAACTCTGGGCCGACCTGCAGTTTGCGCTGGACGGTGAGCCCGACCCGTGGTTCGAGTTGGACAAGGCAGCAGTGGATACGCGGCAGTTCACAGCGCTGCAGCCGGCTTGACGGGCTGCACCGTCCATCGGCCGGCCAGCGCATCCGGCCAACGCATCCGGCCAGCGCATCCGGCCACGCCATCCGATCACCCCATCAAAACAACAACCAAACCGAGCCGAAAGACCGCCATGACCGCCTGGACCCGCATCTGCCACATCGACGACATCCTGCCGCTGGGCGCCCGCCGTGTGGCCCGGCCGGTGGGCGTGGCCGTGGCGCTGTTCCGCACCGGTGACAACCGCGTCTACGCCCTGCTGGACCGCTGCCCGCACAAGGGTGGCCCGCTCAGCCAGGGCATTGTGTTTGGTGACGCGGTGGCTTGCCCGCTGCACAACTGGAGCATCCAGCTGGCTGACGGCAATGCCCGCAGCCCGGACCAAGGCTGCACCCCGGCGTTTGCCTGCAGGCTGGACGACGGCCAGGTCTACCTGGACAGCGCCGAGCTGGCCGGCAAGGCGCTGGACCTGCCTGCGCCCACTGCTGGCCCCCGCGCCACGGCCTGCACCTGAGCCGCTGCCGCCCCCGCACTGCCCGGCCCCCCCAGCCATGACCGAAACCAAAAGCACCTGCCCCTACTGCGGCGTGGGCTGCGGCGTGATCATCGAGAGCACGGCGGCGCAGATCACCGGCGTGCGTGGTGACCCCGACCACCCGGCCAATTTCGGCCGGCTGTGCAGCAAGGGCGCCACGCTGCACCTCCCGGCCACCCCGGCCATCCACCAGCAGGTGCGGCTGCTGCAGCCGCTGCGGCGCCTGCAGCGTGGCGCCGCACCCCAGCCCGCCAGCTGGGACTCGGCACTGGACAGCTGTGCCGACCAGTTGGCCAGCATCGTGCAACAGCACGGGCCGGACGCGGTGGGCATCTACGTCTCGGGCCAGTTGCTGACCGAGGACTACTACGTCTTCAACAAGCTGGCCAAGGGCTTGCTGGGCACCAACAACATCGACACCAACTCGCGCCTGTGCATGAGCAGCGCGGTGGCCGGCTACAAAGCCACGCTGGGCGCTGATGCACCGCCCGCTTGTTATGACGACCTGAACCATGCCCACACGGTGTTTGTGACCGGCGCCAACCCGGCCTGGGCGCACCCGGTGTTGTTCCGCCGGCTCGAAGACGCCAAGCGCGCCAACCCGGATCAAAAACTGATCGTGGTGGACCCGCGCCGCACCGAGACCGCCGCGATGGCCGACCTGCACCTGCAGTTGCTGCCCGGCAGCGACATTGCGCTGTGCCACGGCCTGCTGCACCTGATGCTGTGGGAGGGCTGGCATGACGCCAACTACATCGCCGCCCACACCAGCGGTTTTGAGGCGCTCAAGGCCCGGGTGCGTGACTTCACCCCCAAGGACACCGCCCGCCTCACCGGCCTGCGCGAGGCCGACATCCTGCAAGCCGCGCGCTGGTTTGCGAATGTGGATGGCGCCGGCGCCCGCAAACCAACCCTCAGCCTGTATTGCCAAGGCCTCAACCAAAGCAGCAGCGGCACCGCCAAAAACGCCGCGCTGATCAACCTGCACCTGGCCACCGGCCAGATCGGCAAGCCCGGCGCGGCGCCGTTTTCCCTCCCCGGCCAGCCCAACGCGATGGGCGGGCGTGAGGTGGGTGGCCTGGCCAATCTGCTGTCAGCTCATCGGGATTTGGCCAACGCCGACCACCGGGCCGAAGTCGCCCAGCTGTGGGGCTTGGCCGATGTGCCGTCCAGGCCGGGTAAAACAGCGGTGGAGATGTTCCAGGCCGCGGCCGATGGTGAGATCAAGGCGCTGTGGATTGCCTGCACCAACCCGGCGCAATCGCTGCCCGACCAGGCCACCGTGCGCCGCGCGCTGGAGCGTGCCGAGCTGGTGGTGGTGCAAGAAGCCTTTGCCAATACCGCCACCGCCCGCTAC
>JANPOW010000437.1:0-16008 GCA_031428185.1 Betaproteobacteria bacterium | reverse complement strand
CCAGCACCAGCGCGCTGCCCTTGGTCCAGCTCTCCAGCTTGTAGGGCCCGGTGCCCACCGGCTGGGTGGCGTTGGTGGCCGCACTCCTGGGCTCCACGATCACCGCGGTGGCTTGGCCCAGTTGGAACAACAAGTCGGGGTTGGTGTTCTTCAGCGTGATCACCAAGGTCAAGTCATCGGTGGCGCGGATGTTGACGATGTTGGCAAACACCGCCTTGTCCTTGTTGGTTGAATCTGCAGCGGCCGCCCGCTCAAACGAGAACTTGACGCTGGCCGCGTTGCACGGCTCACCGTTTTGAAAGCGCACGCCCGGGCGCAGGTGAAAGGCCCAGGTCTTGTTGTCGGGTGTCACGGTCCAGCGTTGCGCCAGCAGCGGGCTGATGCTGGAGTCGCTCTGGATCTTGGTCAGCGTCTCCAGCACGTTGTACTGCACCACCTCGGCAATGGCCGCAGCCGCGCCGGCGGTGGGGTCCAGGCCGGGCGGCTCCAGCGTCATGGCCAGCACCAGGCTGTCTTTGCTGCGCTGGGCCAGGGCGGCGAGTGGGGTCAAGCCCGCCGTCAGGGGCAGGGCCAGGCTCAGGGCAGTGCGGCGGCGGATCATGGGCGGGCCTCTGGTCAGGGGTGGCGGGATGCCGGGCGCGGGGTGATGGCGGCGGCGGTGGCGGTGGCGGCGGCGGTGGCGGTGGCGGTGGCGGTGGCGAGCAGCCTGCTTGGCGCGATGGTAGTGCTGCACCAGCCGGCGCACAGGCAGGCCACGACCAGGGCGGGGGCGGCAGGGCGGGCGGGGTCAGCGCCTGTCATGCCGCCACCGGCTGCAGCATCAACAGCGGCTCGGGCGCCAGCAGCGTGCCGTCACGCAGGCCGCGCACCGTGCCCAGCAGCAGCGCCAGCACCACCAGCGAGACCAAGGCCAGCAGCACCGGCCCCAGCACCGCCAGCGCGGAGCCGGGCTGGGCCAGCCGCAGCGTCAGCGCGGCCAGCGAGGCCAGCGGAAAACTCATGCCCCAGTGCACCACGCTGAACGGCAGCTTGGCGATGCGGGGCAGCAGCAGCCCCACCCACAGCAGCGCAAACAGCGCCATGCCCCACAGGCCCCACACCACGGGCAGCGGGGCACCCAGTTGCAGCAGGGCCAGGCCCACTGCGGCGGGCGGGGCGATGAAGATGAAGGCCGACGGCAGCAGCCGCTCGGGCCACACACCCGAGATGGCAATGCGCGCTGCGATCAGCCCCAGCACCAGCGGCCAGAACATCAGCCCGATGCCCAGTTGCGCGGCCGACCAATCGGCGTGGCCCAGCGGCACACCGGCCAGTGGCACCAGCACATTGCCGACGATGGGCAAAAACAGCGCCGGTGTGGCACTGGCCCACTGCAGGCCACCGGCCGCTGGTGGCCGCCACCAGCGCCCCAGCACCCACAGGGTGGTGGCCAACTGGGCCAGCGCGCCGGCCCACCACAGCGCCTGCGTGGCGGGGTTGGGGCCGGCCTGGCCCACCGCCACGGCGGCCAGCAGGATCAGCGCAATCGGCAGCGTGGCCACCTGGGTGTGGCGCACCGGGTGGCGGCAGTCATCGGCCCAGGCTTGCGGGTGGTGGCGGGCGCGCAGCAGGGTGGCCAGCGCCAGTGCTGCGAAAACGCCGGCCGCCAACAGGCCCAGCAGCAGGGCCACCTGGCCGGCGGCCTCACCCATCAGCGGGCGCGCCCGCTGCCAGGCCAGGGCCAGGCCGCAGAGGCCCATCACCACGGCATACCAACCGGGCGCGAGGTGTTTGAGCGGGGCGTGGGGTGCGGGGCTTTGCATGGGCGCCAAGTGTGCCGCAGGCCGCACGGGGGCGCCGCGCGGGCAGCGGTACGGCTGTCACATGCGTGACTGGCAGCAGCGGGAAAGCCCGAGCGCGCCCGCCAACGCACTGCCGGACACTGCGCGGGCGCTGGCCGGTCGACCTGCCCACCAGCGTGTCCAGCAAGGTCAACACAACAATGTTCCGGAGACAAACATGCGCCCACACATCCAAGCCCGCCTGACCGCACTGAGCGGCGCCCTGCTGCTGGCCGCCTGCGGTGGCAGCGACAGCCCCACACCCGACGTGGTTGCGCCGGTAGCCGCACCGGAAGAAGCCCGGCCGCACGATGCCCGTACCTTCACCCCACAAGCGGTGGACAAATACGCCGACTTTGAGACCTCAGCCGCCGGCAAACCCAGCTTCAAGGCCCTGGCCGGTGCTGGCGGCGAGACCGACCGCTGGACCGGCACGCTGGACGGCGCCGGCTACCGCATCGAGGTGCCCAAGAACTGGAATGGCAAGTTGGCGGTTTATGCCCACGGCTATGCCGGCACCGGTGAGACGCTGACCGTCAACAACCCGTCCATCCGGCGTTACCTGATCGACAACGGCTACGCCTGGGTGGCGTCCAGCTACAGCAAAAACTACTACGACGTGCGCGCCGGGGTGGAGGACAGCAACAACCTGGTGCTCAACTTCACCAAGATTGCCGCTGCCAACAGCCGCAGCCTGGCCGACCCGACCAAGACCTACATCCTCGGTGTTTCGATGGGTGGCCACATCACCGCCGCCGCCATTGAAGACGAGGCCTACGCCAGCGCCAAGCACAAGGTCAAGTACCACGGTGCGGTGCCCATGTGCGGCGTGGTGGGCGACACCGACTTGTTCAACTATTTCAGCAACTACCAGGCCGCGGCACAAACCCTGGCCGGCCTGCCCAGCTACCCGCTGTCGTCGTTTGCCGACATTGCCGCACTCACCCGCAGCAGCCTGTTCACCACCTTCAGCACGGTGCCCACCGCCCAAGGCCTGAAGCTGCGTGAGATCGTCAAGAACCTGACCGGCGGTGAGCGGCCCATCTTCAACGAGGGCTTTGGCAACAGCGGCCTGCAAAACGTGGTGTGGAGCACGTTTGGGGGCAACGGCACGGTCGGCGGCATCCTGACGCAGACGGCGGTGGACACCCACCGCTATGTCTACCAGCTGGACAACGACATCACCCTGAGCGCCGAAGAAGCCAGCCTGAACGCCAACATCCCACGCTGGACCGAGGTGGCCACCGCCAACCGCCTGCGCACCGACGGCCTGCGCTGGATCCCCAAGGTCAACGGCGAGTTCAAGATCCCGGTGGTGTCCATCCACACCTTGGGTGATTTGTACGTGCCCTTCAGCATGGAGCAGGTCTACCGCACCCGCACGGTGGCCAAGGGCAACGGTGCCTGGCTAGTGCAGCGCGCCATCCGGGCGCCCAGCCACTGTGATTTCACCGTGGTCGAGCAGGTCAACGCCTTCAAAGACATGGTGGCCTGGGTGGAGACCGGCACCAAGCCCGCCGGTGATGATGTGCTGACCAAAGCCACCGTGGCCGCACCAGCCTATGGCTGCAGCCACACCATCAACACCGGTGGTGCGGACGACAACCCGGTGACGGTGGGCACCCGCGCCACCATGCCGGCTTGCCCGGCGCCTTGATGCGGCACGCGGCGCTGTCCGTGCTGGTCATGTCGGCCGGCTTGCGCAGCGCCGCTGTGGCGGCGCTGCTGCTCTTGTTGACGCACGGCGCCGCTGCGGGTGTGGGTGGCTTCGATCTGCAAGGCCACCGCGGTGCGCGTGGCCTGGCACCCGAAAACACCCTGCCAGCGTTTGCCCTGGCCCTCAGCCTGGGGGTGCACACACTGGAGCTGGATGTGGGCCTGACCAGCGACGGTGTGCTGGTGATCTCGCACGACCCGGCGCTCAACCCCGACATCACGCGCGGGCCAGATGGCCAGTTCCTCAGCGGCCGTGGCCCGCTGATCCACCGCAGCACGCTGGCCGATCTGCAGCGCTACCAATTGGGCCGCATCCGGCCGGGCAGCCGCTACGCGGCGCAGTTCCCCGATCAAGTGCCGGTGGACGGCACCCGCCTGCCCACGCTGGACGCGCTGTTTGCGCTGGTGCAGCGCGCCGGCAACCAGCAGGTGCGCTTTGACATCGAGACCAAGCTGTCGCCGCTGGCGCCGGCTGACACCGCCACGCCTGAAGTCCTGGCGCGTGCGCTGATCAGCGCCATCCGCGAGGCCGGCCTGGCCAGCCGCTGCACCGTGCAGTCGTTTGACTGGCGCACCCTGCAAATCGTGCAGCGCGAGGCGCCCGAAATCCGCACCGCCTACCTCACCGCCCAGCAGCCTGGGCTGGACAACCTGCGCCCACCCGCCGACGCGCCGGACGCCGCATCACCCTGGACCGCAGGCTTCAAGCTGCGTGATCACGGCAGCGTGCCGGGCCTGGTGCATGCCGCCGGCGGCCGCATCTGGAGCGCCCACTTTGCTGATCTGGACGCCCGCAGCGTGCAAGACGCCCACGCGCTGGGCTTGACGGTGCTGGCCTGGACGGTCAACCAGCCGGCGCAGATGCAACGCCTGCTGGACCTGGGCGTGGACGGCCTGATCAGCGACCGGCCCGACCTGGTGCGTGCCGAGCTGGCGCGCCGCAACATGCCCTTGCCAGCCGCAACGCCGGTGGCCGCCGCCTTGCTGACCACGCCAACAGCGCCTGCCAGGCCCTGATGCCGGGCTGAAGTGGTTGCAGCGCAGGCTGCCGCCGGCCCGCTTTGGCGCAATCAGCAAGTGATAAAATGTGACAAATGTGAGTTTTCTGACGTTTTGAATGTGTTGCTTGCTGCGCATGACAAGCAATTGGACAGAACTGCCTTAGGGTATGCGCGGCCGATTCAGGCCAATTCATCCCGGTTGCCCACTGCGCCATTCCGACCACAACGCCTGACCGACTCCACAGGTTTGCCGATGCTTCTTGCCGCCAGCGCTCAACGTCAATCCCGGCCGCGATGATCGATACCGGCGCGCAGGGCAGCAGTACCGACTTTCTGATCTGTGCCCGGCAGGCGCGACGCGATGGTGATCATTTGACCGGGCTGAGCGACGCACTGGCGGCACGCCGGGCGGCCGTTGACCCGGCCCAGCAAATCGAAGCCAGCCACCTGGCCTGTTACTTCCACTACCGGCTAGGCCAGCTGGAGGCCTTGCTGGCGCTGGGCGAACCGCTGCTGGCGCTGGTCCGCCAAGCCGACGGGGCCGACCGCCGCCGGGAGTTGTTGCGCTGGCTGACCCTGGCCAACGCCGAGACTGGCCGCTTTGACCAGGCCTTGGCCCTGGCCGGTGAGGCCTGCGGCCTGGCCGACGCCAGTAATGACGCAGGCCAGCAAGCGCTGGCGCTGGGCTTGCTGGCGGCCTGTTTTGAGCGCATGGGCGACCCGTGGCAAGCCGAGCGCCTGATGCTGCAGGCGCTGGCCCACGCCGAGCGCCATGGTGACCACTACCACCGCACCGTCACCTACAACAACCTGGCAGCGGTGACGATAGGCGCCTACCACCTGCTGCGTGGTGTGGCCCCTGATGAAGCCAGTGCCGCGTTGCGCCGTGCCGAAACCTACGCCCGCCAGGCCGCGGCGATGCGGGCGCTGCATCCTGATCCGTTTTTTGGGGTGGATGTGGTGGGTAATCTGGCCGAGGTGCTGGTGCACCAGGGCCTGCTGGACGAAGCCGACAGTGCGCTGCAACAGGCGCTGGCGCTGGCGCAGGCCCAAGGCCACGCAGCGCAAGGCTGGCGCATCCGCTGCACCATGGCCGAGGCCTTGCTGCGCCGCGACCAGCCGCAGCAGGCGTATGCGCTGCTGCAGGCGGTGTTGGCACAGGGCCACAGCAAGCTGCCACAAGCCACCCGGCTGCGCCTGCACCACACGCTGTACAACGCCTGCCGCCAGTTGGGCCTGGGCGCCGAGGCGCTAGACCACCTGGAGCGTTATGAGCACCTGCAGCGCCAGCGTGCGGCGCGCCAGCTCAAGGCCCAATCGGTGCAGCTGGTCACCCGGGTTGAGGCCGAACGGGCCCGCCAGGACGCCCAGGCCGCGCGTGCCCATGCTGCACTGATGGCCTTGAGCGCCAGCCAGGACGCCCTGACCGGCCTGGGCAACCGGCGCTACCTGGACGAGCAACTGCCACCGCTGCTGGCTGCGGCCGCTGCCGCTGCCCAACCGCTGGCGCTGGCGCTGGTGGACCTGGACTACTTCAAAGAGGTCAACGACCGCTTTGGCCATCCGCTGGGTGACCGGGTGCTGGTGGTGGTGGCGCAACTGCTGCGCGAGAACACCCGCAGTGCCGACCTGATCGCCCGCATCGGCGGCGAGGAGTTTTTGATCGTGTTGCCCGACATGCCACCAGCGCGCGCCCACGAGGCCTGCGAGCGCTTGTGTGAGCGGGTGCTGCGCCACCCCTGGGGCCAATTGGCCGACGGCCTGGCTGTCACCGTCAGCATCGGCCTGACCCAGGCCCCACCGTACGAGTCCGGTGCGCTGTACGACCTGGCCGACCGGGCGCTCTACCGCGCCAAACAGGCCGGGCGCAATCAGGTGGTGGGCGTCGCACTGCCCTGACAGGGCTGCCGCGCCGGCTGCGGCGCTGCCAGCGCTACCAAGCGCAGGGCCAGTGAGTCGGGTTTTCGTCAATATGCAATCGATTGCATTATCGGAATACTGCGCAGCAAGCCGGTCTGCGCCAGCCGGCATGGCAGGCTGCGCCGATCTGCCGCCGATCTGACGCCCACCCGCCGCCGCCTCACCACCCCAACAGGCCGGCCTGGCTTGCCGGGCCACCCGCAACGCCAGCGCCAACAGCCGGGCACCCGCATGCAACAACTACCAGACACCAAGGCTTGGCCATGAAACCGCATCTGTCGTTCTGGCAAGTGGTCAACATGAATGTCGGCTTTTTCGGCATCCAGTTCAGCTTCGGGCTGCAGCAAAGCAACATGAGCCCGATCTACAAATACCTGGGCGCCGATGAAGCCAGCCTGCCGCTGCTGTGGCTGGCCGGGCCGGTGACCGGCCTGCTGGTGCAACCGCTGGTCGGCGCCCTGAGTGACCGCACCACCAGCCGCTGGGGCCGGCGCACGCCGTACTTCATGATCGGCGCGCTGCTGTGCAGCCTGGGCTTGCTGGTGATGCCGTTCAGCCCGACGCTGTGGTTTGCCGCCGGCCTGCTGTGGATTCTGGACGCCGCCAACAACGTGACGATGGAGCCTTACCGCGCCTACGTCAGTGACCGGCTGAACACAGCGCAACACTCGATCGGCTTTTTGACCCAGGCCGCCTTCACCGGCCTGGCGCAAACCCTGGCCTACCTGGCGCCCACCTTGTTGGTGCTGGCGGGCATGAACAAGGACGCGGTGAATGCCCACAACATCCCGCACATCACCGTCATTGCGTTCTTGATCGGCGCGGTTTTTTCCATCACCACCGTGTGGTGGAGCGTGCACACCACGCCCGAGTTGCCACTCGCACCGGCCGAGCTGGCGCTGATCAAAGCCCAACCCACAGGCTGGGCGGCCACCCTGCGCGAGATCTGGTCCGCCATCAAAGAGATGCCACCCACCATGCGCCAGCTCTGGTGGATGAAGCTGTTCCAGTGGTACGGCATGTTGTGTTACTGGATCTACATCGTGCCGGCGCTGGCGCACACGATGTTCAATACCACCGATGCCACGTCCACCGGTTTCCGGGATGCCGGGCTGCTGAACGGCCAGATTGGTGGCTTCTACAACTTTGTGGCCTTTGTCGGCGCCTTTGCCATGCTGCCGTTCACGCGCCGGCTGGGTGCCAAGGCCGTGCATGCGGTGTGCCTCACGGCGGCCGGCATCGGCATGTGCTGCATCCCGGCCATCCACGACAAAGCGTTGCTGTTCATCCCGATGGTGGGCGTGGGCCTGGCCTGGGCCAGCATCATGGGCAACCCCTACATCCTGCTGGCCGGCAGCATCCCGCCTGAGCGCGCCGGGGTGTACATGGGCATCTTCAACATGTTCATCGTCATCCCGATGATCATCCAGATGCTGACCCTGCCGCTGTACTACCACAGCCTGCTGGGCGGCCAGCCCGAAAACGTGATCCGCCTGGCCGGTGTGCTGCTGCTGGCCGCTGCGGTGGCGGTGTGTTTTGTCAAGACCAGCCCGGCCACTGCGGTGGCCAAGCCGGCATGAAAAACCAAGTCCAACTGATCACCTATGTTGACCGCCTGGGTGGCGGCACACTGGCTGACCTGCAGGCCTTGCTGGCCGGCCCGGCAGCACCGCTGGACGGCGTGTTTGGCGGTGTGCATCTGCTGCCGTTTTACACACCCATCGACGGTGCCGATGCCGGTTTTGACCCGAGTGACCACCTGCAGGTGGACCCACGCCTGGGTGACTGGGCCGGCATCAGCGCGCTCACCGGGCAGCTGGACGTGATGGCCGATGTGATCGTCAACCACATGTCGTCCGACTCACCGCAGTTTCAGGATTTTTTGCAGCACGGCAGCGCGTCGCACTACAACGGCTTGTTCCTCACCTTGGATGTGGTGTTTCCCCAGGGCGCCACGGCGGCTGACCTGCTGGCCATCTACCGGCCGCGCCCGGGCCTGCCGTTCACCACGGCCACGCTGGCCAACGGCGAGCGGCGCCTGCTCTGGACCACCTTCACCGCGCAGCAGGTGGACATCGACGTCAGCCACCCGCAGGGCCAGGCCTATCTGCAGGCCATCCTGGACACCCTGGCCGGCGCTGGCATCCGCATGGTGCGGCTGGACGCGGTGGGCTACGCCATCAAGCGCGCCGGCGCCAGTTGTTTCATGCTGCCCGAGACCTTTGATTTCATCGATGCCTTTGCGGCGCAGGCCAAGGCGCGGGGCATCCAGGTGCTGGTCGAGGTCCACGCCTACCACCAGCGCCAGATCGAGATCGCCGCGCGGGTGGATTGGGTCTATGACTTTGCGCTGCCACCACTGGCGCTGCATGCGCTGTTTTTTGGCACTGCCGAGCCGCTCAAGCACTGGATCGCGATCCGGCCCAACAACGCGCTGACGGTGCTGGACACGCATGACGGGATCGGCGTGATCGACATCGGCGCTGACACGGCCGACCGCAAAACCCACCCCGGTTTGGTGCCACCCGACGAACTGGACCGCCTGGTTGAGCTGATCCACCAGAACAGCTGCGGCAGCAGCCGCCAGGCCACCGGTGCGGCGGCCAGCAACCTGGACCTGTACCAGGTCAACTGCAGTTTTTACGACGCGCTGGGCCGTGACGACCGCAGTTACCTGATTGCGCGCGCCATCCAGTTTTTCTTGCCCGGTGTGCCGCAGGTGTACTACGTCGGCCTGCTGGCCGGCCACAACGACCTGGACTTGCTGGCCCGCAGCGGTGTCGGGCGCGACATCAACCGCCACCACTACAGCCGGGCCGAAATCGATGCCGCGCTGCAGCGCCCGGTGGTGCAAGACCTGCTGCGGCTGATCCGGCTGCGCAACAGCCACCCGGCCTTCATGGGCCAGTTTGCGCTGCTGCCCTGTGACGCGCACACGCTGGACCTGTGCTGGACCGACGGCCAAGGCGCCAATGCGCCGCAGGCCAGGCTACAGGTGGACCTGCGTGCACGCACCTGCCAGATCAGCCTGCGCACCGTGGGTGTGTTGAGCAGCCATGTGTTGCAGGCCAATAGCGCCGCGCCAGCCAACGCGGTGCTGTCCACACAGCACAACAGTCCCAGCGTTTACCCGCGTTAGCAATCGATTGCAATCCAAGCAGAATTTTGCCACCGGGGCCTGATCGCCTCTTGCCCTCTTGCCCTCTTGCCCTGCCACCCGAAGGAGACAACATGACCCAGACCCTCAAGCCAAGCCGCCGCGCCATGCTGCGCCCGACCGCCCTGCGCCCCATCGCGCTGGCCGCCGGCCTGTGCCTGCTGCCCGCCCTGGCCCTGGCCCAGGCCGCCGCCAAGGACGACAACGACACCCTCAACCTGAACCGGGTGGTGGTCACTGGCACGTCCACCGGGGCCAGCAAGATGAAGCAAAGCGTGTCCATCAGCTCGTTGGAGGCCGACCAGATCTTCAAGCTGTCGCCCACCAGCGCGGCCGAGATCCTGCGCTCCATCCCCGGCGTGCGCTCCGAGTCGTCGGGTGGTGAGGGCAATGCCAACCTGACCGTGCGCGGTGTGCCCATCTCGGCCGGCGGCGCGCGCTACGTGCAGTTTCAGGAGGACGGCCTGCCGCTGCTGATGTTTGGCGACATCGCCTTCGGCACCGCCGACCAGTTCTTGCGCGCCGACTACAACCTCGACCACCTCGAGGTGATCCGCGGCGGCTCGGCCAGCACGCTGGCCACCAACTCGCCCGGCGGCATCATCAACTTCATCAGCAAGACGGGTGAAGAAAAAGGCGGCGCGGCCGGCATCACCTTTGGCCTGAACGGTGGCCGCCAGACCCGGGTGGACGTGGACTACGGTGGCAGCTTGGGCAACGGCACCCGCTTCCACATCGGTGGCTTCCAGCGCCAGGGCGAGGGCGACCGCAAAACCGGCTTCACCGCCGCGCAAGGTGGGCAGATCAAGGCCAACCTGACGCAAGACTTCAGCCAGGGCTTTGTGCGCGTCAGCCTGAAGGCGCTGGACGACAAGACCCCGTCCTTCCTGCCGGTGCCGGTCACGGTCAAGAACGGCCAGATCAGCACCATCCCCGGCATTGACCCACGCAGCGCCTTTTTCATCAGCAACAACACGCCGCAGGATGTGGTGCTGGGCGCCGATGGCAAGTTCGTGTCCACCAACCCGCGCGACGGCCTGCATGTGCGCAGCACCGCCATCGGTCTGGAAGGCCTCTACAAGCTGGGCGACGGCTGGGCCGTGACCGACAAGTTCCGCCACGCCGGCAACAGCGGCCGCTTCATCGCGATGTTCCCCACCGACAACGGCACGCCCACACCGGGTGCTGCCAAGTTCAATGCCGCGCTGTTCAACACCTCGATCGACAGCCTGGACAACACCGTCAACGATCTGAAGCTGAGCAAGACGTTTGCGGATGTGGCCGGCGGCAAGGCCACCGCCAGCGCCGGCTTGTTCACCTCCCGGCAGCAAGTGGCGCTCACCTGGTTCTGGAACACCTACGCGGTGGACATGAAGAACAGCGGCGCAGCCGCCACCTTGACCGGCTCGGGCTTTACCACCTTTGGCGGCTGCTGTGATCGCAACTTCGACGTCCGCTACACCACCACCGCACCCTACGCTGCGCTGACCTGGGATGCCGGCCCGGTAACCTTGGATGGCAGCGTGCGCCATGACCGCCAGAAGGCCAGCGGCTATGCCCGCCTGGGCAATGCGACGACAAAAACCTGGGATCCGGCAACCCGCCAGAACGTCAACTACACGGTTGACCACACCTCGTACTCACTGGGCGGCAACTACCAGCTCAGCCGCGACCTGGCCTTGTTTGCACGCGCCAGCGACGGCGTGTCCTTCAGCGCTGACCGGCTGCTGTACGGCAAGCCGCTGGACGGCTCCAGCGCCGTGCCCAGCAACCAGGTCAGGCAACTGGAAGCGGGCGCCAAGTGGCGTGCGGGTGCGGTCAGTGTGTTTGCAACCGTCTTCAACGCCAAGACCGCCGAGACCAACTACGACGCCAAGATCCAGAAGTTCACCGACAACAAATACACCGCCGATGGCCTGGAGCTGGAAGTGGGCTACAGGCTGGGTGACTTCCGCCTGAGCGGTGGCGCCACCTACACCAGGGCCAAGATCACCGCCGCCGCCACCGCTGACGCCGCCACGGTGGGCAAGAAGCCACAGCGCCAGGCCGATGTGGTGTTCCAGCTGGCACCGACCTACGCATTTGGCCCGGTGGAAGTTGGCGCGGCCATCGTGGGCACCAGCAAGTCGTACGCGGACAACATGAACACGATCACGATGCCGGCGTACACCGTGCTCAATGCCTTCGTCAACTACAGCGTCAACGACAAACTGAACCTGTCGCTCAGCGCCAACAACCTGAACAACACCATCGGGTACACCGAAGTTGAGGGCGATGGCCACGCCGCCCGGTCGATCAATGGCCGCACGGTCAAGCTGGCGGCCAAGTACAGCTTCTGATCTGGCGCGCAGCGCCGGCCCGGCATCGGGCTGCGCTGCCCTGTGCCAGCCGGACAACGGCCGGACAACACCCCGCAACACCCCGTCCACAGGCCCGACCACTGCCGCATTCAGCGCGCACTGGCCGGGCTTTTTGCTGGCCGTGCGGGCCAGCGGCGCCAGCCGCTCAATCCACCAACCCCAGTACCTGCTGCAAGAACAGCACCGTGGCGTAGTACTGGTAGTCCGCATTGGCCTTGCGCGCAAAGCCGTGGCCTTCGTCATCGGCGCGGAGGTACCACACCGGGGTGCCGTTGGCGCGCACGCTGGCCACAATCTGCTCGGCCTCGGTGTAAGGCACACGCGGGTCGTTTTTGCCCTGCACCACCAGCAGCGGGCGGGTGATGCGCGCCGCATGGGTCAGCGGTGAGATCTGCTGCAAAAACGCGCGCATGGCCGGGTCACGCTCGTCGCCGTATTCCACCCGGCGCAGGTCACGCCGGTAGCTTTCGGTGTTTTCCAAAAAGCTCACAAAGTTGCTGATGCCCACCACGTCAATCGACCCGGCAATGCGCTGCGGGTAGGTGGTGGCCACTGCCAGGCTCATGTAGCCGCCATAGCTGCCACCGGTCACCACCACACGCTGCGGGTCCAGGTCGGGCTGGGTTGCAATCCAGTCCAGCAGCGCACCGATGTCTTTGACCGAGTCCTCACGCAGCCGGAGATTGTCCAGCGCCAGAAAGCTTTTGCCGTAGCCGCTGGACCCCCGCACATTGGGCTGCAGCAAGGCGATACCCAGCGCTTGCACCAGGTGGTGGTTGCGGCCGATGAAGCCGCTGCGGGCTTGCGCCTCCGGCCCGCCGTGGATGCTGATGAGCACCGGCCGGCGGCCGGTGAAACGCGCCGGCGGGCGGGTCAGCAGGCCGGAGATGCTGCGGCCGTCAAAGCTGGCCCAGCGCACGGTCTGCTGCGCGGTCAGCGCCCGGCTGTCGAGTGCCGGGTGCAGGCGGGCGCTGGTCCACGGCTGCACCTGGCCGCTGGCCACGTCCAGCGTGTAAATCTGGCTGGGGCCTTGGGCGTTGCTGACGCTGAAGGCCAGCTCTTGCGTCACCTGGCTGCCCTGCGGCCGGAACAGCAGCCGCCCCACACTGCCGGGTGGCAACGCGGTGCCGGCAGGCAGCGCCTGCTCGCGCAGCGTGTGGCCGTTGATCAGGCGCAGCGTGTCGCTGCCGTCCACATTGACCTGCAGCGCCAGCAGGCTGCCATCGGCGCTGGGCTCGGCCGCCTCCACATCCCACGGGATGGGGGGAGTTGCGCGCTGCACGGCGCCGCTGGCCAGGTCCACCAGCACCAGCTCCAGAAACTCACCGGCCTGGTCGCTGCGCACCTGCAGCCGCTGGCCATCAGCGCTGAACTGGCCTGGGAAGTAGGCGGCGGCAGCGCCCGGCGCCGGCAGCAGCCGGCGCTGCCGGCCGCTGGCCAGGTCCAGCAGCCAGACCTCGGTCTGTGTGGCTGAGATGTAGCGCAGCAGCGCGGCCTGGCGGTCGTCGGGCGACACGGCGGACGCCTGCCAGCCGCCGCCCGGCAGCTCGGCCAGCACCCGGCGCTGGCCGGGCCGGGCCGGGTCCAGCAGCCACAGCGTGGTATTGACGCTGGCCCGGCTGCCACCCGGCGCGGTGCGGTCCAGCGGCACCGACGCCACGATGGCCAGGCTGCTGCGGTGCAGCCAGGTGTTGAATTCATGGCGTTGGTCGGGATCGGTCAGCAGGGTTTGTGTGTGGTCAGGCAAGTCCAGCCGGTAAAGCTGGTAGGCCTCGTTGCCGCCCGTGCCACGCGCCAGCACGATGCTGTCGCCCGCGCCGGGCACGTACCAGGCCTGGCTGACAGGCTCAAGCCCGTCGGTCAGTGCCTCTGGCGTGGCACCGGGGCCGCTGATGCGGTAGAGCTGGTTGGTATTGCCACCGGCCGGCCGGTGGCTCACCAGCAGTTCACGTTTGCTGGGGTGCCAATCGACCAGGCTGTGGCCGGCAAACTCGGTGTAGCGCTGCACCGCTGCCACCAGCGTGTTGGGCACCGCTGGCACGCCTTGCAGCAGCAGGGCTGCGGGGGGTTGCAGTGTCGTGGTGCCAGCACCCGGCGGCGCCGCACACGCGGCCAGCAGGGCAGCGGCAAGCGCCAACGCAGCGTGGTGGATCAGTCTGGACATCAAGCAAGCTCCTGCAGGGTGGGGTGTGGATTCTGGGCGCACGGGCCGGGTGGGCGGCATTGCCGCCCCGATGCTTGTTGCCGCCTGGCCGCTTCAGCGCAGGCAATGGCAGCCGCCGGCGCACAATGCCGCGCCACCGGCTGCTTGCCGCAGCCCACCACCTGTCCAGCCCCCCCCCCCGCCTGCCATGCGTATCGCCGACATCCGCCAGCGCCTGCACAGCCTGGGCGCCAAACCCACCCATGCCCAGCGTCTGCTGCGCCAATGGGCCAACGCCTTGCCACTGGCCGCCGGCCCACGCCAGCCCGAGCATTGGCTGCCAACGGCCCTGCGTGACGCGCTGCCCACGCTGGTGGCCGATTGGCAAAGCCTGGCCACGCTGCAATCGCAACACCCGGGTGATGACGGCTCGGTGCGTTTGCTGGTGGCGCTGGCCGATGGCCAGGCGGTAGAGGCGGTGCTGCTGCCACGGGATGGCCTGTGTGTGTCCACCCAGGTCGGCTGCGCGGTGGGCTGTGTGTTTTGCATGACCGGCCAGGCGGGCCTGCTGCGCCAGGTGGGCAGCGCCGAGATCGTGGCCCAGGTGGCGCTGGCACGCAGCCTGCGGCCGGTCAAGAAAGTGGTGTTCATGGGCATGGGCGAGCCGGCCCACAACCTGGACAACGTGCTGGACGCGATTGACCTGCTGGGCACCGCCGGCAACATCGGCCACAAAAACCTGGTGCTGTCCACCGTGGGTGATGCGCGCTTGTTTGAGCGATTGATGGACCGCACAACCGATACCGGTACCGATACCGAGCGCAGCCCGGTGCGGCCCGCACTGGCCTTGTCGCTGCACACCACCAAAGTAGCGTTACGCGAGCAACTGCTGCCCCGCGCACCGCGCCTGACACCCGATTGGCTGGTGGCCCAGGCCGAGGCTTATGCCCGCGCCACCGGCTACCCGGTGCAACTGCAGTGGACATTGCTGGCCGGCATCAACGATGGAGACGACGAGGTGGACGCACTGGCCGCCCTGCGGGCCGGCAAGTACATGGTGCTCAACCTGATCCCCTACAACAGCGTGGACGGGCTGCGCTTTGCACGCCCCAGCTGGCAGCGTGCCGCCGAGATGGCGCGCCAGTTGCACCGCCGCGGCGTGCTGACCAAGCTGCGCCACTCGGCCGGGCAGGATGTGGAGGGCGGTTGCGGCCAGTTGCGGGCGCGCGCGGTGGGCGGTGCAGCCGCGCCGGCTGGCCCGCAGCCGGTGGCCGTGGTGCGGCGGGTGAAGGCGGTGCCGACCTGAGCACGCCTAACCCGCCTAACCCCGAAAGTGGCAGGCCACCCAGTGCCCATCCGCCACATCCCCCACGGGTTTGAGCACCGGTGACTCCAGCTTGCACCGCGGTTCGGCAATCGGGCAGCGGGTGTGGAAGTGGCAGCCCGGCGGCGGGTGGATGGGGCTGGGCACATCACCCTGCAGCAGGATGCGTTTGCGCTTGACGGTCGGGTCGGGGATGGGCACCGCCGACAGCAAGGCCTCGGTGTAGGGGTGCTGCGGCCGCGTATACAGGTGCTTGGCCGCCGCAATCTCCACGCTGCGGCCCAGGTACATCACCGCCACCCGGGTGCTGATGTGCTCCACCACGCTCAAATCGTGGGCGATGAAGATGTAGGTCAGGCCGCGCTGGCTTTGCAGGTCTTCCAGCAGGTTGATGACCTGGGCCTGGATCGACACATCCAGGGCCGACACCGCCTCGTCGCAGACGATCAACTTGGGGTCAACTGCCAGCGCCCGCGCAATGCCCACACGCTGGCGCTGGCCGCCCGAGAACTCATGCGGATAGCGCTGCAGGTGGTCGGCGCTCAGCCCCACCGTTTCAAGCAAATC
>JANPOW010000436.1:0-3307 GCA_031428185.1 Betaproteobacteria bacterium | reverse complement strand
CCAGCTGCTGCTTCTTGATCGCCTTGCCGTTGATGTAGGTGCCGTTGGTGCTGTTCAGGTCTTCAATGAAGACTTCCGGCCCCACCATCTGCAGCACGGCGTGCTCACCACTCACGGCCAGGTTGTCGATCACGATGTCGTTGTACGGACGCCGGCCGAGCGTGGTCTTGTCCTTGGTGATTTGGACATCCTTGATCACCACGCCATCGAGAGACACCACCAACTTGCCCATGCTTGCCCTTTTTGTCTGTTTGATCGCCGCACCGCCAATTGCGGGGCTGGGTGCATCTGCCTGCACGGCGCCAGCGTCTGCGTCTGCGTCTGCGGGCCGACGCTAGCGCCCGAAGCGCCACCACGGCTTGCCCGCCGCCACTGCGCCGCCGCCCACCCGGGCGAGTATCAACGAAATATTGTCTTTTCCGCCGGCTTCGTTGGCGGCGGCAATCAAGGCCTGGCCGATCACCGGCAAGGCCTCGTGCATCTGCAGCAAACGGGCAATCATCGCGTCTTCCAGCATGTCGGACAAGCCGTCCGAGCACAGCAGGTACAAATCCCCCGGCAGGGTGTCGTGCAGGTGGGTCTCCAGCAGCACGGTGTCTTCAACACCCACGGCGCGGGTGACCAGGTTTTTGTTGGCTGAAAACGCCGCCTGTTCGGGGGTGATCAGGCCGGCGTCGATCTGCTCTTGCAACAACGAGTGGTCGCGGGTGATCTGCGCCAGCTCACCACCGCGCCAGCGGTAGGCGCGTGAATCGCCCACATGGCCCAGCCGCACCTGGGCCTCGCGGAACACGGCCAGGACCAGCGTGGTGCCCATGCCGGCGTACTGCGGGTTGGCGTTGGCCGCGTTGAAAATGGCGCGGTTGGCGTTGTCCACGCAGATGTCCATCGCGCGTTTGACTTCCGCGTCATTGGCGCGGCCCGCGGCCTCGGCCAGCCAGCGCCCCAGCTCGTCACGGATGAAGTCGGTCAGCATGCCGCTGGCAACTTCACCGGCGTTGTAGCCGCCCATGCCGTCAGCCAGCACCACCAGGCCGTTGACGCCGTCCACGGCCACGGAATCTTCGTTGTTGCTGCGGGCCCGGCCCATGTCGACAGCGTGGAAGAATTCGAGACTCATACAGGGCGCAGCAGCATTGGAGGTGTCGGGCCGCAATTGTGCCCTGTAAGTTGTGCGGCCTGGCGCACGCTGCGGGCCTACGGATGCGGGTTGTTGGCTGGCGCCTGCAACCGGCTCATCAGCCCGGCCAGCCCGGCCACCTGCGCGGCCCATGCCGCCAAATCGGCGGGGCGGCGGTGCGGGTTGTGGTCCAGCAAATGCTCAACAGCGGCCACTGCGGGCCGGGGCAGGTCGGGGCGCAAGTTAGCCAGTGACGCCGGCGGGGTGTGCGTCACCGCCTTGAGCAGCTCACCCAGGGTGTCGGCCTGGTGGGGGCGCCGGCCGGTGAGCAGCTCAAACCGCATGACACCAAGCGCGTAGGTGTCACTGGCCGCAGTGGCAGGCGCGCCGGCCAGCAGCTCGGGTGCCATGTAGGCCGGTGTGCCCAGGGTCAAACCGGTGCGGGTCAAATTGGCCTCGGTGAGACGCGCCACGCCAAAATCGGCCAACTTGACCTGGTCAGCGCCCAGGTTGACGAGCACGTTGGCGGGCTTCAAGTCGCGGTGAATCACCCCCTGGGCGTGGGCATGGGCAAGCGCTGCGGCCAGCCGGCTGCCCACCCGCAGCACCACGGCCTCAGGCAGCAGCCGCGCGGCCTGCGCATAACGCCCCAGCTCCACGCCGTGGATGCGCTCCATCGCCAGCCAGGCGTGGTGCCTGGCCAGGCCAGCGTCCAGCACGGCCACGATGTCGGGGTGCTGCAGTTGCCGGCCCAGCGTGGCCTCGCGCCGCAGGCGGTCAAGCCAGTCTTTGCGGTCGTCGGGTGGCAAATCCTCTGGCAGCGAGATCAGCTTGATCGCCACCTGGGAGCCGGTACGCAGGTCGGTGGCTTGCACCACTTCAGCGGCGGCACCACTGCCGATACGCACACCCAGCCGGTAGCGGCCGGCCAGCGGCGGTGGACCATCGCCGGCGGGCACCGTGAGGCGTACGTCGGGCGCACGCTTGCGAGAAAACCAAGCCACATGACCTCCTGATTCACCCGTCTTTGCGAGCTTCTACCCACAATATCACGGCATGCTTCAGCGGGCTGTTAGGTCAACGTGGCGTAGTTGGCATTTGGTCAAAATTGCGAAATCGGGCGGCCGCTGGCCCAGTGCTGCGCCGTCTGAGGTCAGACCGCGGCGTGCATCGCCTGCCGCCGCTGCAAGAACTTGCCCAGCGCCACCACCAGCAACGCACCAGCGGCCCCCGCGCAGTTGAGCACCAGGTGTGATTGCTCGCCAAAGCGTGCCGTCACCGCCGGATCGGTGAACACCATTTCACCGGCCAGAAACCCGAGCAGTGCCGCGCCCAGCGTGATGATGATGGGGAAACGCTCCATCACCTTGAGCAGCAAGGTGCTGCCAAAAATGATCAGCGGCACGCTGATGCCCAGGCCCAGCACCAGCAACACGGTATTGCCCTTGGCTGCAGCGGCAACCGCCAGCACGTTGTCCAGGCTCATCACCAAGTCGGCGATCAGGATGGTGCGGATGGCGGTCATCAGCCCGGTATTGGTCTGGGCACCGTCATGACCACCGCCGTCGTCCTCCAGCAGCAGGGTGACACCGATGTAGACCAACAGGACGCCACCGATGATCTTGAGGAACGGCCACTTGAGCATCTCCACCGCGATCAGGGTGAGCACAACCCGCAGCACGATGGCTGCAGCGCTGCCAAAGAAGATGGCCTTTTTTTGCTGGTGCGGTGGCAAGGACCGTGCGGCCATGGCGATGACGACGGCGTTGTCACCAGACAGCAGGATGTTGGCCAAAATGATCGAGCCAAGTGCCGCCCAGAAGGCGGTTGACGCAAATTCCATGTCACGCTCCGAAATGGGTGGCCGCAGGCATCGCAAGTGACGCCGGGCAACCGGCGGAGAGTTTAGAGAGCCATCGAACGCTGGCGGTTCGTACTTCTACGCAAGCGCTGCATCTGCCCATGGCTCGATGGCCAGACAGCCGTAGGCGCGCTGGGCGAGTGGGCGGCAAGCAGCCTGCGGGACGCAGGCCGCTGCGCTGGATCTACAGCAGCGCCTTGAGCAGCCGCGCCATCTCACTCGGGTTGCGGGTGATGGTGAAGCCGCACTCCTCCATCACGGCCAGTTTGGCGTCGGCCGTGTCGGCGCCGCCGCTGATCAGCGCACCGGCGTGGCCCATGCGCTTG
>JANPOW010000435.1:0-3447 GCA_031428185.1 Betaproteobacteria bacterium | reverse complement strand
CAGGGTGCGCGCCACCCAGGCCAGGGAGCGTGGGTTGTCGGTGTCCTGCACCAGCAGGTGCAGCAGCGGCAGCACCTCATGCCGGCCCTGGAACAAGGCGCGGTAGGTGATGACGCTGTCAAACAGCCCCAGCAGCACCGGAAAGCCGTCTTCGGCCTCATGCACCCGGTGTTCGAAGCCCAGCGCCAGCGCATGCGACAACATGGACAGGCGCTCGATCTGGCGGCCCACACTGAGCAGGCGCCAGCCGTCGTCACGCATCATGCGGTCGGTCTGCGCGCCGGTGATGGCGGCCAGGTGGGTGGCGGTGCGCGCCAGCACACCCAGCATGTCGACGGCCTGGCCCTCACCCTCGGCCAGCACATCGGCCAGGTGCTGCTCAAAGTGGTCATCCACCTCGTTGATCAGCTTCCAGTGCTCGGGCGACAGGCGCTCGCGCAGCGTCTGGGCACAGGCGCGCAGGCTGCGCAGGCTGCAGCCCACGCTGGCGGTGAGGCCCGCATCCGCCGCGTCACCGGGCAGGGCCTGGATCAACGCGCGCTCAAATACCCGGGGGGCTTTCAAGGGGCCGGGCACCGCCAGGCCCACCAGGCCGTGGTAGCGCGCCAGCTCACCCAGCCAGCGCAGCACCGGCGGGCTGCCGACGTGCAGGGTTTCAAGGATGACGCGGGCCAGGCGGGCGGCGTTTTCAGCGCGCTCGGTATAGCGGCCGACCCAGAACAAGGCCTCGGCCGAGCGGCTGCTGACACTGCGGTGGGTGGCCGCCAGCTCGGACGCGGTGAGCGGCTTGGGCAGCATCGACGTGTCGTCCACCGCGCCGCCGGTGACCACCCAGGTGTCCACACTGGCGCTGCCGTGCTGCATGCTCAACCACGGGTCATGCGCACTGCCCGGCTGGGCGCTGGGCCGGCCGGCCACCCGGGTCAGGCCACCGGGCAGCACACGCCAGCCACCGGCGCCGTCAGCCAGTGCAAACACCCGCATCACGGCGGCGCGCGGCTGCAGGTGGCCGTTGCGCCAGACCGGCGTTTCACTGGGCCGCATGCGGGCTTGCAGGGTGAACGCGGCGGGCTGGGCGTCGATGCGGGCCAGCAACGCCGTGCGTTCAGCCTCGCCCAGCTGGGCCACCACCTGGGGGCTGAAGCCACTGTCGGGGAAGGTGGGTGCGGCGACAAAGTCCACCAGCTTGGCACGTTGCGTGGCCCACACTGCGGCCTCACCACACCACCAGGTGGTGCTGCCGGCCAAGCGCAGCGGCTCACCCAGCAGGCGCTGCGCCACACCGGGCCAGAAGGCCGACAAGCCGGGGCTTTCCAGCACACCCGCACCTGGCCCGTTGGCCATCACCACGCTGCCGGCACGCAGCGCTTGCAGCAGGCCGGGCACCCCCAGTTGGGAGTCGGGGCGCAACTCCAGCGGGTCAAGAAATGCATCGTCCACCCGCCGCAGCACCACATGCACTTGCTCCAGGCCGTGCAGGGTCTTGAGGTAGAGGCGCTTGGCCCGCACCGTCAAGTCATTGCCCTCGACCAGCGTGACACCCAGGTAGCGGGCCAGGAACACCTGCTCGAAGTAGGTCTCGTTGTAAGGCCCGGGTGTCAGCAGCACCACCCGGCTGCGCGCACCGGCCGGGCTGGCACGCATCAGCCCGTCCAGCAGCGAGCGGAAGGCGCCGGCCAGGCGCTGCACCCGCAGGCCGGTAAATTGCTCGGGGAACTGCGGCGCAATGATGAGCCGGTTCTCCAGCAGATAGCCCAGCCCGCTGGGCGCCTGCAGGCGCTGCGCCAGCACACAAAACCCGCCATCGGGTTTGCGCGCCAGGTCAAACGCGGCGATGTGCAACGGTGTGCCCACGGCCGGCCACAAGCCATGCGCCGGCCGCAGGTAGTGCGGGTGGGCAAAGATCAGCGAGGCCGGCAGCACGGCATCGCGCAGCAGGGTTTGCGGGCCGTAGATGTCGGCCAGCGTGGCGGCCATCAGGCGGGCGCGCTGCTGCACACCCTGCTCGATCAGCGCCCACTCGTGCGGCTGCACGATGAAGGGCAGCAGCTCCAGTGGCCAGGGCCGGCTGGCGTCGCTGCCGTCGGCGTAGATGTTGTAGGTGGCGCCGTCCTCACGCACCCGCTGCTGCACCCGCGCGGCCTTGGCGGTCAGGTCGGCCCAGCCGGCATGGCCCAGGGTGTTGAAAAACTCGCGCCAGTGGGCGGCAGGTTGGCCACCAGCACCGGCCGCCGCAGCGGTGGCTGCGGGCAGGCCACGCCAGTCATCAAAATGGCCGGGCGTGGCACGGCCGGCCAAGGCCGCGACATGGCTGGCGGGGTCAGGCAGGTCCTCGTCGGCCAGCAGGCTGCTTTGCATGCCCGCATCATGCCCTTTGCCGGGGGGCTCAAGCATGCGGCCCATCCCCCGGGGCCGGGCGGGCTGGCGTGGTGAATGGCACGCTCAGGCGGTGCGCAAATCCAGCGTGAACGGGAACTCCAGGCTGCGCTGCGGCGGGCCCACCTGCATCTGGCCGGGCGTGTGGCCGATGGTGAAGAAACGCGCCAGGCGCCGGCTCTCGGCCTCAAAGGCGTTGACCGGGAAGGTGGCGTAACTCAGGCCACCCGGGTGGGCCACGTGGTACTGGCAGCCGCCCAGGCTGCGCTGCATCCAGCGGTCCACCACATCGAACGTCAGTGGTGCGTCGATGCCGATGCTGGGGTGTAGCGCGGTGGGTGGCCGCCAGGCGCGGTAGCGCACGCCGCACACAAACTCACCCACCCGGCCGGTGGGCTGCAGCGGCACCGGCACGCCGTTGCAGGTGACCACATGGCGCGGGTTGATCAGACCACTCACCTTGAGCTCGATACGCTCCACCGATGAATCGACATAACGCACCGTGCCGGCCGACGAGCCCTCCTCGCCCATCACATGCCAGGGCTCCAGCGCACTGCGCAGTTGCAGCAACACACCCTCGCTGGTCAGCTCGCCCACCTTGGGGAAGCGGAACTCGAAGTGCGGCGCAAACCATTCGGGTTTGAAATCGAACCCGGCGCCTTGCATCTCCTCGATCACATGCGCAAAGTCTTGCCACACAAAGGTGGGCAGCAGGAAGCGGTCATGCAGCTCGGTGCCCCAGCGCACCAGGCTCTCGCGGTAGGGCCATTTCCAGAAACGGGCCACCAGCGCGCGCAGCAGCAGCTGCTGCACGATGCTCATGCGCGCATGCGGCGGCATCTCAAACGCGCGCAACTCCAGCAGGCCCAGGCGGCCGGTGGCTGAATCGGGCGAATACAGCTTGTCGATGCAGAACTCACTGCGGTGGGTGTTGCCGGTCAGGTCGACCAGGATGTTGCGCAGCGTGCGGTCCACCAGCCAGGGCGGCATCCCTGAGCCCCGCTCGCCCGCAGGCTCGCTGCCGCCCAAGGGGGTGCTCGGCCCTTGGGACGGCCCGGCGGCCCTAGCTTG
>JANPOW010000434.1:0-21248 GCA_031428185.1 Betaproteobacteria bacterium | reverse complement strand
GGCTGCGAAACGGCCTCAGCGGTCCATTTTTTACCGGCTTTTTGTCCCATAGTTGAACTATGGGCCTGCAAATCCGGCAAAAACTGTCCTCGCTGGGGCCGTTTCTCGCTATCGACGCCCCAAGTCCGACAGGCTCCTAGGGTGCGGGCAATCATGTCGGTGGACCCACCGGGCGGGAAGGGCGCCAGCAAGCCCACTGGCTTGGCCGGCCAGGGCTGGGCTTGCGCCGGGCTGATGATGGCCGTGGCCAAGGTGCAGGCGAGGGTGATCAACAGCGTTTTCATGGGGCGTCGCTCCGGCGGTGTTGGCAAGGGGGATGGCCACGCACGGGCGCCGCCAAGGGGCAGATCGATGCCGCAACGTCAACAAAAGATAGCGCTACCATTTTCGCAAAATGGTAGCGCTGTCAAGCCTTCAATTCGAGCACCATCGACCAAGGGTTTATACCGGTCAGGTGCTTTGGCGATCAACGATGGAAAAGCCGATGTCCACCACGCGCTGGCCCACTGGCCGGCCCTCGGCGGTGTCAATGATGAAGCGCGCCGCCTGGCGGCCGATGGCCGCGCCGTTGATGTGCACCGTGGTCAGGGCCGGGTGCAGGTCAGCGGCAAATTCAAGGTCACCGAAACCCACCACCGCCAGCCGGCCCGGCACATCAACGCCGCAGGCCTGGGCCTCGGTCAACACACCCAGCGCCAACAGGTCGGAGCTGCAAAACACCGCGTCGATGGCCGGTGTGGCGCGCAGCAACTCGGCCAGCGCCCGGCGGCCACTCTTCAGTGAGGTGGGCGCCGGCACTACCACCTGCTGCACGGCGGGCAGGCCAAGCGCCAAAGCCGCCGCCTGGAAGGCCTGCAGCCGGCGGCCGGCGCGCTCGTCGTCACCCGCCACCACGGCCAGCTGGCGCCGGCCTTTGGCGTGCAGAAACGCAGCCACCGCCCGCCCCACCTCCACATGGGAGAAGCCGACCAGCATGTCGATGGGGGTGGGTGTCAAGTCCCAGGTTTCGACCACCGGGATGCCCGACGCCAGCAGGCGGCGCCGGCCCTGGTCAGAGTGCAGGATGCCGGTCAGCACGATGCCATCGGGCCGGCGGCCGATGATGGCGTCGAGCAGGGCATCATCGCGGTCGGCGGCATAACCGGCCTGGCCCAGCATCAGCTGGTAGCCCTGCTCGGCCAGCGCTTCGGTCAGCGATTGCAAGGTTTCCAGAAACATCGGGCCGGCGATGGTGGGCACCACCGCCGCCACCAGGCGGCTGCGGGTGGATGCCAGCCCACCCGCCAAGCGGTTGGGCACATAGCCGGTGCGGGCCACGGCGTCACTGACTTTTTTAAGCACCTCGGCCGACACTTGGGCCGGGGTGTTGAGCGCGCGCGATGCGGTGATGGGCGCCACGCCCGCCAGTTTGGCCACGTCATGCAAGGTGACGGCACCACTGCCACGGCGCAACTTGCGGGGTGCAGCGGGGTCGGCGGCCATGCGCGATTCTAGGCCGATGGCAGCGCTACCGCCCCGCACCTGCTGGCGGTTTTGGCTTGGCGCCCAAGCCGGCCTGGCGCGCTGCGTCAGGTGGTCGCAGCAGGTGCGGTGGCCAGCAGCGCTTTGGCTGCGCCCGCAGCGGCGCCAGCGGCTTGCGTGGGCTTGCGTTTGGCGCCCGGCTTGCGGGTGGCCAGCGGCGGCACCGCCACCGACGCGGCCGCCCGGGCTGCTTTGGCGCTGGGCTTTGCCACATTGGGTTTGCTGGCAACTGCCACTTTTTTGCCCGCTGCCCGGCCCGCTACCCGGCTTGGTTTGCCGGCCTTGGGTACAGCTGCAGGTGCGGCAGGCACCGCCGCAGCGGCAACGATCAGAAATTTGTCACGGTTTTTTGCACTGGCAATCCAACCCGGCGGCTTGCCGGTGCCAGTCCAGGTCTTGCCGCTTTTCGGGTCCTGGTATTTAGGGGTGCCGGCCGGCTTGGCGGCGGCCACTTTGCGCTTGCCTGCGGTCGGGCCGGCTTTGCCCTTGCTGGCGGCGCCTTTGCGCTCGGCCTTGCCGCCAAGGCCAAGATCATCAATGCTCAGCTTGTATGTCGAAATCAACTCCCGGGCTTTCGCAGCAGCGGCAGCCGTCTCTTTTGTTCGAATGGCCTCGGCTTGTCGTTCGAGGTCGGCGATCTGCTTTTGAATTGCTGCAAGAGTGGCCATTGTTGAAATGATTCCAAACAGTTTCGAGAGCCCGAGTCTAGCCGTGTCAATCGGCGGCAGGGGGCAGTGTGTGGTGCGCGGCATTCTGATGTTTGCCCACGGCCTGCATTGCCAGGCGCCTGTGGCAATGGCCAGGCATGCCGCGCCTGGTCTGGCCTCAGGGTTTGCGGCGCAGTGCTTCAAACGCGCTGGTGCGTTCGGCCAAGGGCAGGGTGTCGGGCACCAGGCTGCGCAACCACTGCGGTTGCCGGCCTTTGCTGCCACCCACCCAGCTGTCGCTGCCGGTCGGGTTGAAATAGGTCACACCAAACTGGTAAGCCTTGACCTCACTGCCACCGACGCCGCCAGCGTTGCGGCTGACCTTGGGGGTTTTCTTGGGCACGTAGTGCTGCAACTCGGCGATCACCTCGGCAATCGTCAGGCCGTTCAACTGCGCCTTCTGGGCCCACCCGTTGACCAGCGTCTTCAACTCGTTGTCGCGCTTGGCGGCGATCTTGGCGGACACTTCATCGGCCAGCGCCTGCAGTGCTTGATAATCCAAGCCATCAAGATTGACGGGCTTGCTTTGGTCTACTGTCATTCAAATTCCTTTGGCTAAAAGGTTTCATGATACAGAGCGGTGATCATGCCGATGATGGTTGCGCAGATGCATTGCCTATTCCGGTGGGCAATTTGCGATGTTTTACAAATGTTTTGCAAGGGCATTGTTGTGGGCAGTGACAAGCCATTGCTTGCCGCATTGCGGGCTTGGTTTGTGCGCTGCGGCTGGCCCCGCCGGCCGTTGGCATCCGCATCCGTAGCCGCAGCCGCAGCCGCAGCCGCAGCCGCAGCCGCAGCCGCAGCCGCCAGCGCACACGAATCCGCGCACCGGCAGGCCCTGGACTTGCTTCGCGCCATCGACGCGGGGGGCGTGCCGCTGCACCCGGCACGGGTCAACCAGATCGGCCGGGCCTTGGGCCTGGACGTGTCATCGGCCGCGCCGGTTGGCGACACGGTGGCCCGCATCCGCGCTGCGGTGACGCGGCTGGGCTGAGCGCCCGCGCAAACCGCACCGGCAAACCGCACCGGCCGGGCAGCGGGCAAAATCAAATCCTGCCTTCTGCTGCCGGCCTTGCGCTGGCCTACTGCCATGCTGGACACCCTTGAGACCACTGCCCGCCGCGCCGCCGGCCGGCTGCCTGCCAGCACCCGCCACTGGGCGGTGCGTGGCATGACTGAATTTGCCGAGCAACTGTGTGTGCGCCAGGGCGTGGCCGAGGCGCCGCGCCGCAGCCAGGATGACGGCGTGATGGTCAGCGTGCTGGACGGCGGCCTGGGCCACGCGGCCACGTCCGACGTGTCCGAGGCCGGCCTGGCGGCGGCCTTTGCGCGCGCCCAGGCACTGGCCCGCGCCGGTACCGGCCGCAGCGTGATCGACCCCGCCACGCTGGTGCAGCCTACGGCTTCTGGCCGTTATGCATCGCAGGTGCAGCAGCCCGCCGCCAGCGCCACCTTGCCCGAGAAAATCGGCTGGTTGCGTGAGGTCTGCGCCGCTGCCGGTGGTGATACCGATGCCGCAGGGCAGGGCGCCCGCATCGTGGACCGCGAGGCCAGCTTGTGGAGCGTGCGCACCGAGCAGTTGTTCTTCACCAGCGACGGCGCCCACACCCACCAGCAGTGGGAGTTCATGACGCCGTCCGTCACCGCCACGGCCCAGGCCGGTGGCCTGACACAAGTGCGCTCCAGTGCCGGCCAGTACAACGGCTTTTGCCAGCAGGGTGGCATTGAGGTGCTTGACCGTGCGGGCTTCCGCACGCATGAGGGCGCCCGTGTGGCGCGTGAAGCGCTGGAGCTGGTGGGCGCACCGGCCTGCCCCAGCGGCACACTGGACCTGATCCTGATGCCCGACCAGATGATGTTGCAGATCCACGAAAGCATCGGCCATCCGCTGGAGCTGGACCGCATCCTGGGTGATGAGCGCAACATGGCCGGCACCAGCTTCGTCACGCTGGACATGTTTGGCCACTACCGCTACGGCAGTGAGTTGCTCAACGTCAGTTTTGACCCCGGCCGGCCGCATGAATTTGCCGGCTTTGCCTTTGACGATGAAGGCATGGCCGCCGAGCGCGCCTTGCTGATCGAGCGTGGTGTGCTGCAACGCCCGCTGGGCGGCAGCTTGTCGCAGGCCAGGGCGCGGGCGCAGGGGTTTGCGCTGGGCGCGGTGGCCACCACGCGTTCGTCGGCCTGGAACCGGGCGCCGATAGACCGCATGAGCAACCTCAATGTCGAGCCGGGACGCCACACGCTGGACCAGATCATCGCCAGCACCGAGCTGGGTGTGGTGATGCACACCAACTGCTCTTGGAGCATTGATGATTCGCGCAACAAATTTCAGTTTGGCTGTGAATACGCCCGCATGGTGCGTGGTGGCAGGCTGGCCGAGGTGGTGCGCAACCCCAACTACCGTGGCATCAGCGCCACCTTCTGGCGCTCGCTGGCCATGGTGGGCGACGCCAGCACGCTGCAGGTGATGGGCACGCCGTTTTGTGGCAAGGGCGAGCCGTCCCAAGTCATCCGGGTGGGCCACGCCGCGCCGGTGTGCAAGTTTGCGCAGGTGGATGTCTTTGGAGCCGCAGCATGATGGGCTACACCGACCCAAACCGGTTTGCACTGCTCGCGGATGCGCTGCTGCAGCCCGATGCAGCGGTGGACCGCACCAGCCTGTACCTACGGGCTGAAGTGAGCGACTTTTTGCGCTTCAACCAGGCCAAGCTGCGCCAGGCCACCAGCGTGCAGCAAGCCACACTCACCTTGGCGCTGGAGCGTGGCCAGCGCCGCGCTGAAAGCACACTCACCCTGGGTGGTGAAACCGCGCTGGACCTGGCCCGCCTGCAAGCCGAACGCAGCCTGCTGCTGGGCCAGCTGGACCTGATCGCCGATGACCCCTGGCTGCAGCGCCCCGACGCACCCAACCACAGCCAGCGTGACGACAGCGGCAGCTTGCCCGATGCAGCCCACCTGATCGCGCTGGTGCACAGCCAGGCCGGCCAGCGCCTGCAGCAAGACTTTGTCGGCTTTTACGCCGGCGGCCCGGTGGCCCATGCCTTCGCTGACAGCCTGGGCGCGCGCCACTGGCACCGGGTGCTCAGCTTCCAGTTTGATTGGTGCCTGTACCACCGCGCCGACAAGGCCGTCAAGACCAGCTATGCCGGCACCCAGTGGGACGACGCCGAGTTTGCCAAGCGGCTGGACGCCGCCGCCCAGCAAGTGCCGCTGTTGGGCCAGACACCCCGCACCCTGGCGCCCGGCGCCTACCGCGCCGCGCTGGCACCGGCGGCGATGGTGGAACTGCTGGGCACGCTGGGCTGGAGCGGCTTTTCACTCAAGGCCAGGCGCACGGGGGTGAGTGCGCTGATGCGGCTGCAGCGTGGTGAGGCGGTGTTCCACAACAGCTTCATGCTGGACGACGCGGTGGCGCAAGGCACTGCGCCAGGCTTCTCGGCTGAAGGTTTTGTGCGGCCGGGCAAGGTGGTGTTGGTGGACGCCGGCCAACTGCCCGGCAGCGGCGGCACGCTCAACGCGCCGCGGTCCGCGGCTGAATTCGGGGAAGTGGCCAACGGTGTTGGCCCGCAAGAATCGCCCGACGCCTTGCTGCTGGCCACGGGCCAGATCCCGCACGCTGACCTGCTGCGGGTGCTGGACACAGGCCTCTACATCAGCAACCTCTGGTATCTCAACTACAGCGACCGCCAGGCCTGCCGCATGACCGGCATGACCCGTTATGCCTGCTTCTGGGTCGAGGGCGGCCGGCTGGTGGCGCCCATCAACGTGATGCGCTTTGACGACGACGCGCTGCGGCTGTTTGGCAGCGGCCTGGTCGGCCTGACGGACCGCGCCGAGTTCACGCCCAACAGCAGCACATACGGTGCGCGCCAGCTTGATTCCGTCACCACACCGGCAGCGGTGGTGGACGGCCTTCGGTTGACGCTGTGAACGCACCGCCGGGCTGGGCGCATTGACAGCGGGCCCGGCCGTTGCGTTGGCACCAGTAATGGCACCAGTGACGGACGATGCGCGCTGCAGCCGCGCAAGCCCCTGCCCCTAGAATATTGGGGACCTGTGATTGCGGGTCACCCCTCAATTTTCAGGACGACAGACCTCATGGCAACTGCGAAAAAGACAGCAACCAAAACCACCACCGCACCGGCAAACAAGGCTGCAGCGGCCACAAAAACAGGGGTTGCGAAAAAAGCACCGGCCAGCGTCAAGGCCGCACCGGCCAAGAAGGCCGTGGCTGTGACGCCGGCCCCAGCCGCCAAGAAGGCAGCAGCCGTCACGACAGCCAAGGCCGCGGCACCGGCCAAGCAAGTGGCCGCACCGTCCAAGCCAGGCGCCGTGCTCAAGCCGATCAAGACCGCGTTCAACAAGACCGGCCTGATCGCCCATCTGGCCGAACTGGCGGTGGTCGAGGCCAAGGCGGTCAAGGCCGTCATGGCGTCGCTTGAAGCCACCATCCTGGCGTCGGTGCATAAAAAAGGCCTGGGCTCGTTCACCTTGCCGGGCCTGCTCAAGGTCAATGTGATCAACGTGCCCGCCAAGAAAAAGCGCACCGGTGTTGATCCCTTCACCAAGGTTGAGCGCGTGTTTGCGGCCAAGCCGGCCAGCGTCAAGATCAAGACCCGCGCGCTGAAGAAACTGAAAGACGCAGCGGCCTGATCCGCATGCTGCCCCGGCCCCTGCCCCTGCCGCTTCCGGGGCAGCAAGCAGCGGGCCCGGCGCAGCGCCTGGGCCGGCTCGGCCAGCAGGCTACAGTGCTGCATGGCCTATGAACTGCACTACTGGCCGACCATTCAGGGCCGCGGAGAGTTTGTCCGCCTCGCCCTGGAAGCGGCCGGCGCACCCTACATCGATGTGGCGCGTGGCGCTGAGAGCAAAGGCCAAGGCATGCCCGCCATGTTGCGCCACTTGCAAGACCGCCACGAGACCCAGCCCCCATTTGCGCCGCCGTTCCTGAAAGACGGCGATGTGCTGGTGGGCCAGACTGCGGCCATCCTGCACTACATCGCGCCCACCCTGAAACTGGTGGCACGCAGTGAGCGCGCCAGAGTCTGGACCCAGCAAATCCAGCTCACCATTGCCGACATGGTGACCGAAGCCCACGACACCCACCACCCGGTGGTCACTGGCCTGCACTATGAAGACCAGCAACCCGAAGCGCTGCGCCGCGCCACCGGTTTTTGCCGTGATCGCCTGCCCAAGTACCTGCATTGGTTTGAGGCCATCGTGCAGCGCAACCCAGCTGGGCCACGCCACCTGGTCGCTGGCAAGCTGAGTTATGCCGACCTGTCCTTGTTCCAGTTGATCGAGGGCTTGCGCTACGCGTTTCCCAAGGCGGCGGCGCAGGCACTGGCCAAGACACCCGCTGTGCTGCAGTTGCATGCACGCGTTGCCGCATTGCCCAAGGTGGCGGCTTATCTGCGCAGTGAACGGCGCATCCCGTTCAACGAGCAGGGCATCTTCCGTTGCTACCCCGAGTTGGACCTGCCTTGAGCTGTGGGCGGTGCGGCGGCGGCGGCGTCGGGCTTCATTGATTTAACAGAAGATATATCGGCGCGCTTTCAGCAATGCAATGCCTGTTGCCCCTGTTGCCGGCACATGGTGCAGCGTGGCCCAGGTGGGTGATGCGCGCAGGTGACGCACGCAGGCAAGCCACGCTGCAACGCGGACCCAAAGGCGACAGCCGGTGGCCGGCAGGCGGCGTCAAATCCCGTGCATGCCTGCGCAACAGCACGCCACTGATGCCACCGAACCCGCCCCAGGAGACGCCGTGCTGCACCCGTACTTCCACGCCCAGGCAACACCCCACAAGGCCGCCGTCATCATGGCCGGCAGTGGACAGGTCATCACCTACCGCATGCTGGACGACAGGTCCAACCAGGTGGCGCAGTTGTTCCGCGCGCTGGGTTTGCGGTCCGGTGACCACATCGCGCTGATGCTGGAAAACCACCCGGCCTATTTTGAAATCTGCTGGGGCGCGCAGCGCGCCGGGCTGATCTACACCGCGATGAGCACCCGGTTGACAGAGGCTGAAGTCAGCCACATCGTCAAGGATTGCGGTGCCAAGGCGATGCTCGCCTCCCACGCGATGGCCGCTGCGGTGCAGCACCTGCCGGCGGCTTGCCCGGCGGTGGAGCATTGGTTGATGCTTGATGGTGACCTCGCGGGCTGGACTGCCTACGCCCCCGCCGTGGCAGCGCAAGCGGCGGCGCGCATTGCCGACGAACTGGCGGGTGGCGACATGCTGTATTCCAGCGGCACCACCGGCCAGCCCAAAGGGGTGTTTGTGCCGCCGCAGTCGACTGAGATTGACGCGCCCAGCCCGATGACCGACATCCTGAGCAAGCTGTACGGCATGGATGCCGGCACGGTCTACCTGTCGCCCGCACCGCTCTACCACGCCGCACCGCTGCGCTACACCATGGCGGTGCAGCGTCTGGGTGGCACGGTGGTGGTGATGGAGCACTTTGACGCCGAGCGCTACCTGCAACTGGTGCAGCAGCACCACATCAGCCACAGCCAGTTGGTGCCCACCATGTTTGTGCGCATGCTCAAGCTGCCGCAAGCCGTGCGGGCCAGCTACGACGTGTCCTCCCTGCGTTGCGCCATCCATGCCGCTGCGCCCTGCCCGGTGCTGGTCAAGCAGCAGATGATCGACTGGTGGGGCCCGGTGCTGTGGGAGTACTACGCCGGCACCGAGGGCAATGGTGTGACCATGGTCAGCAGCAGCGAGTGGCTGGGCCGCCCCGGCACGGTGGGCCGGGCGGTGATTGGTGAGCTGCGCATCGTGGACGACGAGACCGGTGGCCTGCTGCCCACCGGGCAGAGCGGCACCGTGTACTTTGCCAACGGCCGGCCGTTTGCCTACCACAACGACCCGGCCAAGACCGCCGGGTCCACCCACCCGCTGGGCTGGACCACGCTGGGCGATGTGGGCTATGTGGACGCTGACGGCTACCTGTTTCTGACCGACCGCAAGGCCTACATGATCATCTCGGGCGGGGTCAACATCTACCCGCAAGAGGCTGAAAACGTGCTGATCAACCACCCCAAAGTGGCTGACTGCGCGGTGCTGGGGGTGCCCAATGCCGAGTTTGGCGAGGAGGTCAAAGCCGTGGTGCAGCCACGCGACATGGCCGACGCCGGCCCGGCGCTGGCGCAAGAGCTGATTGCGTTTTGCCGCCAACACTTGTCGCACATCAAGTGCCCCAAGTCGGTGGACTTTGAAGCCGAGTTGCCACGCCACGCCACCGGCAAGCTCTACAAACGCCTGCTGAAAGACCGCTACTGGGCCGGCCACACGTCCAAGATTCTTTGAGCTGACGGTGTCAATCACTGCGGCGCTGCCGCAGTGGCCTCTCCGCGCTGCCTCAGCGCTGCCTCAGCGCTGCAGGTCCAGCAGCGCCGCGTCCTTGACCTGGCGCTTGAGGATCTTGCCCGAGGGGGTGCGTGGCAGCGGCGTGCTGCTGATGCGCAAGTGGGTGGGCAGCTCAAACGGCGCCAGGTGCAGCGGCAAAAACGCCTGCAGCGCAGCTGCGCTCAGTGCTGCAGTGCCGTACACCGTGGCGCCCACCACCTCGCCGAGTCGTTCATCGGGCACGGCATACACCGCCGCCTCCAGCACCTCGGGATGCAGCAGCAGCGCAGCCTCCACCTGGCCGCAGCCGATGTTCTCGCCGCCCCGGATGATCAAGTCCTTGATGCGGTCGACGATGAACAAAAAACCCTCGTCGTCCAGATAGGCCACATCACCGGTGCGAAACCAGTCGCCCACAAAGGCCTGGGCATTGGCCTCGGGCCGGTTCCAGTAGCCGCTGAACACCGACGTGCCACGCACCAGCAGCTCACCCCGCGCACCGGCCGGCAGCACCTGGCCCGACTCGTCCACCACCCGCAGCTGCAGCACGGCCGAGCAGCGGCCTGAGCTGGCCGGGCGGCCCAGGTAGGCATCCCCAAAAATGCCGGTGCCGATGCCGTTGGTTTCGGTCATGCCCCAGCCGGTGCCGGGCATGGCGTTGGGGAAGGCGGCGTCAATCTGCCGCACCTGCTCTGGCGCACGCGGTGCGCCACCACCGCCCACCACGGTCAGGCTGCTCAGGTCGTGCCGGCCGGCGATGGCCACCCGCAGCAGGTCACCGGTCATCGCGGCCGGGGCCAGCACCGAGTCCAGCCGCTCCTGGGCGATCAGCGTGGCCGCAAGCTCAGCGTCCCAGCGGTACATGGCCACGGTGCGGCGCTGCATGCGGTAGCTGGACAGGCAGCTGACATGCAGGCCGGAGACGTGGAACAACGGCACCGCCAGCAGGGTGCCGGGCTGCATGGCGTCTGCCTGCGCGGCGGGGGCCTCGATGCCTGCACTGCGGGCCAGCAAGTCACTGGCCGCACGGTCCAATTCCCAGGACAGCAGTGCCGACAGGATTTGCCGGTGGGTGGACACCACGCCCTTGGGGTGGCCGGTGGAGCCCGATGTGTAGAGGATGATGGCTGGCGCGTCTGGGGCAATCTGCACCGCAGGCATGGGCACAGCGCCCACCGCGTCGGTCAAGTCTTGCAGCCGCTGCACATCAACGTTGGGTGGCAGCGGGCGCGATGGCCGAACGGCCAGCACCTGCAGCCCCGGCACGGCGCTGTTCGCTTCTGCGGCCTGGGCCAGCCTGTCCAGCCGCTCGCTGTCAGCCAGCACCACGCGGGCGCCGCTGTCTCGCAGGCCGTAGGCCAACTCGTCAGCCAGCCAGTGGCCATTCATCGCCACCGCCACCGCGCCGATGGACGTGATGGCGCTGAAGGCCAGCACCCACTCCGGGTAGTTGCGCATCGCGATGGCCACCCGGTCACCGGGCTGCACACCGCAGCGGTGCACCAGCACCTGGCCGATGCGTGCTGCGTCGGCCCAGGCTTGGGCAAACGTCCAGCGCTCATCCTGGTAGACCAGAAACGGCAGGTCGGTGGCGGTGGCCTCAAACAGCGCGCGCAGCGATGCGGGTGCGTTGACAAACACCCGCAGCGTGCGGCCGGCAATCACCTGATCGGCCAAGGCATAGGGCTGGCTGGGGGTGGTGAGTGTGTCCAGCGCTTGCTGGCGGGTGAGTGTTGTCATCGTGTTCATGTGGGTGGCTGGTGCATGGCCGGCTCAGCGCCCCTTGAACACCGGCGCGCGTTTGTCCACAAACGCGCGGGTGGCCTCGCGGTGGTCATCGGTCTGGCCGCAGTGGATGTGGTGGGTGGCTTCCAGATCCAGGCAGTCGTCCACGTCACCAGCCAGCGCGCGGTTCAGGTTTTCTTTCATGTAGCGCAGGGCCACGGTGGGGCCTGTGGCCAGACGCAAGGCGATCTCGCGCGTCTTGCTGGCCAGGTCGTCTGGCGCTGTGACCCAATTTGTCAGGCCCAGGCGCAGTGCGTCATCGGCGCTGACACGGTCGGACAAAAAGTACAGCTCACGCGCTTTGGCCGTGCCCACCAGTTGGGTCAAAAAGTAGCTGCCGCCGTAGTCACCCGAGAAGCCCACCCGCGCAAACGCGGTGGTCAGGATGGCGTTGCTGGCCATGATGCGCAGGTCACAGGCCAGGGCCAGCGCCAGGCCGGCGCCAGCGGCCGCACCGGGTAGCGCGGCAATGGTGGGTTTGGCCATCTTGAACAGCTTGCCGGCGGTGGCGCGCTGGTTGATGCGTTGGCGGGCAATGGCTTCGTCGATGGTCAATGCAGCCACCGTGCCGTCGCCCGGTTTTGTGGATGACGCGGCCATGCCTTTCACATCCCCACCAGCGCAAAAGCCCTTGCCGGCGCCGGTGAGCACGATGCATTGCACGGCCGGGTCCAGCTCGGCGCTGGCCAGTTGTTGTTGCAAAGCCAGGTTCATCGCGGCCGACATGGCGTTGCGGGCCTCGGGGCGGTTGAGTGTCAGCGTCAGCACGCCGGCATCCAGCGTGGCCAGCAGGTCGGGGGTGCCGGTAGGGATGGCGGTGGCGGTTGCGGCGGTCGTCATGGTGTTGTGCCTCGGATGGGGGTGGATCAGCGGTATTCAAAATAGGCGTTGGACACGACGGTGCGCTCACCCACCCGAGCCTCAAACAACAGCCGCCCCGGGCCGTCATGCCAGCCCAGCAGCCGCAGCGTGTCGCCCGGCAGCACGGGGGATGAGAAGCGCACCCGCAGCGCCACAAAGCGCGCGGCGTCCCCACCGCACACGGCGCCCAGCAGCAGTTGGCCGCAGTGGCCGTAAGTGCACAGGCCGTGCAGGATGGGCGCATCAAAGCCGCCAAAACGTGCCGCGTCGGGGTCAATGTGCAGCGGGTTGTCATCACCCGACAAGCGGTACAGCATGGCCTGGTTGCTGGCAATGTGGGCCGATAAATCCACATCCGGTGCCCGTGTGGGCACATCCAGCTTGATGGACTGGCTGTGGCCCCGGCCCTCGAACGGGGTGATGTCACCGAGTGCCGCCACACCACGCCGGAACGAGCCCGACACCATGTGCACACAGACCTGGCCGCCCGCATCCAGCACCTCGCTCTCCACCTCCACCAGCGCACTGCCTTTGCCACGGGCATGCACGGCCAGCAGCCGGCTGCGCACCTGCACTTGCACCGGTTCAGTGGTGGGCAGCGGCAGCGGGGCCAACAGCGTCAAGCAGCGCTCGGCGTCGATGGTCAAGGGCCCGGGCGATGGTGGCAGGGCCGCTGCGTCCAGCTGCAAACCGGCACCACCCCAGCGGATGGCAAAGGTGGGGAACACCGCAAACTGCGGCTGCCGCTCGTAGACAAAGCGCAGGTCAGCGCAGCCAATGCCCACCGCGTACAGCAGCGCGTCGCGCTGGGCATAGGTGATGGGGACGGGTGGGCTCCAGGGCCCAGGCGCGTCAGTGGGCAGCAGGGTGGCGGGCTGATAGGTGGGCATGGGGTTTTGTACGCCTGCCCGTGCGGGCTGGGCTGTGCCCGGCGTGACAGCAGGCCCCGGAAACCACTGCGACCAGGATGGTGAACGCGGCGTGTGACGGCTGGCCGCGCAGGGTTTCCCCGGTCGGCTTGGACCGATTTCGGCTGGACGGTGCGTGCATTTGCGCCGTAGAGTGGCCCGGCCAAATCCTTTCAACTGACGCTGATGAAAGCAACTCCCATGAAGTCCCTGATCAAGCTGGCGGTAATGGCTGCGGTGGTGGTCTTGACGGCCTGTGGTGGCTCGGACGACGCCGCGCCTGCCGCCCCGGTGGCGGTGCCCACCGACGACAACCACATCGACTCGGTACGCTCGGACGCGCCATCACTGGCGCCTTACGGCAGCTTCAATATTGGTGTCAAGACGCTGACACTGAGCAACCCGAACCAGCTCGATATCGCCAAGGCCGTGTCCGGCACCCCCACCCCCACGTACAACCGGCCGCTGACCGTGGAGGTTTGGTATCCGGCCAAGCTGGCCGCCGGCCAGGCGCCCAGTGGTGAGTACCGCGCCATGACGCGTGACGGCAAAACGGTGGTGTCGCTGTATGGCAAAGCGGTGCGTGACGCAGCGGCCGATGGCAGCGCCGGCCCCTATCCGCTGCTGATCATTTCGCACGGTTACCCGGGCAACCGCTTCTTGCTCAGCCACCTGGGTGAAAACCTGTCCAGCAAAGGCTATGTGGTGGTGTCCATCGACCACACCGACAGCACCTACGAAAACATCGGCCCGTTTGGCAGCACGCTGCTCAACCGCTCACTGGACCAGTTGTTTGTGCTCAACGAGATGGCCAGGCTCAATGCCAGTGACCCGAGTGGCACGCTCAAGGGTTTGGTCAACGCCAACATCACCGGGCTGATCGGTTATTCGATGGGCGGTTTTGGTGTGGTCAATACGCTGGGTGGCGGTTTTACTGCGGCCAGCGTGGGCTATTCGTGGGGCACGCCCAACGGCGCGCTGGCGATTCGCCAACAAGGCAATGCGACCTACGCGGCGTCACTGGACAGCCGCATCAAGGCAGCGGTCGCGTTTGCGCCGTGGGGCTTCAACTTCGGTTTCTGGGACGCCACCGGCCTGGCCGGTGTGCGCACACCGGTGCTGTTTGTGGCGGGCAGCGTGGACAGCACCTCGGGTCATTCGCCCGGCGTGCGCAACATCATTGAAGGCAGCGTCAATGCGCGGCGCTACTTGCTGACCTACGAGAACGCCAACCACAACGCCGGCGCACCGATACCGGCACCCAAGGAAACCCGCACTGCGGTGCCCAACCTCGACTTCGTGCCGGCCGAGCACTACACCGACCCGGTCTGGGACAACGTGCGCATGAACAACATCGCCCAACACTTTGCCACCGCATTCCTGGGCAAATACCTCAAGCGCAATACCGCCATGGACGGCTACCTGAGCCTGGTGCCCAACGCCCGGGACGGCGTTTATTCGGTCAACGCCGACGGCACGCCGAAGGCAGACCACACCTACTGGAAAGGCTTTGCCAACAACACTGCGGTGGGCTTGAGGCTGGAGCAACTGGCGCCGGCCAGCCCTTGACCTGCAGGGGCTTGCGGTGGCCACAAACCGCAAGCCCGGCGCCACGCTGCGGGCTATCCTGCGCCACCCGTCACTGCTCCTTTCAGCCCCGTCATGCTCACCCCACCGCCTGCCGCTTTGCCGCCCGCCGCCGATGCCACGTCGCCGGTGTTGTATGCCGTGCAACAGCGCGCCGCCTGGATCACGCTCAACCGGCCGGCACAGCGCAATGCCTTGTCGGCTGCGCTGGTCAACCAGCTGGATGCCCACCTGGCGACCGCCTTGGCTGACACAGCGGTGCGCTGCATCGTTATCACCGGTGCCGGGCCGGGATTTTGTGCCGGCGCTGACCTGAAAAGCCCACCCGGCCAGATGATTGAAGGCCAAGCCGGGGTGTCATTGGCCGATGTGCTGGCCCGCATCCTGGACAGCCCCAAACCGGTGATTGCCGCAGTCAACGGCGCGGCTTTTGCCGGTGGCCTGGGCCTGGTGGGCGCGGCCGACATCGTGGTGACGGCCGACGGCGCGCCCTACAGTTTTTCCGAGGTGCGCATCGGCGTGATACCGGCGGTGATCTCGGTCACCTGCCTGCCCAAACTGGGCACCCACCACGGCATGAAACTGTTTTTGACCGGCGAGCGTTTCTCCGGCGCGCGCGCCGTGGAGATCGGCTTTGCCCACCGCGCCGTGCCGCTGGCCCAACTGCACGCCGCGGTGCAGGAGGAGGTGGACGCCATCTGCCTGGGCGGGCCGATCGCGGTGGCTGAATGCAAAAAGCTGGTGCGGCGGGTGCTGCAACTGCCGCGCGATCAGGCCTTTGCCGAGACGGCCGAGTGGAGCGCCCGCATGTTCCGCTCGGCTGAGGGGGCCGAGGGCATGGCGGCGTTTCGGCAGAAGCGCAAACCCGCTTGGGTGGATGGGCCTGTGCAATAGCGGGGCGCAAGGCCGTCGCTTGCGCGGTGTGCAGCGTTTGGGCGCCAGCCGCAGCCAGCCAGCCGAATTCAAAGCCGCTTGTAAAAAAAGGTGGTGCCACACGGCGCACCGTCCGGCGTCAGCGCAAAGTGCGGCACCTCGCCCACACGCTGCCAGCCGGCGCGGGCGTAAAGGCGTTCGGCGTCACCACCGGTCACCGTGTCCAGCACCAGCACGGTTTTGCCCTCGGCGCGCGCCACGTCGTCAATGGCGGCCATCAGCAACTGGGCCACGCCTTGCCGCCGTGCGCTGCGGTGTACCAGCAGCTTGGCGATGTCGGCGCGGTGCGGCTGGTTGTCGGGCTGGTGGGTGATCATCTGCACCGTGCCCACCACGCAGCCCGCAGCGTCCTGGGCCAGCAGCAGCACCCGCTCAGCGCGCGCCACGCTGTCGGCCACACCGCGCCAGAAGGCCAGCGCCTTGTCGCGCGCCAGCGGCCACATGAAGCTGACCGACGCACCGCCGGCCACGCAGTCGATCAGCACATCGGCCAGTGCCGCCACCTGGGCGGCGGCAGCGTCGGGTGTGGCGCGGTGGATGGTCACGGTGGGGTGCATGCAATCTCCTGGCGGGCTGTGGGCTGTGGGCCGTGCTGCTGAACGGGGTCTTGACGCACTGCCTGCAAACAGCGCCGGCGCATTTTCACCAACGCCGGTGCCCGCAACACCATCCAACCAGTCGCCCAGGCGGCAGGCCGCCACCAGCCACCGTTCTACGATGCAAAACCACCCCTGAGAACGACCCCTTTGAGGCCGCAACGATGACCGTCGCCACCCGCTACCCGCATGTGTTTGCCCCGCTGGACCTGGGCTTCACCCGGCTCAAAAACCGCATCCTGATGGGCTCGATGCACACCGGGCTGGAGGAAGCGGAAAACGGCTTTGAGCGCATGGCCGCCTACTTTGCCGAGCGTGCGCGCGGTGGCGTGGGCATGATCATCACCGGCGGCATTGCACCGAATCGCAGCGCAGGTGTAGGCGGCAAGTTGTCCACCCCGGCCGAGGCCATGCAGCACCGGTTGATCACCGACGCGGTGCATGCGGCCGATGCCGAGGTGAAGATCTGCCTGCAGATCCTGCACACCGGCGCACTGGCCGGCACACCGGATTGCGTGGCCCCGTCGGCCGTCAAATCACGCATCGGCCGCTACACCCCCAGCGCGCTGGACGAGGCCGGCATCGAGCAGCAGTTGAGCGACTTTGCCAACTGCGCCGCGCTGGCCCAAAGCGCCGGTTATGACGGGGTCGAGATCATCGGCTCGGCTGGTTATCTGCTCAGCACCTTTTTGGTGGAGAAGACCAACCTGCGCACCGACGGCTGGGGCGGCCGGTGGCAAAACCGCATGCGTTTCCCGGTGGAGGTGGTGCGGCGCGTGCGGGCGGCGGTCGGGGACAACTTCATCGTCATCTTCCGCATCGCCGCGATGGACATGCTGGACGGCGGCTTGGCCTGGGATGAGATTGTTGCGCTGGGCCAGGCGGTGCAAGCCGCTGGCGCCACCATCATCAGCACCCATTTCTGCTGGCATGAGGCGCCTGTGCCAACCATCGCCACCATGGTGCCGCGCGCGGCGTTCACGTCGGTGACGGGCCGGCTGCGCCAGCATTTGACGGTGCCGGTGATCACCAGCAACCGCATCAACATGCCGGCCGTGGCTGAAGCAGTGCTGGCGCGTGGTGATGCCGATCTGGTGTCAATGGCCAGGCCCATGCTGGCTGACCCGATGCTGGTGTTGAAAGCGGCGCAGGGCCGCGAGGATGAGATCAACACCTGCATTGCCTGCAACCAGGCCTGCCTGGACCACACCTTTGGCGGGCGCCAGCAGGTGAGTTGCCTGGTCAACCCACGCGCCTGCAACGAGACCCTGCTGAACTACCTGCCCCTGGCCGCAGGGCAGCAACCCAAACGCATCGCGGTGGTGGGCGCCGGCCCGGCCGGGCTGGCCTTTGCCACGGTGGCGGCGCAGCGTGGCCACCACCTCACGCTGATCGACAGCGCGCTGGAGATCGGCGGCCAGTTCAACCTGGCCAAACGCATCCCCGGCAAGGAGGAGTTTTTTGAGACCCTGCGCTACTTCCGCCGCATGATCGACCTGCACGGCATCACGCTGCGGCTGGGCGAGCGGGCGGATGCAGCCGCGTTGCAGGCCCAAGGGTTCGACGAGGTGGTGGTGGCCACCGGCATCTCACCGCGCACCCCCGACATCCCGGGCATCCAGCACCCCAAAGTCATCAGCTATCTCGACGCCATCCTGGGCCGCAAACCGGTGGGCCAGCGTGTGGCCATCCTGGGCGCAGGTGGCATCGGTTTTGACGTGGCTGAGCTGGTGTCGCACCAGGGCACATCGGCGGCGCTGGATGTCGACGTGTTTGCGCGTGAATGGGGCATCGACTTCAAGAACCACCCGCGTGGGGGTGTCACCGGTGTGCAAGCGCAAGTGGCCAAGAACGGGCGCAGCGTCACCCTGATGCAGCGCAAGGCCGACGCGCTGGGTAAAAACCTGGGCCGCACCACTGGCTGGACGCATCGCCTGACCCTGAATCGGCGCGGCGTGCAGTTGCTGGCCGGGGTGGACTACCGGCTGATCGACGACGCCGGCCTGCACACCACCGTCAACGGAGCGCCGCGTTTGTTTGACGTGGACACGGTGATCGTCTGCGCCGGCCAGACACCGCTGCGCACGCTGCACGATGACTTGCTGGCCCTGGGCGTCACCAGCCATTTGGTGGGTGGTGCGTTTGAAGCCGCTGAGCTGGACGCCAAGCGCGCCATCGACCAGGCCAGCCGGCTGGCCGCCACGCTGTGACAGCCTCGACTTGGCGACCACGATCTGACCGCAAGACCGCCTGAGATGAGCACCCACCCCCACCTGCAGTACACCCAGGCCAACGGCATTTCGCAGGCCAGTTTTGAGTGGCGGCCTGCGCTACAAGGCCACGGCCCCACGCTGTGGCTGGTGCATGCCACCGGCTTCCACGCCCGCGTCTGGGACCAGACGATTGCCCACCTGCCGGGCCACCATGTCATCGCCACCGAGTTGCGTGGCCATGGCCGCAGCCAGGCCGCTGACTTTGAGGACTGGTGCGTCTTTGGCCATGACCAGGCCGCACTGGCCGCCGCGTTTGGCTTGCAAGGCGCCGTGGGTGTGGGCCACAGCATGGGCGCGCATGCACTGCTGCACGCCGCCGCGCTGGCGCCTGGTGCTTTCCGCCAGCTGGTGCTGGTCGACCCCGTGCTGCTGGCCCCGGCCGACTACCTGCTGCCACCCCCACCGCCCGGCACACTGCACCCGGCGGCCGGCCGCAAAAACGAGTTTGAGTCGGCCCAGGCGATGGCCGAGCGATTTGCCGGCCGGCCGCCCTACTCGGTTTTCACAGCACAAGCCTTGCAGGACTACTGCGAACACGGCCTGCGCCCAGCAGCCAAGGGCAGCGGTTTTCAACTGGCCTGCGCGCCGGCCTTTGAAGGCAAGGTCTACCCACTGGCGCGCAGTTTTGCGGGCATTTACGCTTGCATCCGTGCCTTGCAAATCCCCGTGCTGGTGCTGCGCGCCCGGCCGCAAGACCCATCGGTGCGGCCGTGGGACCCGCTGGGCAGCCCCACCTGGCCGGGGCTGGCGGGTGAGTTCCGCTTTGGGCATGACCTGCAGTTGCTGGACAAGACCCACCTGCTGCCGATGGAAGACCCGGCGCTGCTGGCGCGCCTGATCGCCGACGCGATGGCCTAGCCGGCCCGCTGACCGGCATCGCCCTGGCGCTGTTGCCGGGCCGCCATCCCGCACCTGCGGGTGATATTTGTCGGCCATGTGCTTGCTGCTGCCCAGCAACGGCCCGCTGATCGTGCAGCGCATCGGCGCCAGCCGGGTCGAGTTGCAGGGTCGAGCTGCGGCGGCTGGACAACTCCTGCCACGTTGCCAAGCTGGACAACAACACGGTGGCCCACACCGGCTGGCGGTGGCGCTGGACAAGGCAGCAGTTGCCACTGGCGCTGAACCCACGCCACATGGCGCTGAGCGACGCCGCTAACCGGCGTTAGCGTGCAGCGGGCGCTGCGCTGTGCTGGTCTTGGTCTTGTCTGGCAGCCCGCGCTGCAAGCCGTCACTCAGCCCAGCGCCGCGTAACGCGCCAGGTGGTGGTCGGCATCGCCAAAACGCTGGGCGATCATGGTCAGGCGGCGGAAGGTGTGTGACACCTTCAGCTCCTCGGTCATGCCCATGCCGCCGTGCAGTTGCACGGATTCCTGGCTGATCTGGCGCGCCGCGTCGGCGATCTTGATCTTGGCCAGGGACACGGCCTTGGCGCGCGCTTGAGGCTCACCGCCCGCATCCACCTGGCTGGCCGCCAGGATGGCCATCGAGCGGGCCTGCTCGCAGGCGATGTACATCTCCACCATGCGATGTTGCAAGACCTGAAAAGACGCGATGGGCACGCCGAATTGCTTGCGTGTTTTCATGTACTCCAGCGTGGCGTCATTGGCGGATTTCATCGCGCCCACCGCGTCGGCGCACAGCAGCGCGGTGGCAAAGTCAACCGCCTCGTTGATGATGGGCATGGCGCCGTGCAGCGGGCCCAGCAAGGCATCGCCGCTCAGTTGCACGTTGATGAGTTGCAGGTCAGCGGCGCGCAGGCCGTCCACCGTGCGGCATGGGTTGAGCGCCACGCCGCTGGCGGCCGGGTCGACCAGGAACAGGCTGATGTCACCCGCCACTGCGCCGCTGCGGGCCGACACGATCAGCCGGTGTGCTGCACTGGCGCCGATGACCACACATTTCTCGCCGCTCAAGACCCAGCCGCTGCCCTCGGCGGTGGCGCTGGTCTTGGTGGGGACCAAGTCGTAGCGGCTGCCCGGCTCCAACCCGGCAAACGCATATTGGGCGCTGCCGTCAATCAAACCCGGCAGCAGCGCCGCACGTTGCGCGGCAGACCCGGCACGCGCCAGCAGCCGGCCGGCCAGGCCGATGTTGTCCAGCAGTGGCTCCACCACCAGGGCCTCACCGCAGGCTTCCATCGCCGCCATCAGGTCGGTGGCGCCGCCGCCAAAACCACCATCGGCCTCGGGCAGGGCGATGGCGGTCAAGCCCATCTCGGCAAAGGTGGACCACACCGCCGCGCTCTGCCCGCTGACTGACTGCAGGATGGCCTTGCGCTGCTCGAAGCCGTAGTTGCCAGCCAGGTATTTGCTGACCGAATCGGCCAGTTGTTGTTGCTCGTCGCTCAGGTCGAAGTTCATGTCACAACCCCAGAGTCATCTTGGCGATGATGTTGCGCTGGATCTCGTTGGACCCGGCGTAGATGCTGGTCTTGCGCATGTTCATGTAGCGCGGCGCCAGGCGCGAGGTGAAGTGGTCGATCATGCCGTTGTCCACCGCTTTGAACGGTTGGGCGCGCGGCCCCACCGCCTGCATCATCAGCTCGGTGATCATCTGCTGCACCTCGGTGCCGCGGATCTTGAGCATGGACACATCGGCCCCCGGCGGCTGGCCGGTGCGGCGCTTCTTGTCAAGAAAGGGCATCGAGGTCAGCTCCAACGACTGCAACTCCACCTCCACCAGCGTCAGCCGGTCTCGGAAGCGCACATCGTCCATCAAGGGTT
>JANPOW010000433.1:0-8258 GCA_031428185.1 Betaproteobacteria bacterium | reverse complement strand
AGGCCTTGGCCTCGCCACCGAACTTGGCTGCCAGCACCTTGGTGATGGCCGCCGTCAACGTCGTCTTGCCATGGTCCACGTGACCGATGGTGCCCACGTTCACGTGGGGCTTGGTGCGCTCGAACTTACTTTTTGCCATGTTGCGCGCTCCTCGCGATCAAACAGGAAAACTACAAATGGGGCGTGGTGCCCATGGCGCGGATCGAACGCGCGACCTCTCCCTTACCAAGGGAGTGCTCTACCACTGAGCCACATGGGCATAGCCACAGGTCTGGACACAACAACGAACCCAAACCTGTGGCGACGCAATCACCAAAACCAACAACCAATCTGACAACCAACCCCTGGAGCGGGAAGCGGGAATCGAACCCGCGTATTTAGCTTGGAAGGCTAATGTTCTACCATTGAACTACTCCCGCCTCGCCGTGTTGCAGCCAACGCACCCCGCTGCACCCCGCTGCACTTGTCAGCAAGCCGCCCACCGCAAACCCCAAAAACTTTCTAAAACGATCACCGTGGTGGAGGAGGGTGGATTCGAACCACCGTAGGCGTAAGCCAACAGATTTACAGTCTGCCCCCTTTAGCCACTCGGGCACCCCTCCGCGGAGAACCCCGGACTATAGCAGAAGTTTTTTGGCACCGGCAGCCTGCCCATCAACAGGTCAGCCTGACCAGTTGATGGGCAGGCTGTTCTGGCGTTGTACAAAATCGCCCACCTGCACAAAGTGGCCGCAGCCGATGAATGGCAGCGGCGGCCGGCGTGCCGACAGCGGCGACGGGTGGTTGGCCAGCAGCACCAGATGGCGCCTGCCGCCGGCTGCGGCGATCAGCGGCGCCTTGGTTTGGGCGTGGGCGCCCCACAGCAGATAGACCTTGGCGCCGGCATCGGCGGCGGTGGCCTGGATCAACGCGTCGGTCAGCGCCTCCCAGCCCCGGCCGGTGTGTGACGCCGGCTGGCCCTGCTCCACCGTCAAACAGGTGTTGAGCAGCAACACCCCTTGCCGTGCCCAGCCGCCCAGGTGGCCTGAGGGCGGGCGTGGCACGCCCAGACTGCGCGAGATTTCGTCCAGGATGTTGCGCAGGCTGGGCGGCGGTTTGGTGCCGGCCGGCACCGAAAACGCCAGCCCCTCGGCCTGGCCGGGGCCGTGGTACGGATCCTGGCCGAGGATCACGACCCGCACGCTGTGGCGCGCGGTCAGCGCCAGTGCGCGCAGCACCTGTGCCGGGTAGATGACGGCGCCGGCCGCCTGCCGGGCCGCGATGTGGTGTTGCAAGCCCTGACCGGCAGCGCTGGTGGCCCAGGCTTGCACCAGTGGCGCCCAGTCGGCAGGCGCTCGGGCCAGTTGGTCAGCCAGCGTGCCCATCAGTTGGTTGGCCGTTGAACCGGGCGGCGGGCTGGCAGCCGCCGCAGGACCGTCACCAGCGGGCAGCAAAGACCGCTGCGCCGTCACGCAAACAACGCGGCCAACGCCGCACCGGGGTCGTCCGCCCGCATGAAGGTTTCACCCACCAAAAAGGCATGCACGCCGGCTGCGCGCATGCGTTGCACGTCGGCCTGGCTGGTGATGCCGGACTCGGTGACCAGCAACCGGTTGGCCGGCACCTGGGCCTGCAGGCCCAGCGTGGTGTCCAGCGTGACGGCAAAGCTGCGCAGGTTGCGGTTGTTGATGCCCAGCAGCGGGGTGCGCAGGCGTAGCGCGCGTTGCAGTTCGTCAGCGTCGTGCACCTCCACCAGCACGTCCAGCTGTTGCTCGGTGGCGCAGGCTTCCAGCTCGGCCATCTGGGCATCCGACAGGCAGGCCGCGATCAGCAGGATGCAGTCAGCGCCCATCGCCCGGGCCTCCAGCACCTGGTAGGGGTCGATCATGAAATCCTTGCGCAGCACCGGCAGCGTGCAGGCGGCGCGGGCCTGGCGCAGAAAGTCAGCATGGCCCTGAAAAAAGCTTTCGTCCGTCAGCACGCTGAGGCAGGCGGCGCCGTGTTGAGCGTAGCTGGCGGCGATATCTGCGGGCACAAAGTGCTCGCGGATCACGCCCTTGCTGGGGCTGGCTTTTTTGACCTCGGCGATCACTGCCGGCAGGCCGGCGGCCACTTTGGCAATGAGCGCGGCGGCAAAGCCGCGTGGGGCGGACTGGCTGGTGGCCAGCTCACGCAATGCGGCCTCGCTGTGGGCGGCGCGGGCGTGGACCAGTTCGTCGCGCTTGACGTCAACAATGCGTTGCAGGATGTCGGACATGGGCTTGGTGGGCAGATTCAGGCGGGTTTGAAGCGCTGGGTGAGCGCCACAAACTGGTCCAGCTTGGCGCGCGCGGCGCCGGAGGCCACGGCATCGCGGGCGTGCCGCACACCGTCGGCGATGGACGCGGCCACGCCGGCGGCGTAGAGCGCGGCGCCGGCGTTGAGCAGCACGATGTCGCGCTGCGGGCCGTCCTCATTGGCCAGCGCACGCTGGATGCAGGCCACTGACTCACTGCTGTTGGCCACCCGCAGGGTGCGCACGTCGTACACCGGCAGGCCGAAATCGCTGGGATGGACGACGTATTCACGCACCTCGCCGTTGTTGAGCTCACCCACTTGCGTCTCGCCGGACAGCGAGATTTCGTCCATGCCGTTGGCGCCGTGCACCACCAGCACATGCTCGCTGCCCAGGCGCTGCAGCACCCGCACCAGGATGCCCACCAGATCAGGATGGAATACGCCCAGCAACTGGTTGGCGGCACCGGCCGGGTTGGTCAGCGGGCCCAGGATGTTGAAGATGGTGCGCACGCCCAGCTCCTTGCGCACCGGCGCGGCAAAGCGCATCGACGCATGGTGGTTGGGTGCAAACATGAAACCGACACCGGTCTCGGCCAGGCAGGTGGCCACCTGCGCGGGGCTGAGTTGCAGGTGGGCGCCCAGGGCCTCCATCACATCGGCCGAGCCCGAGGTGGACGACACGCTGCGCCCACCGTGTTTGGCCACTCGCGCACCCGCCGCAGCGGCCACAAAAGTGGCGGCGGTGGAGATGTTGAAGGTGTGTGAGCCGTCACCCCCGGTGCCCACGATGTCCACCAGATGGCGCCGGTCAGCCACTGCAACAGGGGTGGCAAATTCACGCATCACCTGGGCGGCGGCGGCGATCTCGCCAATCGTTTCCTTCTTGACCCGCAAGCCTGTGGCAAAGGCCGCGATCATGACCGGCGACATCTCGCCGCGCATGATGCGGCGCATCAGCGCCAGCATCTCGTCGTGGAAGATCTCGCGGTGCTCAATGATGCGGGTCAGGGCTTCGGTGTCGGTGATCGGCATGGGCTGGTGCTTGGATGCGGCCGGCTTGGCCACCATGCGGCGAGTCTAACGACGCGGCTGCTGGCGCAATCACGGTACGGCCGCCGCCGCAGCGCAGCCGCTCACACCACCTCGTACCAACGCATCATGTCGTGCTCTTCGTGCGACAGGATGTGGCAGTGGTAGACGTATTTGCCACGCCGCTTGAAGCTGACCAGCACCCGGGTCACCTCACCCGGCGGGCAGACGACGGTGTCTTTCCAGCCCTCTTCGTGGCGGGGTGCGTTACGGGCGCCGGCGGTCCACTTGACACCGCCGGCCAGTTTGACACCGCCCCAACCGTTGCGCATGGTGGTCGCCTGCAGCGGCTGCGCCGGCACAAAGGCGCGCCGGTCAACCACCTGGAATTGCACCAGGTGCATGTGCACCGGGTGGGCGTCGGGCGTGACATTCCAGAACTCCCAGACCTCGGTGGACCCCAGTGTCGGCTGTTCAGTGGCGGGGTCGGCAAAGCTCAGCGTGCCACGGTTGGCGGCCGGGTTGCCGGGGTCGTAGGTGCCCAGCATGGGCGTGATGCGGCCGTAGTGGTCAGTGCCTTCACCCAGCAGCACACGCCGGGTGGCGGGTTTTTTCAGCAGCATCAGCGCCAGCCGGCTGGCCCCCGAGGCCAGAAAGGGGGTGTCTGGCGTGCGGCGCAGCAGGTTGGCCGGCAGCAGCCAGGCTGCCGTGCTGGGCACGGCTTTGTCGAGCGGCAGCTTGACCCGGAAGCGCATCACCACCGCAGCGCCACCCGCCGGTGGCACACCGCCGGGGAATGGTGTGGGTGCGCTGTTGCCCACCACGATGTCGGCCTTGGCCTGGTTGCTGAAGTCCACCACCAGGTCCACCCGCTCGCCCGGCGCGATGGTGACGCTGGGCATGACCACGCCAAAGTTCAAAAAGCCCAGGTCACCACCAATCTGGTAGACCGGCGCCTTGCCGAAGGTCAGTGTGTAGAAGCGTGAGTCCGAGCCGTTGAGCAAGCGCAGCCGGTAGGGGCGCGGCTCCACCGGCAGATTGGGCCAGGCACGGCCGTTGACCACGATCACGTCGCCAAACATCTCGGGCATGTGGGTGGGGCTGTTGGACGGCAGGTTGGCCGCCACCTCGGGCAGTGGGTAGTCGGCCGGGTCAGCGCTGTAGGCCAGCTTGCCCACCGCGTCAAAGCAGCGGTCTTGCAACACCAGGCCCAGTTCGTAGGGCGGCTTGGGGATGGTGAAGGTGAGGTGCTGCAGCCCGGCCTCGTTGCTGTCACGCACCACGTACAGGCCGGCCAGGCCGGCGTACACATTGATGCGGGTCAGGCCCTCGGCATGGTCGTGGTACCAGTGCATCGATGCCTCTTGCGCATTGCTGTACTGGTACAGCACGGCGGGGGCCGACGGGTCGGTGGCGGCGGCGGTGATGCCGGGGCCGACCTGCTTGCGCACCGGGGTGCTCCACTGGTCGGGGCCACCGTCAAATTCAAACGCGGTATCGCCGCCATGGTGGTGCACGGCCAGTGGCACACCGGTGGTGGGTGCCTGCAGGCTGATGGATTGGTCGACCGGCAACAGGTGGGGCAGCGGGCCAGCGCTGTTGCGCAGGTTGTTTTGCCAGCTCACGCTGATGGCGCCGCCCCGTTGCACCTCAAATGTGCGGCCCGGGAAGCTGGCTTGCGCCGTCTCCCAGTTCTTGTAGCCCCACACGGTGGTCAGCTTGGTCGGCAGGCCCAGCACGTCTTGCTGGGTTTGTGCCGCCTGGATGCTGAAGCGTGACTGGCCCGCCTGGTCGGGCTTGTAAAACCCATTGACGCCTGCCACCGCCAGCTTGCTGAGCGGGTTGACAAAAACATTGCTGAACCGCGCCGCAAACGCCTGGGCGTAGATGCCCGGGTCAGAGTTGACGGCCCACGACAGCACTGATGCATTGCCGCTGACGGCGGCCTGGGCCTGCGGTGCCGCCAAGGCCGGCAAGGTGCTGGCGCCAAGCGCTTGCAGCAATTGGCGGCGGCGGGGGTTGGCGGGTGGCGTCTGGTCCATGGGGTACTGCCTTGGGCGATGCCCGGCGCAAGCCAGGCGGTTGGGGGTGGCTGGCGCCAGCCTTACGGGCTGCGCTGGCCGAGGCGTTTGAATTCAGCAATCAGTTGCGCCGGGGACACCAGGCCGTCCAGCCGCAGCCAGGGCTGGCCGGGTTGGCGGCGCAGCAAGAACACCGGTTGGTGGTTCATCTTGTCGCCGCGCCAGGTGTCAAAGGCGCGCTGCACGGCCTCGGACGTGGCAGGGTCGCTGGTGTAAAAACTGCCCCTGGCGCCGCTTTGTCGGGCGTGGCTGGCCAGGCGCTTGACCGAGTCGTGGTCGGGGTCGATCGAGATCGAGACGGTGTTGACCAGCCCCAAGTCCGGGCCCAGCCACTGCTCAAATGCGGACAGGGTCTGGTTGCTGATCGGGCAGACGGTGGCGCACGAGCTGTACATGAAGGTCAGCACCACCGGCCGGCCGTCGGACAGCGCTTCTTGCAAGGTGCGCTGGCTGCCGTCGGCACGCTGCAGCCGCAGGGGCGGGATGGCGTAGTCGTGGTGTGATCGGGTGATGCCATCAATAGCCCTGGCCAGGGGTGGGGTCGTTGGTGCCAGAGGCGCGCTGCGTGGGCTGGCTGGCAGGGCTGGCGCTGGCGGCGCGCTGGCAGCCATAGCCACCGGGTGGGCGCCGCCAGCCAGCCACGCGGCCAGCAGTGTTGGCAGCAGCAGCCGACTGGCCCATGGCGCGCCAACATGGCCGGCATGGGCGCTGGGCCGCCGCAGGGCAATGTGGCGGTGCGGATCGGACAACATGCGGTGCCTCCGGGGCAGTGGCCGTGTGCATTGCGACAGGACGATGGCGATTTTTTACGTTGCGAAACAATATCTTAATCGGTAAAATTGATGTAAATGATAGAAAACAATGACAAGCACTGGTTCTAGGGATGACAGCGGCATACAGCCGCTGCGCCCGGCGCCGGGCGCCGCATCTACCGCATCTACCGCATCTACCGCATCCGCCACATCCGCCACATCTGCGCCACCAGCCGCGCCACCAGCCGCGCCAGCCACCAGCGCCGCCGAGCGTGCTGCTGGCGGCCGCAGCACTGCGCTGATGCCGGCCGGGGTGGGTGCGGCAGCGCCAGTGCGGCGCGGCCGCCCGTCCCGCAGGCGCCGTGCCGAGCAGCTGCAACGGCGCCAGCAGCGACGCCGCCTGCGGCGCTTGTTGTGGGGTGGCGGCCTGCTGCTGACCTTGCTGGCCAGCGTGGCCATCGGCCTGCTGCTGCAAAACAGGCCTGTTGCCGGCACACCGCCCGCGCTGGCGCGCGCCGCAGACCCGGCCGCCAATACGGGGCTGCCAGCGCCCGGCGCCACAGCAGCCGCCCAGCCGGGCAGCACAAGTGCCCGGGCCGCTGCTGCCGGCCCGCTGCCCAGCGCCCAGCCCAGCGTTGACGGCCCACCAAATGACCCCACGGCAGCGCTGGCCCAGACCGTGCCCACCCCCGTGCCGCTGGACCGCGCCGCGCGTGACCCCGCCGCCGGTGCACGCCTGGCTGCCGAACAAGCGGCTGCGCCAGCCCCGGTGGGCGCCGCAGCGCCGGGTGCAGCCGGGGCCGATGGCCGCAGCCCCGTCACCGTGGTGGACGCCAACGGCCGCACCGGCACGGCCGAGCTGCGCGGCGCGTCGGTCAGCGAGGCCGACCTGGGCATCCGCCTGGCGCCGGGCAGCCAGATCGACCCCAACGCCAGCTCACGGGTGCGTGAGCCATCGGGCAGTGAGACGGTGATGGTGGTGCTGTCGAGCAGCGACACCGCTGAGCGCCTGGCCGCCCACTACCGCGCCCAGTTGCAAGCCACCGCCGGTGGGGCGGCGGTGCAGAGCTACACGCCCGGCCCCGGCCAGTTGCTGCTGCAATCCGTCAACCCGAGCACGGGTGTCAACCGGGCGGTGCTGATTGCGCCGCAAGCGCCAGGAGCCGTCACCGTGACCCTGGTGCGCGCCCAGCCGGCCCCCGGGGCGAGCGGCCCGTGACAGCCCGGCCGCTGCTGCGCTTGCTGCTGGCGCTGCTGCTGCTGCCAACACTCGGGGCGGCAGCTACCGGCGCTGCAGCAGGTGCCGCTGCCACCGCGCCGGCCGTCAGCCCGACCGCAGCCGGCCCGGCCCGCATCGGCCAGCCGGCACAGGGCGCGCTGATCTACCGGCTGGGCCGCCTGGCCACCGGGCAGCCGGTGCTGGCGCAGCGCAGCGGCGGTGGTGGTGCACTGCCGCCCCACGCCGCGGCCTGCGTGGCCTGCCACCGGCCCAGCGCGCTGGGCGGCATCGAGGGCGGTGTGCTGGTGCCACCCATCACCGGGCGGCTGCTGTTTGCCGCTGGCCAGCCGCCCAGCCAGCAGCCGCGCCTGCAGCGCCAGTGGCTGCGCCACCAGACCCGCGGCGCCTACAGCAGCGCACTGCTGGCGCGCGCGCTGCAAGACGGGCTGGACCCGGACGGCACGGCGCTGCACCCGGCCATGCCGCGCTACCAGCTCGACGCCCAGGCGCTGGCCGACCTGGAGGCGTATCTGCGCAGCCGGGCTGATGCGCCCATCAACGGCCTGCAAGCCGGCGTCTTGCACCTGGCCAGCGTGGTGACACCACAAGCGCCGCCCACGCGCCGCAGCGTGGTGGAGCTGGCGATGCAGCGCTGGGCGCAGCAGTTGTCACTGGGTGGCGCACGGGTGAGCTGGCGGGTCTGGGCCTTGCAAGGGGATGCGGCCACCTGGGGGCCACAACTGCAGGCGTTTTGGCAAGCCCAGCCGGTCTACGCGCTGTTGTCAGGCGCCGGCGGTGCCGATTGGGCGCCGGTGCAGGCCTGGTGTGAGGGCCAGCACCTGCCCTGCCTGTTCCCGCTGATCGACCGCGTGCCGGCCGCTGATGGCCAACACTGGAGCCTGTACCTGTCCGCCGGGGTGG
>JANPOW010000432.1:0-3374 GCA_031428185.1 Betaproteobacteria bacterium | reverse complement strand
GGCCACTTGCAGCGCCTGCAAAAAACCGCTCAGGCTGGCCCGGTTGTCCAGGTAGTGCATGGGCAGGCCACGCGCGGCCAGGTAGCTCACCTGCGGTGACAGTGCCTCGATGCAGGCGGGCAAATCCACCCCCGCCAGCTCATGCGGGCGCGATGCGCTGTCGGCGGCGTCCACCACCAGGGTGTGGTGGCCTGACGCAGCAAAAGCGGCGCACAGCCTTTCCATCACCGCGCCAGCACCTGTGACATGCGGGTTGTGTACCAGCGGCACAAAGCGCATGCCGTTGCGGGGCTGGCTGCTGGCTGGCGCTGCGCCAGCAAACCGTTGGCGCAGGCCGTGCGCCTGGTCGGGTGGCGGGTAGTGTGGGGGATTACGCATGCAGCGGCAGACCTTGTGGGCCGGGGTAGCCGTTGCCCTGGGTGGCGGCAAACATCAAGTGCACTTCGGCGGCGTCCAGCCGCCAGCTCGCACCTCCACCACCGCGCAAGGCGCGCTGCACCAGGGCCTGGGCCGACAGGCGGTGCCAGTCCTCCGGCACACGCTGGCCGTTGGCCACGCCCACCACGGTGCAGCGGTGGCGGATCAGCGCGTCCAGCGCCGGCCCCAGCTTGACGGCTTCGTCCAGCTTGCTGACGATGACGCCGTGGCATTGCTGCACCACGTAGCCCACCATCACGTCGTCCACCGTTTCACCCTGCGCAGCGGCGTTGACCACCAGCAGTTTTTTGATCAACGGGTGTTGCAGCATGTCCAGCAGTTCACGCGTGCGCACGTCGCGCTGGGCCATGCCTGCGGTGTCGATCAGCACCAGTTTTTTGCCGGCCAGCAGCTCCAGCAAATCCTCCAGTGAGGCCCGGTCATGCGCGGTGTGCACCGGCACACCCAGGATGCGGCCGTAGGTGCGCAGTTGCTCATGTGCGGCCACGCGGTAGGCGTCCAGCGTGATCAGGCCCAGTTGATTGGCGCCGTGTTTGCTGGCAAATGCGGCGGCAATCTTGGCGCAACTGGTGGTCTTGCCCACCCCGGTGGGGCCGATCAGCGCCAGCACACCGTCATGGTCTTCCAGCGGCAAATCGTGCTCGTCGGTCAGCAGGTTGCGCTGCAGCACACCGGCAGCCCAGGCCAGCGGGTCGGGGCTGTGCTGGCTGCCGCCGTCGATGCGGTCATGGGCCATTGCGGATTCCGCCGGCAGGCTTTGCACCAGCTTGCGCACCAGCGCCGGGGACAAGCCGACATCAAACAACTGCTGCGACAGCGTGGCCTGGCGTGGGTCACGTTGCAGCCGCTCCATGAAAGCCAGCATGCCAAAGCGCTCATCGATCAGCTTGCGCACCGAGCGCAGCTCACCCATCAACTCATTGCGCTCGCGCGGGTTGGTGGGCGTGTTGGTGGGCGTGTTTGTGGGCAACCAGGCCGCGTCGCTACCGTGTTGGGCACCTGGGTGGACTGCAGCCGGCCGGGGCGCACCGTCATCCAGCAGCGCGGGCCGGCCGAACAGGCCCGAGGCCGCCGCCTGGCCGGGGCGGATTTCGTCGCGCAGCACCGGCAGCTCACGCCGCGGCGGGCTGATGCGGTCACGCAAGGCTTGGTGGCGCAACGGGCCGGCCGCGCCGCTGCTGGCCGCTGTGGCAGGCTTGCTGTTGCGTTGCGCGGCCGGCGCGGTGCTGGTGGTGGGGACGGGCGTTGCGGCAGCACGCAAGGCGCTGGGCACATCGGGCGCGGCGTGCGTCAGCTCGGCCTGGCGGCGCTTGAGCATGCGCTCACGCACATAGTCCTGAAAGGTCAAGGTGCTCATGCCCAGGGTGGCCACGTCTTGCGCCACGCTGGGCTCGGCTGCGCTGTCAGCGGCGCTGCTGCTGGCGCGCTGGGCCGGCGCCGGGCCGTCCAGGCTGGGCTCTTGGCGCTGCTCGTGGCGCGGCTCGATGCGCGGCCCCGGCCGGCTGTCCAGCCGGCTTTCCAGCATGGCCGTGAGGCGCGGCGCCAGCTTCTCGCCGCGTGCGGCAATGCGCTCGGCCAGGGTGGCGGTGCGGCCCGGTGCAGCAGCCGGTGCCGGCACCAGTTGCACGGTCTTGATGGGGGCGGGCACGGCGGCGGCTTGGGCTGCGGGCGCCCTCACCCGGTCGGCCTGCGCGGCAGCTTGCGCGATGCGGGCCATGCCGTCGGGTGCCAGGGCCAGCACTTCCACACCCTCGGGGGACGGCCGGGTGGACAGCACCACCGCGTCGTCGCCCAGCGCCTGGCGCACCAGGGCAAGTGCTTCGCGGGCGGTCTTGGCAGCGAATCTCTGCACATTCATGCCGTGCCTCCAATGATCGACCCGATGCGGATCGAATGGGTCTCAGGAATCTCGCTGTGGCCCAGCACTTTCAGGCGCGGTGCAGCACGTTTCAACAGCCTGGCCATCTGCACCCGGATAGCGTCGGGCACCAGCAGGCAGGCCGGTTGGCCCAGGTCTTCTTGCTTGCGGGCGGTATTGGCCGCCTCGCGGGTCAGGGTGTCGGCCACACCCGGGTCGAGTGCCGCGCCGTGGGCTGAGTTGAGGGCCTGGCTGACCAGGCGCTCCAGGTCCGGGTCCAGCGCAATCACGTCCAGCTCTTTGGTGGGGCCGTAAATCTGCTGCACGATGGCCGGTGACAGGTGTACCCGGATGCGCCGCGCCAGCTCACCGGGGTCGGTGATGGTGGCGGCAAACTCGGCGATGCACTCAACGATGGAGCGCATGTCGCGGATGTGTACACCCTCTTCCAGCAAGAGCTGCAACACCTTTTGCACGGTGGCAATACCGACCATTTTGGGGATCACATCCTCAATCAGTTTGGGGGCCTGCTTGGTGACATGCTCGACCAGCTGCTGGGTCTCGACGCGGCCCAGCAAACGTGCAGCGTTCACCTGCATCAAGTGTGAAAGATGGGTGGCCACCACGGTCGCGCAATCAACCACCGTAAATCCATTCATTTGGGCCATGTCCCGCTGGCGCTCCTCGATCCAGGTGGCGGGCAGGCCAAACGCCGGATCAACCGTCACCGTGCCGGGCAATTTCACCGTCGCGCCACCCGGGTTGATGGCCAGCAACATGCCCGGGAAAGCCTCACCCTCACCCACCACCGCACCGCGCAGCAGCACCCGGTAGGCGCTGGGTTTCAGCTCCAGGTTGTCGCGGATGTGCACTGCCGGTGGCAAAAAACCCACCTCTTGCGCAAACTTCTTGCGCACCCCTTTGATGCGGCTCAGCAGGTCACCTTGCCGGGCCTTGTCCACCAGCGCGATCAGGCGGAAGCCCACCTCCAGGCCCAGCGTGACCACCGGCTGCTGGTCGTCCCAGCTGGCCTCGGGGTTGGCGGGTAGGGCGTGGGGGGGTGGGGGTGGTGGTGCGG
>JANPOW010000431.1:0-1715 GCA_031428185.1 Betaproteobacteria bacterium | reverse complement strand
GCCCAGTCGCTGCTGAAGCTCAGCACGCCTGAGGTCAAGGTGCAGGTGGTGCATGGCGCGGTGGGCGGCATCAGCGAGAGCGATGTCAACCTGGCGATTGCGTCCAAGGCGGTCATCATCGGCTTCAATGTGCGGGCCGATTCGGGTGCGCGCAAGCTGGCCGAGGGCAACGGCGTCGACATCCGCTACTACAACATCATCTACGACGCGGTGGACGAGGTGAAGGCCGCGATGACCGGCATGCTGGCACCTGAGCAGCGTGAAGAGGCCATCGGCAGTGCCGAGATCCGCACGGTGTTTGTGGCCAGCAAGATCGGCACGGTGGCAGGTTGCATGGTCACCTCGGGTGTGGTGCGGCGCAACGCCAAGTTCCGCCTGCTGCGCGAGAACGTGGTGATCTACACCGGCGAGGTCGATTCGGTCAAACGCATGAAGGACGATGTGCGCGAAGTGGCCGAAGGCTTTGAGTGCGGTATCAAGCTGAAGAACTACAACGACATCGTCGAGGGCGATCAACTGGAGTTCTTCGAGGTGAAGGAAGTCGCCCGAACGCTGTAAGGCGGATTTGCCCTCACCCTGCAAACCCCGCCTCTCGAAAGAAGGCGGGGTTTGTACTTGAGGGCTGCCAAGCCATAAGCCACAAGGACGCCACAAGGACGCCACAAGGACGCCACCAGGACGCCACCAGGACCACCCCATGCGCCACAAACGAGCCATCCCCCACCGCGGCGTGCGTGTTGCCGACCAGATTCAGCGTGATCTGGGCCAGCTGATCCGTGAGTTGAAAGACCCACGCATCGGCATGGTCACGGTCAACAGCGTGCAAGTCACGCCGGATTACGCCCATGCCAAGGTCTACTTCTCGCTGCTGGTGGGTGACACCGCGCAGTGCGAGGCCGGGCTGAATGAGGCCGCTGGTTTTTTGCGCAACGGCTTGTTCAAGCTGCTGCAGATCCACACCGTGCCCACGCTGCATTTCTTGTTTGACCGCACGACTGAGCACGCCGCCGAACTGAGCGCGCTGATCCACCAGGCCAACGCCACCCGCGCCAAGGACGACGGCGAGGCGTGAGCCTGCGCTGCGCAAACACGCCATGAGCCGCGAGCCCCGCATCCGCATCACACGCCGTGCCGTGCATGGTGTCTTGCTGCTCGACAAGCCGCTGGGCTGGACCAGCAACGATGCGTTGCAAAAAGCCAAATGGCTGCTGCGCGCCGAAAAGGCCGGCCACACCGGCACGCTTGACCCGCTGGCCACGGGGCTGCTGCCACTGTGTTTTGGCGCTGCCACCAAGTTCAGCCAGGTCAGCCTGGATGCCGACAAAGCCTATCGCGCCACGCTGCGCCTGGGCCAGCGCACCAGCACCGGGGATGGTGAAGGTGCGGTGGTGCAAGAGCGTGCGGTGATGGTGGACCGCTTGATGATCGAGGCGGCAGTGGCCCGCTTCACTGGCCTCATCAGCCAGGTGCCGCCCATGCATTCGGCCATCAAGAAAGACGGCAGGGCGCTGTATGACTACGCCCGCGCCGGCATTGCCGTGGAGCGCAATGCACGCAGCGTGACGATTCATCGTGTGGACATCATCGATTGGTTAGATGCCACGCTGGTGCTGGACGTGCGCTGCAGCAAAGGCACCTACATCCGCACCCTGGCCGAGGACATTGGCGAGGCGCTGGGCTGTGGCGCCCACTTGAGCGCACTGCGCCGCACCGCC
>JANPOW010000430.1:0-17872 GCA_031428185.1 Betaproteobacteria bacterium | reverse complement strand
CGCGCAGTTGCGCCAGCACCGCCGCGCGCCCAACAAAATGGTTCAGCGGCTGGGCCAGGTTGTTGGGCGTGGCGGCCAGCGAGCGCAGCGCGGGGAAATCCACCCGCAGCGGCGGCGCCAACACCTGCCACAGCCGCTCGGGGCGCGACAGGTCACGCAGCCGTACAGCGCCCAGATCCTTGAGCCGCACACCGGGCGGCAGTTGCTGCAACAAGGCATCCGCCACCACGCCAGAGACCAGCATCTGCCCACCATGCGCCACGCCCATGATGCGGGCGGCGCGATTCACCTCGGGGCCATAAAAATCGTTGTCGCGCGCTTCGGCTGCCGCGCAGTGCAGACCGCAGCGGATGCTCAGAGCCAAGCCGGCGGTTGCAGCTGCATCGGCCAGCGCGTGCTGCAGTTGCAGCATCGCCAGCAAGGCCTGCAGCGGTTGCTGGAAGACGGCGTGGATGCCGTCGCCCGTGCCTTTGACGATGCGCCCACCGTGCGCCTGCACGGCGCTTCGGTTGAGTGCGTCGTGCCGGGCCAGCGCGGCACGCATCAGGTCGGTTTGCTGCTCCCACAAGCGGGTGCTGCCCTCGATGTCGGTGAACAGGAAACAGACGGCGGCAGGGGCGGCAGCGGGCACGTTTTTTTCTTGAGCAGCCGGACAGGCGGCCACATTGTCCAGTCAAACCACGGGCATGGGCGTGGTGGCATCGGCGTGGTGGCATGGGCGTGGTGGCCTCTGGGTGGTCAATCTGGGTGGTCAATCTGGGTGGTCGCTCCGGGTGGTGGGCTCGCCAACGCCCGCCAGGCAGCACCACGGTCAACACGCCCCACGGGTAACAACGTATTAGCACACCGCCGTCTGGTGCGCAAACTGCGCGGCCAGGCTTGGCGCTGCGCCAGGCGGTGTGGGCCATCGTGTACCGCGTGGTCTGCGGCCAGCACCTGGCAGGCCACATCACCCACACCCAACCGCCAGCAGCACCCACGCTGCCGACACCGCCCGCTGACCCCACGCCGCCGTGCCTTTTGCAGCCCGACGTCGCGCGTGACCCCTCTGGCTGCAACCCACTGGAAACTGCAATGAACAGCGCACTCAAAACCGCCGCCGACACCGTGCTGGCCTACACCACCGGCCGCGCTGGTGGAGCACCCGGCGTGGTGCCATGGCCACCAACCGCAGCGCCAACATCTTTGAGGGCTGCGCCGGCGTGCGCGAGCTGGGCCAGCCCCAGGCGATGACGCTGGATTCAGTCATGGCCATCTTCTCCACCACCAAATCGGTCACCGGCACCGCCGTGATGCAACTGGTGGAGGAAGGCAAGATCCGGCTGGACGACGCGGCCAAGGCCTACGCGCCCGAGATCGCCGAAATCCAGGTGCTGACCGGGTTTGACGCCGCCGGCCAGCCGCTCACACGCGCGCCAAGGCGCGACATCACGGTGCGTGACCTGATGCTGCACACCGCCGGCTTCAGCTATGAATTTTTCAGCCACGACGATTTGAAATACCGCAACGCCAAAGCCATCCCCACCGTGGTGTCCAGCACGTTTGCGTCCATCCGCACCGTGTTGCTGACCGACCCCGGTGAGCGCTGGGGCTACGGCTGCAACATCGACTGGCTGGGCCGCATCGTCGAGCAGCAACGCGGCCAGCGCCTGGGCGCGGTGTTTGCCGAGCGCATCTTTGGCCCGCTGGGCATGCAGGACACCAGCTTCACGCTCAGCCCCGGCATGCTGGCGCGCCGTGCCGCGCTGCATGACCGGGCGCAGGACGGCAAGCTCACCGCGCTGCCTGACCTGATCCTGCCGCAGCCGCCCGAGATGGACATGGGCGGCCACGGCCTGTACGCCAGCGTGGGCGACTACATGAAGTTCATCCGCATGTTCTTGAATGACGGCGCCGGCCCGCACGGCCGGGTGCTGCAGGCCGACACGGTGGACGCGATGTGCCAGAACGGCCTGCCCGCCGGCATGCACAGCGGCGGCTGGACCACGTCGATCCCGTCCTTGTCCAACGACGGCGAGTTCGACCCGGGCGTGCCCAAGACCTGGGCCTACACCTTCCAGCGCAACGAGGCGCCCACGGCCACCGGCCGCCCGGCCGGCAGCGTGAGCTGGGCCGGGCTGGGCAATCTGTACTACTGGATTGACCGCAAGAACGGCATCGGCGGGTATTGGGGATCGCAGATCCTGCCGTTCATGGACGCCGTGTCGTATCCGGGTTATGTGGACTTCGAGGCGGCGGTGTACCGCCACGCGCTGTAGCAGGCCAAAGCGCCCGGCACGGCTGGCGCGCGTCGGCCCAGGGTGCTGCCGCCAGCGCGCGTCGTACAGCGCCTGTGGGCCGGCAGGGCGCGGCCAAAGTGCCGCATCGACAATCATGCCGATGCCCCCCGCTGCGCCCCCCACCCCCTGCCTGCGGCTGCAGACACTGGACCGCGGTGACGGCCTGCTGGGCCTGCGGCCTTGCGGGCCTGTGCTGCCACCGGCCCGCACGCCGTTGTTCGGTGCGCGGGGCCCGCAAGTCACCGTGGCGCGGCTGGGTTGGCGGCTTTCGCCGCCTACTGAGACCGCCACCACAGCGGCTGCATACACCCGGCTGCACGCCGCCGGCCTGCGCCGGCTGCCGGCCGCAGCGCTGCAGTGGCGCGGTGACGTGTCACCGCTGCCACCCGACGAACCGCTGTGGAGCCTGCTGCGCGAGGCTGACTTTGACGCCTTCTGGGCCGACACCCTGCCGCAGCTGCAGGCCGAGGGCTGGTTGATCGACGTGTTGCCCGGCTTTGCCCACGCCGCCCAGCCGGTGTCTGCCTGGCAGATCAAACTGGCACCGCTCAGCCAGCCACGCAGCATGGGCTCGTGGCTGCTGAGCCTGGGTGTGACGCTGCAAACCCGCGACGGCAGCGAGACGCTGGACCTGGTGCCACTGCTGGCCCGGTTGATCCAGCACGACCGGCGCTGGACCAACGCCGACGCACTGGCGGCAATCGCCGACGACGCGCTGATCCGCCTGCACGCCCCTGGCGGCCGGCTGATCGACGCCGAGGCCGCACCGCTCAAAGCCATCATCCGCGCCATGCTGGATTTGCTGACCGCGCCGCGCCGCAAAGCCGATGTGCCGCTGCTGCTGTCGTCCTGGGACGCCCAGCGCCTGGCCCTGCTGCGCGCCGGCCTGCAAGACGCGATGGCCAGCCACCCCAGCGCCCGGCGCGACTGGCTGCTGCAGGGTGACGCCGGCCTGCAGTGGCTGGATGCGCAAGCCAGCAGCGGCCCACCACCCGCCGTGCCCGCCCCACCCGGCTTGGGGCTCACCCTGCGCCCCTACCAGCACGACGGCCTGGCATGGCTGCAACACCTGCGCCGCCGCAACCTGGCCGGCATCCTGGCCGACGACATGGGCCTGGGCAAAACCGCGCAGGCGCTGGCGCACTTGCTGGTGGAGTTGCAAGCCGGCCGGCTGGACATCCCCGCCCTGATCGTGGCGCCCGCGTCCCTCATCTTCAACTGGCAGGCCGAGGCCGCGCGTGTCGCCCCCGCCCTGCAATTGCTCACCCTGCAAGGCCCCCGCCGCAGCGCGGACATCGCGCGCATCCCGCAAGCCCACATCGTGCTGACCAGCTACCCGCTGCTGTGGCGTGACGCGATGGCGCTGCAAGCCCAGCCCTGGCATCTGGTGGTGCTGGACGAAGCGCAGATGGTCAAAAACGCCGGCAGCCGCACGGCCACCGCTGCGCGCCGGCTCAACGCCCGCCACCGCCTCAGCCTGACCGGCACCCCGATGGAAAACCACCTGGGGGAGCTGTGGGCGCAGTTCCATTTTTTGCTGCCGGGCTGGCTGGGCGATGCCCGCACATTTCATCGCGACTGGCGCATCCCCATCGAGAAAAACGGTGAAACCCAGCGCGCCCGCCTGCTGGCCGCCCGCGTGCAGCCTTTCATCCTGCGCCGCAAAAAAAGCGAGGTGGCCACCGAGCTGCCACCACTCACCGAGCAAATCCACCGCGTCGGCCTGGCCGGCCACCAGCGCACGCTGTACGAGACGGTGCGGCTGGCGGCAGACGAGCAGGTGCGCCGGGTGCTGGCCAAGCAACACGTTGCTGGCGCGATGGTCAGCATCCTGGACGCACTGCTCAAGCTGCGGCAGGTGTGCAATGACCCGAGGTTGCTGGACGCGCCGGGTGCGGCGGAGCTGGCCGGGCCGGACATCGGCGTTTACGGGGGGACAAGCGCCAAGCTGGCCTGGCTGCGCGAGACCTTGCCCACGCTGGTGATGGAGGGCCGGCGCATCCTGATCTTCAGCCAGTTCACCCGCATGCTGCGGCTGATCGAGCCCGAGTTGCAGGCGCTGGGCTTGACCTGGCTGACCTTGACCGGCGACACCCCCACCGCGCAGCGCGGCGCGCGGGTGGCGCAGTTCCAGACCGGCACCGTGCCCATCTTCCTCGTCAGCCTCAAAGCCGGCGGCGTGGGCCTGAACCTGACCGCTGCCGACACCGTGATCCACATGGACCCGTGGTGGAACCCGGCGGTGGAACAACAAGCCAGCGCCCGCGCCCACCGCATCGGGCAAGACAAACCGGTGACGGTGTATCGGCTGGTGGTTGCCGGCAGCATCGAGGAAAAACTGCTGGCGCTGCAGGCGCGCAAGGCGGCGCTGGTGGATGCAGTGGTGGGAGGCGCGCTGAGCAATAGTGAGGTACTGGCAATGGCCGAATTGCAAGGCCTGCTGGCACCTTTGGACGATGCTGGGCCGGCGGCAACGCCACCCTGACACCCACCACCCACGGTGCAACGATTGCCGTGGTTTCAGTGCGTGTGCGTCATGGTGCGAATCTTCGCGATAAAGGCAAGCACGTCTTGATGGATTTCAGCCGGCAGCATGCTGAGCGCCACTTCGTAGCGGTGCGGCAATGAATGACAATTTCAACCTGTCAACACCGGGTAGACACAGAAATGCCAAGCAATCGAAGCTTTTTGGCCGAAAAATGGCAGTTCTGGATCGACCGTGGTGGCACCTTCACCGACATCGTGGGCTGCCGCCCCGATGGCAGCCTGGTCACCGCCAAGCTGCTGAGTGAGCACCCCGAGCAATACGCCGATGCGGCAGTGGAGGGCATGCGCCGTTTGCTGGGCTTGCAGCCCGGCCAGGCCATCACACCAGACCAGGTGTTGTGCGTGAAGATGGGCACCACCGTGGCCACCAATGCCTTGCTGGAGCGGCGCGGTGACCGCACCGTGCTGGTCACCACCCAGGGCTTTCGGGATGCACTGCGCATTGCCACCCAGGCCAGGCCCCGGCTGTTTGACCGCCGCATCGTGCTGCCCGAGTTGTTGTATGCGCAAGTGGTGCAGGCGCAAGAGCGGCTGGACGCGCAAGGCGGCGTGGTATTGCCGCTGGACCTTGCCGCGCTGCAGCGTGATTTGCAGCCGGCCTTTGATGCCGGCATCCGCGCCTGCGCGATTGTGTTTTTGCACGGCTGGCGCAACCCGGTGCATGAGCTGGCGGCAGCAGCGGTGGCCCGCGGTATCGGGTTCACCCAAGTGAGCGTGTCGCACCAGGTCAGCCCGCTGATCAAGCTGGTGCCACGTGGCGACACCACGGTGGTGGACGCCTACCTGTCGCCCATCCTGCGCCGCTACATGGCCCAGGTGGCCGGGCAGATGCCGGGCGTGCCGCTGTACTTCATGCAAAGCTCGGGCGGGCTGACCGAGGCCAACCGCTTTCAGGGCAAGGACGCCATCCTGTCCGGCCCGGCCGGTGGCATCGTGGGCATGGTGCGCACCGGGCTGGCGGCCGGGCATGGCCGGCTGATCGGGTTTGACATGGGTGGCACGTCCACCGATGTGTCGCACTACGCTGTCGGCGCGGACGGCAAGCCGGGTGAATTTGAGCGCGCCTTCGACACCCAGGTGGCCGGTGTGCGCATGCGCGCGCCGATGATGAGCATCCACACTGTGGCCGCAGGAGGTGGCTCGCTCATTCACTTTGACGGCGCGCGGCTGCGCGTCGGCCCGGCATCGGCCGGCGCCAACCCCGGGCCGGCGGCCTACCGGCGTGGCGGCCCGCTGGCCGTGACGGACGCCAACGTGCTGCTGGGGCGGCTGCAGCCGGCGCACTTTCCGGCCGTGTTTGGCCCGGCGGCTGACCAGCCGCTGGACGCGCAGGTGGTGCGCCAGCAGTTCGAGCTGCTGGCCCGACGCGTCAGCAGCGCCACCCACCGGCCGACCACTGCCGAGCAGGTGGCCGCCGGCGCCTTGCAGATTGCAGTGGCCAGCATGGCCAATGCAATCAAGCGCATCTCGGTGGCGCGTGGCCATGACGTGACCGGCTACACCCTGCAGTGTTTTGGCGGCGCCGGTGGCCAGCATGCCTGCGCGGTGGCTGACGCGCTGGGCATGCAGACCGTTTTCATCCATCCGCTGGCGGGTGTGCTGTCGGCCTACGGCATGGGCCTGGCCGACCAGACAGCGATGCGCGAAGCCTCCATCGAGTTGCCGCTGGATGCCACGGGCCTGGCCGTGGCCAGTCAGCGCCTGGCCAGCCTGGGCGCTGCGGCAGCGGCCGACGTGGCGGCGCAAGGCGTGCCCGCCGCCCACATCCACCGCGTCGAGCGCTTGCTGCTGCGCTACCAGGGCACTGACACCGCGCTGCCGGTGGCACCGGCCGACGTGGCGCAGATGCACGCGGCGTTCGAGGCCGCCTACCGACAACGCTTTGCCTTTGGCATGCCGGGCCGGGCGCTGGTGATCGAGGCGGTGTCGGTGGAGGCGGTGGGCGTGTCGCAGGCACGGGCTGCCACGCCGTCAGCCGCAGGCCCACAAGCCGTGGTGGGTGCCAGCGCCACACCCACCGCGCTGGCCAGCGTGCGCATGTACTGCGCGCAAAACGACAGCAGCGGTGATGCCTGGCGTGAGGCCGCGCTGCACGCCCGCAACAAGCTGCCCGCCGGCAGCCGGGTTGATGGCCCCGCCGTGCTCACCGAGCGCAACGCCACCACCGTGCTGGAGCCGGGCTGGCAGGCCGAGGTGGGTGCTGATGCCTCACTCACGCTGCGCCGGGTGCTGCCGCGCGCCAGCGTGCAGGCCATCGGCACCGCCGCTGACCCGGTGATGCTGGAGGTCTTCAACAACCTGTTCATGAACATCGCCGAGCAGATGGGGCTGCGGCTGCAAAACACCGCGCACTCGGTCAACATCAAAGAGCGGCTCGACTTCAGTTGTGCGTTGTTTGATGCCACCGGCGCGCTGATCGCCAACGCGCCGCACATGCCGGTGCACTTGGGCTCGATGAGTGAATCGATCAAGACGGTGATCAACCGCAACCCGGCCATGCAGCCGGGGGATGTGTATGTGCTGAATGACCCCTACCACGGCGGCACCCATCTGCCCGATGTGACGGTGGTGACACCGGTGTGGCTGGATGCCGCACCGCGACCCAACGCCCCCCAGCCACCGGTGTTTTATGTCGCCAGCCGTGGCCACCATGCCGACATCGGTGGCATCACGCCCGGCTCGGTGCCACCGTTCTCGCGTTGCATCGACGAAGAAGGCGTGTTGCTGGACAACCTGCTGCTGGTGCGCGGCGGTGTGCTGCAAGAGGCCACACTGCGCGCCGCGCTGGCCAGCGGCCCCTGGCCGGCGCGCAACCCCGAGCAGACCCTGGCCGATTTGCGCGCCCAGATTGCCGCCAATGAAAAAGGCCAGCAAGAACTGCAGGCCATGGTGGCGCAGTGGGGCCTGGCCACCGTGGTGGCCTACATGGGCCATGTGCAGGTCAACGCCGAAGCATCGGTGCGGCGGGTGATCACCGCCCTGCGTGATGGTGAGTTCACCCTGCCGATGGACAACGGTGCCCACATCCAGGTGGCGCTGACGGTGGACGTGGTGCGGCGTGAGGCGCACATTGATTTCACTGGCAGCAGCGCCCAGTTGGCGGACAACTTCAACGCGCCCAAGGCGGTGACCATGGCCGCCGTGCTGTATGTCTTCCGCACACTGGTGGATGACGACATCCCGCTCAACGCCGGTTGCCTGAAGCCGCTGCGCATCACGGTGCCTGACGGCTGCCTGCTCAACCCGCAGCCGCCGGCGGCGGTGGTGGCCGGCAATGTGGAGACGTCGTCGTGTGTGACCAACGCGCTGTACGGCGCGCTGGGTGTGCTGGCCGCCAGCCCCTGCACCATGAACAACTTCACCTTTGGTGATGCCACCCACCAGTATTACGAGACGATTGCCGGTGGCTCGGGCGCCGGGCCGGGTTTTGCCGGCACAAGCGTGGTGCAGACCCACATGACCAACAGCCGGCTGACCGACCCGGAGGTGCTGGAATCCCGCTTCCCGGTGCGGCTGGACAGCTACGAGATCCGCACCGGCTCGGGTGGCGCCGGGCGCTGGCGCGGTGGCGATGGTGGGGTGCGCCGCGTGCGGTTTTTGCAGCCGATGACCGCCGCCATCCTCAGCAACGGCCGCTTGCATGGTGCGTTTGGTGCGGCCGGTGGCAGCGCCGGGGCACCGGGTATCAACCGCGTCGAGCGGGCCGACGGCCGGGTGGAGCCACTGGCCTACATCGCCCAAGTGGCAATGCAGGCGGGTGATGTGTTTGTGGTCGAGACACCGGGCGGCGGCGGCTGGGGCAGGCCGGCCTGAGCTCTGGGCCCCGGGGCCACGGCGGCGGCGCTGCGCCTGGCGGGTGCTGCCGCGTCAGTCGCCCACCGGCCCATCACTGCCACTGTTGCGGTAGCCACGCCACTGGTCCAGTGCGTGGCGTATCACCTGCTGCTGCCGGCGGAAGCCCAGGCAGCGCTTGCACGCCAGCCAGTGCAGGCGCAGTTGCAGCCGCTCCAGTGGGGCCAGCCTGCGGTCATTGCTTTCCAGCACCAGGCGGGTCACCTCCTGGCAGGTGCGGCGGATTTTCATGTGGTGGGTGTCGGGGCGGGCGGCGGGCGGTGGTCTGGCACACAGGCTCAGGTGGGCGCCCGCTGCACACCAAACCAGCGCTGTTGCAGGCATTCACGCAGCCGCAGCCGGGCGCGGTGCAGCAACACCCACAGGTTGGTCGAACTGATCTGCAACTCCTTGCAGATTTCGTCGGTCTCCAGCTCCAGCCACTCCCGCATCATGAAGACCCTGCCCTGCACCGGCGGCAGGTGGTCACAGCAGGCCTCCAGCACCGCAAAAAACTGACGTTGGCCGCAGGCGGCTTCGGGGCTGCCCCAGTCGGGTGCGGCATCGCGCCAGTGGCCGGTGTGGTCAAACAGTGAGGGGTCCAGGTCCTCGCCGTCGTCGCTGGTCAGCACCGTGGCCTCGCGGCTGTGGCGGCGCAACTGGTCCACCACCTTGTGCTTGAGCACCCCCACCAGCCAGGTCTTGAGCTGCGACTGGCCGCCAAAGCCTGCGGGTTTTTCAAGTGCCGCCAGCAGGGTGTCGGACACCGCGTCCTCGGCCCAGGCCTCGTTGCGCAACTGGCTGCGTGCAAAGCGCAACAACTGCGGCCGCAGGGCTTGCACCTGGGCGGCAAATGCGGGTTCGGTGACGGGGCTTGGCATCGTGGGTGTCAGCGGGCTGCGGGGCAGCGCATCATGCCAGCCGCGCTGACCCCCGCCGGGCCGATCAGGCCGGCGGGCCGGCCAAGCAAAAGCCCCGCAGGCGTTTGGCCGGCGGGGCTTTTTGGGCGGGCCTGCGGCGCTTGGCCGCTGGGGCTCAAACCATCACGGGCGCACGGCAATCTCGTTGCGCACATTCTTGACACCGCTGACACGCATCGCGATGGATTCGGCGGTGGACTTTTCTTTCATGTTCTTGGCAAAGCCCGACAGCATCACGGTGCCCTTCATGGTCTCGACCTTGATGCTGGACGCATCCACATCCGGGTTGTCGATGAAGCGGCCTTTGACGGCGGTGGTGATGGCGGCGTCGTCCACATAAGCGCCCACCGATTCTTGGCCGCGCGTCACGGCACAACCGGTGGCGCTGAGCAGGCCGGCGCCGATGATGGCGGCAGTCAAGGTGCGGGTGAGGATACTGCGGGTGGTGTTGGCGATGGTGGTCATGTGTTGCTCCGGTGGTTGGTCTTGGGTGTGTTGCGCGGATGGTGCTGGGGTGCAGCGCGGTGGCTGCCGGCTTGAGCGGCTCAGCCGCCCAGCCAGTCACTCAACTCTTCAGCGTGTTCCTGTTCGTCGCTGAGGATGTCTTCGAGCAGGCGGCGGGTGGTGCTGTCCTTGTCACCGATCAGGCCGATGATCTGGCTGTAGGTTTCGATGGCCACCCGCTCAGCCACCAGATTGGCGCGGATCATGGCTTTCAAGTCCGTCGATTCGTCGTAGTCAGCATGGCTGCGTTTGCTCAGCGTGTCGGGGGCGTAATCCGGCACACCACCGAGCTGCACGATGCGCTGGGCCAGCCGGTCCGCGTGGCCCAGTTCTTCATTGGCATGCACCAAAAATTCTTCGGCAATCTTGGGCGACGCCATGCCCTGCGCCGTGAAGTGGTGACGGCGGTAGCGCAGCACACACACCAGCTCGGTGGCCAGGGAATCATTCAGCAGTTGGATGATGTCCTCACGCCACGGGCCGTAGCTGGGTGTTACCGCGCCTTGGTCCAGGCTGCGGCGCGCCGCTTCGAAGGCTGCGGTGTCCAGCGTCATGACCATCTTGTCCGTCTGGGTGGCGCAGCTGGCCGTGTTGCGTTCGGGCATGGGGTCATCCTCGTCGGGGGTATGTGGCTGAGCGCTGCCGGCTGCTCTGCGGCTGCGCTGTCAATGAATTCACTGTAGAAAGCGCCTTGCGGCCAGGCCATCGGCCTGCTACGCGGTGCGCTGTAGGACGACGCCGCCCTGCGGTGTCGGCGCCCTGGCGCGGGCTGCATTGCAGCCAAGCACGCGGGCGCGGCCCAGCGGCTTGTGTTTCAACCCTGCCATTTGAAATGTCAGCGTTACCGGTGTTACCGGTTTGGCTCATCGCCTTGGTGAATTCATCACTGCCATTGGCGTATCGTCGCCGGTTAACTCTTGCCCGTCCTATCGTCCACCCCGCGGCACGCCGCCCTATCGAGGAAACACGCCATGATCCGTTTCGCCCAACCCCAGCTTGCCAGCACGCTTGCCACCGCACTGACGCTGGCCTGCTGCGCCGCACTGCAGGCTGCGCCGGTCAACAAGGACAGCGATGCCGTCTACCGCCCGACCGGCCGAGGCCAAGGCGAGATTGACGAAGCGGCCACCACCGCCCGGCGCGCCAGCAACGGCCAGGCTGCTGTGCGCCCGGCCGTCACCAACGGCATCAGCTACCACGGCGGCCCGGTGATGACGGCCAACACCAACGTCTACTACATCTGGTACGGCAGCTGGACGGCGGCGCAAAAAACCATCCTCACCGCCTTCATGCAGGGGCTGGGCGGCACGCCGATCTTCAACACCAACACCACCTACTACAACAGCGCCAAGACGCCGGTGCGCAACGTGGTGACGCTGGCTGGCAGCACCAGCGACAACTACTCGCTGGGCAACGCGCTGTCGGACGCCAACATCAAGACCATCGTCAGCAATGCCATCACCGGTGGCTGGTTTCCGCGTGATGCCAACGGCGTGTATTTCGTGTTGACCGCGCCCGACGTGCGCGAGACCTCGGGCTTTGGCTCGCAATACTGCGGCTGGCACACCCACGCCAGCCTGGGCGGGGTGGACATCAAGTATTCGTTTGTCGGCAACGCGGCCACCATCGCGCCGGCCGGCTGCGGCGTCAAGTCGCCATCGCCCAACGGTGACGGTGGCGTGGACGCGATGGCCAGCGTGATCTTTCACGAGTTGTCCGAGACCGTGACTGACCCCGACCTGAACGCCTGGTATGACACCAGCGGCAACGAGAACGGTGATAAGTGCGCCTGGACGTTCGGCACGCTGTTCCCCACCAGCAACGGTGCGCAGGCCAATGTCAGCTTCAACAGCCGCAACTGGAAGCTGCAGCAAAACTGGGTCAACGCCGGCGGCGGTTACTGCGCGCTGAGCTTTTGATCCGGCGGGCTGAGCATGCGGCTGCGTCAGTGTTGGTCGGTGGCGGGCTGCGGCCTGGTGTTGGCCGCAGCGGCGGCCGTGCTGGGCGCTGCGCCGGCACTGGCCCAACCCGGCGGCCGGGGTGTGCCCACGCTGACCTTGTACATGCAGCAGTTCGGCTCGCTGGAGCGGCGCCTGGCCGAGGCGCACGCCCAGCACCACCTGGCGGCGCTGGACAGCCTGCTGTCGCCGCTGTTTGAGCTGCGGCGGGCCGATGCCAGCACGCTGTCGCGCGAGGCCTGGCTGCAAGCGCGGCCGGCAATGCCGCAGACGCCGGGCCAGGCGGCCAAGCCAGCCGCGCTGTCACACCTGGCGGTGTACGAGGTGGGTGCCAACGCCGTGGCCAGTTTTCGCAGCCGCGACGCCGCCGGGATGCAGCACTTCATCGTTGATGTGTGGGCGCCCGGTGGCCCCGACCAGTGGCAGTTGCGGGTGCGCTTTGAGAGCACTGCGGCGCCGGCCACCAGCACGCCCGCAACAGCGCCAGCGAGGCCCAGCGGGCGCAACTGAGCTGGTGTTCAACAGGCCAGGTGACCAGAGCGGCCGGTTGCGCCGCAACCGGCCATGCCCGCACGCTGTCAGCTGAACGTTTGCAGCGCCAGCGCTGACGCCGCCGGCAGGGCCGCCAGCGGCAAGCGCACCTGCAGTTCAGTGCCCAGGCCGGGCCCGGACAGCACGGCCAGCGTGCCGCCCTCGGCCTCCACCCGAAAGCGCATGCCCACCAGGCCGTAGGCCGCGTTGTGCTGGCTGCTGGTATCAAAGCCGATGCCGTTATCGCGCACCACCAGGGCCACCGCGCCGGGCAGCTCGGTGAGGCTGAGCCAGACCTGGCTGGCGCGCGCATATTTGCTGATGTTGGTCACCGCCTCTTGCACCAGCCGGTAAATCACCATCTCGGTGGCGGGCGCCAGCCGCACCGGCGCCAGGTTGCAATGCACCTGCACACCGGAGCGTTCGGCGAACTCGCGCGCCAGGATGTCCAGCGTGGCCTGCAGGCCCAGGTCGACCAGGGTGGACGGCCGCAAGTCCTCAATGATGCGGCGGCCCAGCGCGATGCTGCTGTTGAGCGTGCCCACCAGGTGCGCCAGGCGGTCCAGCGCTTCGGGTGGTGGTGGCTGCAGCGCGGCCAGGCGCGATTTGATGCGCGCCGCGTCCAGCTTGGCTGAGGTCAGCAGTGCGCCCAGCTCATCGTGCAGGTCACGCGCCAGGCGGTTTCGCTCGTCCTCCCGTGCGGTTTGCAGGTGCTGGGTCAGCTCGGTCAGCTGGGCTGTGCGCAGGCGCACCTGCACGTCCAGGCCGTCTCGCTCGGCCAGGGTGACACGGCGCAGCTCTTGCTCATGGCGCTGCTGCAGCGTGGCCTGGCGCAAGAACAGGAACAAGGCCAGCAAGCTGAGCAAGCTGAGGGCACCCACGCCCACCCGGCTGCCCAGCAGCGTGCGGTTCAGGTCGGCCCGACCGGCCACGACCCGGGTCGTCTCGTCGGCCAACAGTTCGGCACTGAGTTGCCGGATGGTTTCCATCTGCTCCCGGCCCAGCCCGCTCAGCACGATGTCGATGCCAGCCGTACCGCGCTTCTCGTCACGCATTTGGATGGTCAGCGCCAGTTCGGCCAGTTTGGTGGCGGTGGCGCTGTGCAGGCGCGCCAGCACGGCCTGCGGCCTGGCCGCGCCGGTGTAGTGGTCGTCCAGCTTGCGCAGCGTGCGGTCGATGTCTTGCAGTGCTTGCTGGTAAGGGGCCAGGTGCTCGGGCCTGTCGGTCAGCAGATAACCGCGCTGGCCCGATTCAGCCGCCAGGACGCTGCGCTCCAGAGCCTGGATGGTCTCGCGCGCAACTCGGCTCTGGCTCAGGGCGTCGAGCTGCAGCGCCGAGCGCTGGAACAAGCCCTCACTGGCCAGCACCATGGCCACCGCGGCCACACAGGCCACAGCCAACAACAGCGGGCTGCGCTGGATGACGCCGCGCACGCTCATGGGCGCACCATGTGCTGAGGCCTCAGCCTGATGGGCCGTGGCCATTGCGCCCGTGCTTGTCGCCCGACGATGGGCTGCCCGGCGGGGTGGCTTGAGGCCGACCCGGTGCCACCGACAACTCGGCGCAGTAGCTGATCAGGGCGTCGATGTCGTGGGATTTGTCAAACACCCGATCGGCGCCCAGTTCCAGGCACTTGCGCCGCATGTCGGGCGTGGCGTAATTGCTCAGCACCACCATTTTGGCGCCGTGTTGCATGGCACCGGCCGCGCGCAACACACCCAGGCCAGAGCCGGCTTTGAGGAAGATGTCGATGATGACCAGATCCACTTGCTGCCGCGGCACCAGCAACCAATGCACCGCAGTGGTTTCGTCCTCGGCGGTGCCCACCAGCTTGACCGGCACGAGCTCTTCAAGTGTCGCGATCAGGTTATCGCGGATCACTGGGCTGTCTTCGACGATGAAAGTCTTGAGCGGGTGCATGGACGGCAGCTGGTCGTCAGGGTCCTGGAGGTTGGGCGCCAACCGCGCTGTCCGGGGCGGATTGCTGCCAGTCCGGCGCTGCGACCTTGCAACGGGCCTGACCACCTGCCGCAGCAGCCATCAGCACCCGAGGACACGGCACACCACGCTTTGGACTGGACCGAGTATGCAGCCCGGGCGGCGCAGCGCACGGTCAGTGCAACGCCGAAGCCCTGTGGGATGTGTCCTACGCCACCTGTTTGAGGGGGCGCCGTAGGACAAGCACTACGGCGGCAGCCGGCGCCGTCCGCTGGTCGCAGCGCCCAGCCCGGCCCACACTAGGGGTGAATTCGCCCGGCACGCTGGCCGTCTTGGCCGCAGCGCATGGTGGGCAACACCGGAGACAGACATGCCAAAACCGACCGCTTCAATGACCGCCGCCGCCAGCACGGCTGACAGCCCTGCAGCGGGCAACAGTGGCGCGCCACACCACCGGGCGGCCCCCGCCAGATCGGCGCGCTACAGCCTGCTGGCGTGCGGCCTGGCGTTGGCCGGCCTGGGCCTGGCGGGCCAGGCAGCCGCGCAGGTGACGTTTTACGAGCACGATGGTTTTGGTGGTCGGGCATACACCGCCACCCAGGCCTTGCCCGATTTCACACGCATCGGCTTCAATGACCAGGCCTCGTCCGTGGTGGTGGCGCGTGACCGCTGGGAGGTCTGTCAGGACGCCGGTTACGGCGGCAGTTGTGTGGTGCTGCGGCCAGGGCGCTATGCGTCGCTGGGCGCGATGGGCTTGAACGACAAGGTGTCATCGGCGCGCCGCCTGGCCAGCAATGACCGGGTGGACGATGACCGCTACGGCCCGCAGCCGGTGCTGGCCCCTGACCCGGTGGATACGCGCGACTACCGCCGCCGGGGTGGTGAGCGGCTGTACCGGGCCGATGTCAGCGAGGTGCGCGCCGTGCTGGCCACGCCGCAGCAGCGTTGCTGGGTGGAGCCGGGCCAGGTCAACAACGAGCGCAGTGGCGCCAACGTGCCGGGTGCCATCGTGGGTGGTTTGCTGGGCGGCATCCTGGGCCACCAGGTGGGTGGTGGTGTGGGCCGTGACTTGGCCACCGTGGGGGGCTTGGCCGCCGGTGCCGCCGTGGGTGCCAACGTGGGCCGCGACCGCAATGGCCAGCGCAGCGCCGATGTGCAGCGCTGCGCCGATGTGCCGGGCCAGGCCCGCACCGAGTACTGGAACGTGACCTACAACTTCCGCGGCCAGCAGCACCAGGTGCAGATGACACATCCGCCGGGCGCCACCATCACCGTCAACCGGCAGGGCGAGCCGCGCACCTGATCGGCGTGTGTTCAGCCGGGCGCTCTCAGCCGGACGATCTCAGCGGGGCGGTCTCAGCGGGGCGGTCTCAGCGGGGCCAGTCAGCCGGCTGCAGTGTGATGGGCTGGCCGTGCGGGGTGCGGTCGGCCGCATGGTCCCAGGCACTGGCGCAGCGCGCCAATTCCGCTGCGCTGCCAGCGCCTTTGGCCGCCACCAAGGTTTCAAGCGCGGCCAGCCAGTGCTGGTAGTAGGTATCGCCCAGATCAGCATCGCCGGCGGCCTGGGCGCTGCTGATCTGCGCGGCCAGCGCGGCGGCCCATTCGGGCCAGCTGAACAGGCCGCGCTGGTGTAGCTGCAGCGTCATTGCAAAGGCTTGGGCCTGCCAGGGCTCGGCAAATACCGGTGTGGTGCCGTCTGGCGTGTTGAGCACGGCGGTCATGGCGTGGCCGGCGCCAGGGTGGATTCCCAGGCGTCGATGCTGACCTGCAGCGTGGCGTCCGCGCCGTCGCCCCACAGCGTGGCGCCATCAAACACCACGCTGTAAAGCCACTGCGGCTGCTCGCCCAGGCCTTGGGCGCTGCTGTCGGCAAACACATGCTGGCCGTGCAGTTGCGCCACCACGCCGCGCTTGCCTCGGGTGTAGCCCGGCAGGCGGCTGTGGTGGTCGCTTGGGGTGGGGTTGGTCAACACTGCATCGCCAATGGCAAAGCGTGCGACGGCATTGCCCGGCCTGGCAGTGGGCGCGCCCCGGGCCAGCGTGCTGACCACCTGGCTGGCGGCCAGCCGGCGCGGCAGTGGCGGTGCTGGATGCAAGGCATGGCCGGCGGCCAACTCGTCAGCATGCAGCAATTGCCGGTCAGCCAGCAGGCGCTGCAGGCCGCCCAGCCAGACCTGGTAGTAGCTGCGCTGCCGGTAGTCGGGCAGGGTCTCGCGGGCGCTGCGGCTCTGGTCGATGTTCCACGCGCCGGTGGCGCCCATCGCCACCGTCAGCGCCATCGCGCGCGGCTCCCAGGTGGCATGCCACAAGCTGCCTTCGGGTTCGGGCTGCACCGCGCCAAAACCGGGCAGGCCGCCGAGGTCGGCATGGTTGGTGTAGCTCATGGCGCGGCCACGGTTTGCGCAGGTGGCAGCGCCAGCGCGGTGCCAATCATCGAATCCCGGCTCACCAGGTCAGCCAACTGCGCCTCGCCCAGACCATCCGTGCCGGCCGGCCGTTGCGGGATCACCAGGTAGCGGATTTCAGCGGTCGAATCCCACACACGGATGGATTGTTGCGCCGGCAGCGCCACGCCAAAGTCGGCCAGCACGGCACGCGGTTCACGCACCGCCCGGGCGCGGTAGGGCGCACTTTTGTACCAGGTGGGCGGCAGGCCCAGCACCGACCACGGGTAACAACTGCACAGGGTGCAGACCACCAGGTTGTGCTGCGCCGGGCTGTTGAACACGGCCACCATGTGCTCGCCCTGGCGCCCGCTGTAGCCCAGCGAGGCGATTGCCGCTGTGGCGTCACGCTGCAGCCAATCGGTGAAGCCGGCATCTACCCAGGCCCGCGCCACCACCCGGGCGCCGTTGCGCGGGCCGATGCGGGTTTGGTAGCTGTCGATCAGCACATCCAGCGCGGCCGGGTCGATATAGCCTTTTTCGGTCAACACGGTTTCCAGCGCCCGCACCCGCAGGTCCATCGCGCTCAGGGTGCTGTGGTCGTGGTCGTGGTCGTGGTCGTGGTCGTGGTCGTGGGGCAAGGCCATCTCCTTCGGTGGGCAGCGTGCCCATTCTGAACCGGGGGCTACGGCGTGGCATCCACCACGGCCTCCACCACCATCTGCAAGCGCTGCTGGCCCTGAAAGCTGTCCAGGTTGAGCCGGTAGGCCAGCCGCACCCGGGCCGGCAGCATGTCACTGTGGCCAAACCAGATCGCGTCGCGCAACTGGCCGGCGTGGCGCACCCGCAGCTTGAGGTGTTTTTCACCCACCAGACGCTGCTGCAGCACGTCCACCTCATCACAGAACAGCGGCGCGTCAAACCCCTGGCCCCACACCTGCGCGTCCAGCTGCGCCACGGTGGCGATGTTGAAATATTCCA
>JANPOW010000429.1:0-3680 GCA_031428185.1 Betaproteobacteria bacterium | reverse complement strand
CTGTCTTTGCCGTCCAGATAACCCGCAGGCTGGCTTTCGGTGACGGTGTAGGTGCCGGGGCGCAGGTCAACAAACTTGTAGTTGCCGTTGGCGTCGGTCAGCAGCGTGGCCGTGACCGCCTGGCCCAGGTCATTGGTGCCGGTGACCGTGACGGTGGCACCCGCAATGCCGGTTTCACCCGCGCCTTGCACGCCGTCGTTGTTCTTGTCGTCAAACACCGTGCCCAGGATGCAGGCGGCTTTGAGCTCAGCAAAATTGTTGCCGCTGCTGGTCACACCGGCACCCAGCACGATGGCCGATATCTTGTCGTCGGTCAGCACCCCGCCGCTGCTGCCCACCGTGTCCTTGCCGTCCAGATAACCCACCGGCTGGGTCTCGCTGACCGTGTAGTTGCCCGGCCGCAGGTCGGCAAACTTGTAGCTGCCGTCGGCCAAGGTGGTGGTGGTGGCTGTCACGGCCTGGCCACGGTCGTCGGTGCCGGTCAGGCTGATGGTGGCACCGGGGATGCCCAGCTCACCCGCACCCTGGATGCCGTCGTTGTTGCTGTCAGCAAACACCACGCCGGTGATGCCGGCGGGCTTGATCTCGCCGAAGTTGTTGTTGTCGCTGATGAAGCCTTGCGTCAGCGTGATGTTGCTGATGACATCGTTGCCGGCCGTGCCACCGCCGTTCAGGCCGGCTGTGTCGATGCCGTCCAGCTTGCCGGCCGGCTGGGTGGGCTCGGTCACGCTGTAGGTGCCCGGGCGCAGGCCGACGAAGATGTAGGAGCCATCGGCTGCGGTCACCGTGCTGGCGCTCACTGCGATGCCACGGTCGTTCATACCGCTCAGATTGACAGTGACGCCGCCCAGGCCCACTTCACCCGCCTGTTGGGTGCCGTCGTTGTTGTCGTCGCAGAACACGGTGCCGCGGATTTGCGCACCCACCAGCTCGCCGAAGTTGTTGTTGACGCTGTTGTCGCCAGCGGCCAGCACCACATTGCTGATGACATCGTTGACCGCCGTGCTGCCACCGTTGCTGCCGGCAGTGTCCTTGCCGTCCAGGTAGGCGCCGGGTTGCGATTCAGTGACCGTGTAGGTGCCAGCCGCCAGGCCGGTGAACGCATAAAAGCCCGCTGCGTCGGTGACGGTGCTGGCACTCACCGCATGGCCCAGGTTGTCCACACCGGTCAGGGTGATGGTGACACCGGCCAGCGCTGGTTCACCCGCGCCGCGCACCCCGTCGTTGCCAAAGTCTTCATACACATACCCCGACACGCTGGCATTGGCCGGTTTGGCCACCAGGCCGGCGTCCAGCGTCTGGTTGGACTGGCCCGCGGCCAGCCTCACCACATGGCTCAGGCCGGTCAGCGCGTCGGCGTCACTGTCCAGCGTGTCCTGGCTGTTGCCGTTGGCATTGGCGGTGGTGAAGTTGTAGGCCGGGGCAATGAACTTGACCTGGTAGTCACCCGCATGCAGGCCGGCAAATTGGTAGAAGCCATGCTCGACCGCCGCAGTGCTGTAGTCGTCGCCGGTGATGGTGCTGGCAATCAGCTTGCCGGCGGTGTCATACAGCTCCACGACCACCCTGTCGACCCCGGCCTCGCCGCTGTCTTGCAGGCCGTTGCCATTGGTATCTGACCAGACAAAGTTGCCCAGCTTGGCGCTTTGCAGCTGCACGATCAGCGGCTGCACGTTGCCGGCTGGGTCGATGATGGTGGAGAAAAACGCATCAGTCGGCAACACACCATTGCCACTGGCCACCGCGCTTTGGGCGGCTGATGTCAAAAAGCTGATGTCGCTGGCCGACACCACATTGCGGCCGTTGTCGTTGATGAACAGGTCCAGCCCGGCGCCCGAGATTTGCGCGTCGGTGAAGCCAACCAGTTTCCAGATGGCGGTTTGCACCTCGCCAAAGTTGTATTGGCCGCCGTATTTGGCGTCAGACGTGAAGTTTTGCGACAGCAGCCAGTTGATCTGGTCAACCTGGGTTTGCGACATCGAACTGAAGCCGATGGGCACAAATGATGCCGCCGTGTTGCCGGCCATATTCTCGGCGCTGTACGTGGTAGGCGACAGGTTGATGTTGATCAGCGGGTTCAGGCAATAGGCGTCATACTGCCCGTTGGGCACCAGCGGGTCGCTGCTGCCGCTGATGTAGAGGTCCAGAAAGCTGGGCGTGCCCAGGTCAGGCTGCTGCCCGTAGGCGCTGCCAGCGGTATTGGTCGCAGACGAGGTGACACGGAAGGTGAAAGTGCTCATGATGTGACTGCCTCTGTTTGTTGGCGTTCGTTGAATACTGGCGCCAGCCTGCAGGCGACTCGCCTGGCGTGCTGCGCGGTAAGCATGCGGCGGTTACCGCATGAAGGCTGAAAAGAGTTTTTCTGGTGCATGACCAACCGATAAAGAAACCCCGGACTGGAAGTCAAGAGATTTGCCAGCGCGACAGTGATCTGGCATCACCAGGATCATCTCTGGGTTTCTTGTTTCAGACTTTCAAATTGACTGCGCAGCCGTGTCAGTCAATTTGGAAATCAGACAATTCATCAAGCCAGAGTCATACCGTGTCTTGGCAGGCGGCCCGGTGAATTTGATATTCGCAGGGCCGTCACCAAAAAAAACGACTTACTTTTTGGCTTTGCGTGATGCGGCGATCAGGCCGGCCACCGCCAAACCGACCAGCGCCAGCGAGCCGGGTTCTGGCACCGCCAGGACCGGGCCAGCGATGGCCGAGCCAGCCACTGCAAACAGGCCAATGGCGACTGCGCCGAAAAATTTCAAGGAAGATTTCATGGTTACTCCAGCGAGGGTTGATTGATTGATCGTCAATTCACGATTCATTTGGCCTTTATGAGGCGTCAGTTAGCGTGAACTTTCATTTTTAGTAATGAATGTGCCGGTTCTGCCAGTCCCTTTGAATCAACAATTTGCAGCTCTGGCACCGTCTAGGTTGCGCCGACATGTAAAGTTTTCCAACAAACTGCCAGGAGCAGCAGCAGCGCATCGGTTCAAAACGTGTACAGCCCAGACCCCTATCGAATGAAAGTGAACAGACAATACAGCAATTACATCTAAATCGGTAAATTTGAAACCGCGCGTCAAGATCACCCGTGAAATTGCGCACGCTTCAATCAGGGGTTGGTGTGCGGTGCGCACGGGCCGGCCAAATGCAGCGTGTGGGCCAGTGGCGTTGCACTGACCGCTTGACGACCGGCGCGGCCCCGGGGCACCTGCCCCGGCCGGCCAGCAGCAAGGCCAGCGCCGGCCGGCACGGCGGCGGCGCGCACGGGTGCGGCCCGTACAATTCCGCGATGGGCTATTCATCGCCTCGCTCGGCCCCGGTGCATGCCGCCACGCACCGGCAAACCAGCCGCGACCGAATTTAGGCGCTCACCGCGCTGACATTGCTTCGAGCAGGCCTGCCGGCAGTCCACCGCGCGCCTTGCGCCCCGCCCCACCCCACCCAAGCCTTGACGAGCGCGCCGGCCACCCCGGCGTGACGCTGCCATGACCGATGCCCTGAACACCCCCGCCTCATCCGACCAGGCAACACCGCCTGGCGCCGCCGCGCAGGACTACCGCGCCACCCTGAACCTACCCGACACGCCCTTCCCGATGCGTGGCGACCTGCCCAAGCGTGAACCGGGCTGGGTGCAGCAGTGGCACGACGACGGTGTTTACAAGCAGCTGCGTGAGGCACGC
>JANPOW010000428.1:0-2528 GCA_031428185.1 Betaproteobacteria bacterium | reverse complement strand
TCGGCCGGCACCCGCTGGGTGATGTTGGGCACCAGCACCAGATCGATGCGGCCGGGCTCGGGTGGCAGGCTTGTCGCGGTGGGGTCTGCGCTGGGGTCAGGCGTGCCACCTGCCACACCATCTGCGGCATCGCGCAGCGCGTCGTTGCTGATGCATTTGGCCTTGTAGAGCTGAGGGAAGGCGTCCAGCACCAGGCGTTCGATGTCCCAGGCCGTCAGGGCCCGCTGGCGGTGGCGCAGGCGCTCACTGACCCGGGTGTTGAAGCCGGCGTCGGCCTCGGCGGGCCGGCCGCCAAATGCGCTGTAGGGCTGGGCCACGCTGGCCAGGCCACGCACCGGGTCCAGCGTGCCGCTGATCTGGCCCGGCGGCAGCGGGCCGGGTGACGGTGCGGCGGTTGGTGCGGTGGTTGGTGCGGTGGTTGGTGCGGCAGCGGGATCGGCGGCTGCGGCTGCGCCGTCCGGTGTTGCGGCCGGCCCAGTGGGCTCGGCGGCCAGGGCCTGGCTGGCCAGCGCGGCATTGGGATGCACGGCCACCAGGTCACACACCCCGGCGGTGGCGCGGGCCTGGCGCAGGCGCAACCAGACCAGCGCAGCGCTGCCGTCGGCCGGGCTGGCCTGCGGCATCAGCGTGCTGGGCCGCACCGCCGGCAGTTGCAACTGCACGATGCCGGCGTTGATCAGGCCGCGCGTGGCATCGGCCAGCACGCTGCCCTCAAACGGCCCGTCATGCAGTGAGCACCAGCGGTTGGCACTGAGCACAGCCCACTGCGGCGCAGGTGCGTCGGTGTCCGGGTCGGCCGTGCCCTCGGCCACCTGGAACAGCAGCGACAGGCGCTGTGACGCGGTGGCTGCCGCCCCGGCCGCAGCCGCCAAACCTGCCAAACCCGCCCCGCCCGCCCCGCCCGCCGCCCCGGTCAAGGCCGGCAGGCCGGACAAGCCGATGTAGAGCTCACCCTCGGCGTCATACGCCGGCAGCAGCGGCAGGCTGCCGGCGTCGGCCAGCGCCGCGTCCACACCCCCATTGGCCAGCAACGGCATGCTGCCAAACGGGTGGATGTGGTGCAGCACCAGGGCGGCGCTGCCATCGGCCGCCAGCGCGGCCTGCTCCACCGCCGCGCTGTAGTCCACCAGCAGGCTTTTGAGCTTGGGGGTGTAGGGCGGGTTGACCACAAACGGCGCCGCATCCGGCTTGTTGCCTTTGCCGATCTCGGCCGCCATGGCCATGGACTTTTGCAGCGCCAGCGCCGGATAGGCGGCATGCTGGAAATCGCCCGCCAGCTCCCAGACCCAGCAGCGGCGCCAAGTGGCGGGGTCGGCGGGGTCGGCGGGGTTGGCGGGGTTGGCGCCGGCCGCGCTGTCGGGCAGCGGCCGGCCGGGGTCCGTCGGGCTGGCCAGGTCACGCTGCACGGCTGCGGTGGTATTGGCGTCAAACAATGCCACCGGCTTGGGCGTGGCGGCAAACAGCAGGCCATCACGCAGGCCCATGCGGACTGAAAAACTGTCGGCCTTGGCCGCGTCGGGGTAATTGCTGTAGTGCGTGGCCAGCACCGCCGGTGCGCCCAACCAGCTGTAGCGGAAGCTGATGCTGTCGAGTGCTTTGCCCACCAGCTCGGGGTGGCCAATGCTCAAACGGGCGCCGCTGGCCGGGTTGCTGCCAAAGGGCTGGAACGGGCTTTTAGGGTCGAGCACGGTTTGGTCGTTGCGCAGCGCCAGGCTGGCCAGGCCCTGCACCGACACCGCCAGCCGCAGCCGCTGCAGGCGCAGCCGGCGCAGTGGCTGGTAGGCGCTGTGTTGGCAGTTGGCTTGGGCATCCCAGGCCGGCCGCAGCATCAGCCGCAACACCGGTGCACTGGCGGCCAGGCCGTGCAGCGCCAGGCTGGGCGGCACGATGGCGGGCTGCTGGTCAGCCAGGGTGATGGTGAAGACCAGCGCCTTGAGCGCGCTGGTGCTGCTGTTGGCAAACGCGTTGGGCACTGCCGGATAACCCTTGAACGGCGCGGCATTGCCACCCGACCAGGCCAGTTGCACGGCCACCGGCTCAACCCAACCGGCCGGGCCGCTGAGCTGCAGGTGAAAGGGGTTGCTGGTGGCAATGGTGGTGCCACCGGTGCCCGTGCCACCATCGGGTGGCAGCAGCAGGCGGCGCAGGGCGTCAGCGTCAAAGCGGGCGGGGTCGCCGTCCAGGCCCAGGGTCAGCACCACCGTGCGCTGGCCCTCGGCCAGGGCCAGCAACGGTGCGGCGATGGCCCAGCCCAACACCTCGGTGGGCGCGGGTGGTGGGTCAGCGGGCGCGCTGTCGGGCAGGCTGCCAAACGGTTTCCAGCGCGGCTGGGGTGCGTCGGGCGCCTGACCCGGTGCGCGCACCTGTTTGGCGTCGGCAGCGGGGTAGAGGTGGTGCCAGACGGCCAGGCTGGGGGCATCGGGCACACCACCGTCGCGGTTGCGCTGGGCCACCTCCAGCACCTCGGCGGCGCGGGCCCAGTCGGCCACGGTGGCCGGGCCACCAGCACTGCCCAGGTTGGTTTGCAG
>JANPOW010000427.1:0-1651 GCA_031428185.1 Betaproteobacteria bacterium | reverse complement strand
TGCGCGGCGTCGTTAACAGGTGTGATGGGCGACAAGCGCAGCCCCGTGCGGCCAGCACCAATCTCGGCCACCACGGCTTGCATCACCTCCAACAGCAGCCGGGCGCGGTTGGCAATGCTGCCGCCGTAGGCATCGGTGCGGTCATTGATGCTGTCGCGCAAAAACTGCTCCAGCAGGTAGCCGTTGGCGCCGTGCACCTCCACACCGTCAAAGCCGGCGTCGATGGCGCAGCGGGCGGCGTGGCGGTAGCTGTCCACCACGCCGGGCAACTCGTCGGTGCGCAGCGCGCGGGGGGTGGAGCAATCAACAAACCCGGCGCTGGTGAAGGTTTTGCCCTGCGCCGGCCGGCCGGTGCTGGACACCGGCGCGGCGCCGCCCGGCTGCAGGCTGACATGCGAGATGCGGCCCACATGCCACAGCTGCACGATGATCTTGCCGCCCGCCGCATGCACCGCGGCTGTGATCTGGCGCCAGCCGGCCACTTGCTCAGCGGTGTAGATGCCCGGCGTGTCCAGATAACCCTGGCCCTGGGCGCTGACCTGGGTTGCCTCGCTGATGATCAGGCCGGCCGTGGCGCGCTGCACGTAGTAGTCACGCATCAGGCTGTTGGGCCGTTGGCCGGGCGCGCGGTTGCGTGTCAGCGGGGCCATCACGATGCGGTTGTTGAGGGCGATGTCGCCGAGCTGGATGGGGCTGAAGAGGGATGTCATGGGTTGGAGCCTAACGTGGCCGGCGATGCCCCGACAGTGCGCCAGGCAACACCGTCTGTGATACCGCAACAATGCGGCGATGCCCGATGCGACCGCCCCCAATGCCCCTCAGGCCCCCGCCCCACCCAGCCCGCCAGGCCCGCTGGCCGGCCTGAAAGTGCTGGAGCTGGGCCAACTGATCGCCGGCCCCTTTGCCGGCAAGACACTGGCCGACTTTGGCGCCGAGGTGATCAAGATTGAGCCGCCCGGGGACGGTGACCCGCTGCGCAAATGGCGTTTGCTGCACAACGGCACCAGCGTTTGGTGGCAGGTGCAAAGCCGCAACAAGCAGAGCGTGGTGCTGGATTTGCGCACCGACCCCGGCCGTGCCGACGCCTGCCACCTGGCCGCTGATTGCGACGTGCTGATCGAAAATTTCAAGCCCGGCACGCTGGAGAAATGGGGCCTGGGCTACGCCACCCTGGCCGCCGCCAACCCTGCGTTGATCATGCTGCGCATCAGCGGTTACGGCCAGACCGGGCCGGCCCGTGACCTGCCAGGTTTTGCCGTGGTGGCCGAGGCCATGGGCGGCCTGCGCCATTTGATGGGCGAGCCGGGCCGCGTTCCGGTGCGCGCCGGGGTCAGCCTGGGCGACACCCTGGCCGCGTTGCACGGTGTGATCGGCGTGCTGCTGGCGCTGCAGGCACGCCGCCAAAGCATCATCCCGCTAGCACCCGAAGGACGCGGCCAGGTGGTGGACGTGGCGCTGTATGAGGCCGTCTTCAACTGCATGGAAAGCCTGCTGCCCGAGTACAGCGCGATTGGTGTGGTGCGTCAGCCTGCCGGCAGCGCGCTGCCCGGCATCGCCCCCAGCAACGCCTACCACTGCGCGGATGGCCAGGTGGTGATTGGCGGCAACGGCGACAGCATCTTCAAGCGCCTGATGGCGGCAATAGGCCGTG
>JANPOW010000426.1:0-9763 GCA_031428185.1 Betaproteobacteria bacterium | reverse complement strand
CGACAGGCTCCTAGGCACCAGGTTTTATTCACCCACTTTCATTCGGAGTTAATTCATGAAAAAGATCGCCCTCATTTCCGCTGTTGTTCTGTCCAACGTGCTGGCTGTCACGGCCTTCGCCCAAACCACGCGTGCCGAAGTCAAGGCGGAGGCCGCATCGGCAGTCAAAAGTGGTTCGACGACGAAGGGCGACGTCACCGTCGCACCGAAAGCCAAGTCGACCGCTGCCCGCGCTGACGTGAAGAAAGAAGCCGCCGCTGCTGAGAAGGCTGGCACCATCGCTGTTGGTGATGGCGCTGCTACCAAAGACACCAAGGCCAAGTCTGTCAAGTCACGTGCTGAAGTCAAGGCCGAGACCAAGGCTGCCGTGAAGACTGGTGAGATCGCCACTGGCCAACAAGGCACCAAGTAAGTCTGGCGCGGTCACCCGGCGGGTTGCCTATCTGGTGATCCCGTCGGGCCGCTGCTGAAAAAGCGCTCTCCGGGGCGCTTTTTTTCGTTCAGTTTTTTTGCCCTGCGCAAGCGCCAGCCCGCACCTGTTGGCGCAAGCCCGCGTGGCGCAGGGCTTGCTGTGCGCTGACAATCTCATCACCGATCTCTCCGCACCTGCCCGGTGCCTGCGTCCGCATGCTGGCTTTCATCCTCCGACGTCTGTTGCAAGCCGTGATCGTGATGCTCACGGTGGCTTTCATTGCCTTCATGTTGTTTCAGTTTGTCGGTGACCCGGTCACCAACCTGATGGGGCAAGACGCCACGGTGCAGCAGCGCCAGCAGTTGCGGGCCGACCTGGGGCTGGACCAGCCCTTCGTGGTGCAGTTCACCCGCTTCGTCGGCAACGCGGTACAGGGTGAATTTGGCATCAGCCTGCGCCAGGGCCGCAAAGTGTCGGCGCTGATTGCCGAGCGTTTGCCCGCCACGCTGGAATTGGCGCTGATGGCCGCGCTGATCGCGCTGCTGGTGGGCATTCCGCTGGGCGTGTATGCCGCGCTCAAGCGCGGCAGTGTGCTGTCGCAACTGGTGATGACGGGCTCGCTGCTGGGGGTGTCACTGCCCAATTTCCTGATCGGCATCCTGCTGATTCTGGTGTTTGCAGTGCTGCTGAAATGGCTGCCCAGTTTTGGCCGGGGCGAGGTGGTGGCGCTGGGCCCACTCACCACCGGTTTGCTGACCGTAGACGGCTTGCGCCACCTGGTGCTGCCGGCCGTCACCTTGTCACTGTTCCCGATGGCGCTGGTGCTGCGCCTGGTGCGCAGCGAGATGCTGGAGGTGCTGCGCACCGACTACATCCGCTTTGCCCGCGCCCGTGGCCTGCCAGACCGCCGGGTGTACTTTGGCCATGCCCTGAAAAACACGCTGGTGCCGGTCATCACCATTGCCGGGCTGCAGCTGGGCGGCATCATCGCGTTTGCCATCGTCACCGAGACGGTGTTCCAGTGGCCGGGCATGGGCCTGCTGTTCATCCAGGCGGTGCAGTTTGCCGACATCCCGGTGATGGCGGCTTACCTGTGCCTGATCGCGTTGATCTTCGTTGTCATCAACCTGGTGGTCGATTTGTTGTATTTCTCGGTAGACCCCCGTTTGCGCATTGAGCGTGGCACCGCTGGACATTGACCCCGCTTGTGAACCCAACCCCATCCCATCCAAACCCACCGGTGAGCGCACCGCTGCCGCCCCACGCCAGTGCGCTGGCGCGCTTTCTTGACGGCAACGTCTGGTACAGCTTCAAACAATCCCCGGTGGCCATGCTGGCCGCGCTGGTGGCGCTGGTGTGTGTGGTGTGCGCTGTGGGTGCAGGCTGGATTGCCCCGCACAACCCGCTGGACCTGGCCACCTTGAACCTCGGTGACTCCAGCCTGCCGCCGGCCTGGCTGATTGACGGCCGCGCCACCTACCCGTTGGGCACCGATGACCAGGGCCGCGACATTCTGTCGTCACTGATGTATGGCGCCCGCATCTCGTTGTTTGTAGGCCTGGCGTCGGTGCTGGTGTCGGTGGTGGTGGGTGTGGGCCTGGGCCTGCTAGCGGGTTTTGTGGGTGGCCGCATCGATGGCTTCATCATGCGGGTGTGTGACGTGATGCTGTCCTTCCCGTCCATCCTGGTGGCGCTGCTGATTGACGGTGTGGGCCGGGCGATGTTCCCCAACGCGCACGAGACATTGGCCTTCACCGTGCTGATCGTGGCCATCTCGTTGACAGGCTGGGTGCAATACGCCCGCACGGTGCGTGGGTCCACGCTGGTGGAGCGGCAAAAAGAGTATGTGCAGGCGGCCCGGGTGATTGGCGTGTCGCCCATGCGCATCATGCGGCGCCATGTGCTGCCCAATGTGCTGGGGCCGGTGCTGGTGCTGGCCACCATCCAGATCGCAGCGGCCATCATCACCGAGGCCACGCTGTCGTTTCTGGGCGTGGGTGTGCCACCCACGTCGCCGTCACTGGGCTCGATGATCCAGAACGGCCAGCGCTTTTTGTTCTCGGGGGAGTGGTGGATCACCATCTTCCCCGGCGCGGTGCTGGTGATGATCTCGTTGAGCGTGAACCTGCTGGGCGATTGGTTGCGTGACGCCATCAACCCCCGCTTGAATTGATGGCCGCTGCGAGCATGGACACCACCCCGTTGCTGGAAGTGCGCCACCTGCGGGTGGAGTTCCCAACCCGGCGCGGCACCTTGCTGGCGCTGGACGATGTGTCGTTTGACATCGCCCCCGGTGAGATTTTGGGTGTGGTGGGTGAATCGGGCGCCGGCAAATCACTCACCGGTGCGGCCATCATCGGGCTGTTAGACCCACCGGGCCGGGTGGCGGGGGGCGAGATCCGCCTGGCCGGCCAGCGCATTGACAACCTGGGCACTGACGCCATGCGCCAGATTCGCGGCCGGCGCATCGGCGCCATCTTTCAAGACCCGCTGACCTCACTCAACCCGCTGTACACCGTGGGCCAGCAATTGGTGGAGACCATCCAGGTGCATCTGCAACTGGGTGCTGCGCAGGCGCGCCAGCGCGCCATCGCGCTGCTGCAAGAAACCGGCATCCCGGCGCCCGAGCAGCGCATCGATCAATACCCGCACCAGTTCTCGGGCGGCATGCGCCAGCGGGTGGTGATTGCGCTGGCGCTGGCCGCGCAGCCCGAGTTGATCGTGGCTGACGAGCCCACCACCGCGCTGGATGTGTCGATCCAGGCGCAGATCATCAGCCTGCTGAAAAAACTCACCCAAGAGCACGGTGCGGCAGTGATGCTGATCACCCACGACATGGGCGTCATCGCTGAAGCCTGTGACCGGGTGGCGGTGATGTATGCCGGCCGGGTGGTGGAGATCGGCCCGGTGGCCGACGTGATCCACCGGCCCGCCCATCCGTATACCGCCGGCCTGATGGGCGCGATCCCGTCGATGGTGCACGACCGCGAACGCCTGATGCAGATTGACGGCGCCATGCCGCGCCTGAATGCCATCCCGCCCGGCTGCGCTTTCAACCCACGGTGCCCACAGGCACTGCCGCGCTGCACGCAGGATCGACCCGAGCTGATGGCTGCTGGCAATAGCCGGGCGGCTTGCTGGTTGCTGGCGGAGACACGCAGCCCCGGCAGCACGTGCCAGGAGGTGAGCGCATGACCGCGCTGGTGCAAGTCACCGACCTGGCCAAGACCTTTGATGTGTCGGCGCCCTGGCTCAACCGGGTGGTGGAGCGCAAGCAGCGCCAGTTTGTGCATGCGGTGGACGGTGTCAGCTTTGCCATCCAGCGCGGCAAAACCCTGGCCCTGGTGGGTGAGTCCGGCTGCGGCAAAAGCACCGTGGCGCGCTTGCTGGTGGGCTTGTACGGCCCCACCCGTGGGGCGGTGGTGTTTGATGGCCACGACATCGCCACCACCCTGGCCGGCAGTGATGCCCGGGCTTTGCGCAAGCGGCTGCAGATGATTTTTCAAGACCCGTACGCCAGCCTGAACCCACGCTGGACCGTGCGCGACATCGTCGGCGAACCGCTGGTGGAGCACGGCCTGGCCATGCGCGCGGCTGACCTGGATGCCAAGGTGGCCGACCTGCTGCAGTCGGTGGGCTTAGGTGCAGCAGACCGGGTCAAGTACCCGCACCAGTTTTCAGGTGGCCAGCGCCAGCGCATCTCCATCGCCCGCGCACTGGCCACCGAGCCTGAGTTTTTGATCTGCGATGAGCCCACGTCGGCGCTGGACGTGTCGGTGCAGGCCCAGGTGCTCAACATCATGGCTGACCTGCAGCGCCAGCGCGGGCTGACCTACCTGTTCATCTCCCACAACCTGGCGGTGGTGCACCATGTGGCCGACGAAGTAGGGGTGATGTACTTGGGCCGGCTGGTGGAGCTGGCCGACCGCAAGACCCTGTTTGTGCAGCCGCGCCACCCCTACACCCGCATGCTGCTGGACGCGATCCCCGACATCGCGATGAGCGGCCGGCAGCGCACCCCCGTGCAGGGTGAGGTGCCCAACCCGCTGCAGCCGCCCACCGGCTGCGCCTTTCACCCGCGCTGCCCGTTTGCCAATGCCCGCTGCAGTAGCGAGCGGCCGGCGCTCACAGCCATCGACGGCATCCGGATTGCCTGCCACGGCGTGGCCGAAGGGCGGATTTAGCGTTGGCCAGCCCGGCGGCGCGCCGGGCTGGTGGCGTACTGGCGCCGCGCTTCAGCCGGGCAGCATCTCGTCCTGGAACAGCGAGGCCACCGTCTCGCGGCGGCGGATCAGCGTGGCCTGGCCGGCGCACACCATCACCTCAGCCGCGCGCGGCCGGGTGTTGTAGTTGCTGGCCATGGCCATGGCGTAAGCGCCGGCGGACAGCACCGCCAGCACATCGCCCTGCTGCAGCGCCAGCGCGCGATCCCGGCCCAGCCAATCACCCGATTCACAGACCGGGCCGACGATGTCCCAAGTCAGCGCTGCACCAGCGCGGCGGCGGCAGGGTTCAATGCCCATCCAGGCCTGGTACAGCGCCGGGCGCAGCAAGTCGTTCATCGCTGCATCGACGATGCAGAAGTTTTTGTCCGGCCCGGGCTTGAGCACCAGCACCTCGGCAAGCAGCACACCGGCATTGCCCACCAGGGACTTGCCGGGTTCCATCACGACCTCGCGGTGGCCGTGGCCACGCGCATCCAGCCGGGCCAGCAGTTGGCGCACCAGATCATCGGCAGCGGGTGGCACCTCGTCGTTGTAGGTAATGCCCAGGCCACCGCCAACGTCGATGTGGTGGATGGGCGTGCCATCCGCCTCCACCTGCTCCACCAGGTCCAGCAGCCGGTCGGTGGCGTCCAGGTAAGGCGCAATCTCGATCACTTGTGAGCCGATGTGGCAGTCAATGCCGGCCACCTGCAAACCCGGCAGCCGTGCCGCCTGGGCGTACACCGCGCGGGCGCGCTGGTGGGCCACGCCAAACTTGTTGCCCTTCAGGCCGGTGGAGATGTAGGGGTGGGTCTTGGCGTCCACGTCCGGATTGACACGCAGGCTGACCTGCGCGGTGCGGCCCAGCGTGCTGGCCACCTCGGACAACTGCAGCAGCTCGGCCTCACTCTCCACATTGAAGCGCTGCACCCCGGCCCGCAGTGCCAACGCCATCTCGGCGCGGGTTTTGCCCACGCCAGAGAACACCACCTTGGCCGGGTCAGCGCCAATGGCCAGCACCCGCGCCAGCTCACCACCCGAGACGATGTCAAAGCCCAGGCCCATGTCGGCAAAGGTCTTGAGCACTGCCAGGCTGGAATTGGCTTTCATCGCGTAACACAGCAGGTGCGGCCGGCCGGCCAGCGCTGTTTGGTAGGTGGCAGCTGCGCTGCGCATGGCGGCTTGTGAGTACACATACAGCGGCGTGCCGAACTCAGCCGCCAGGTCGGCCAGACGCACACCGTCCAGCCAGAGGTCATCACCCTGGCGCACCAGAAAGGGCGCGCCGGGCAGCTTGGGAGTGGTCATTTGGATGGGGACGCCGAAGCGGCAGCAGCAGCAGAGGGCGCCGTGGGCAGCAGCAGCGGGCCTTTTTGGCCACAGCCGGCAAGCAAGGCTGCACTGGCCAGCAGGCCGGCAGCGATGGCTACACTCGATGAACGATTCATCCGCCGGATTCTACTCACCATGACCTCCACCCCACCCGCTGCGCCCGGCCCTGCCGCACCGCCCTCAAGCATGCCGCTGCAGGACGCTGACTACACCCGCCTGGCGCATGCCGTGCTGGCCGCCATCGAGGCCACGGTAGACCACTGGCTGGAGGACGACGTGATCGACATCGACAGCCAGCGCACCGGCGGCCTGCTGGAACTGAGCTTGCCAGGTGGCAGCAAGATCATCCTCAACACCCAGCCGCCGCTGCAAGAGCTGTGGTTGGCCGCGCGGGCCGGCGGCCACCACTACCGCCATGTGGCCGGGCGCTGGCTGGACACCCGCGACGGCACTGATTTTTTTGCCGCACTGTCGCAGCACGCCAGCGCGCAGGCGGGCCAAGCGCTGGTATTCACTGCACCCTGAGCACCGCAGCTTGACCTGCAGAACAGGCCCGCAAAACGGGCTGGTGCAACAGTTCAGCGGAACAAGTCCAGGATGCCCTTGCGCTCGTCCTCGCTGGGTGCCTGCGGCAGCTTGTCCTCCAGGCCCACGCTGCTGACACCACCACCCGACGCAAACTCCTCAAAGATCCAGTCATTGCCGCGCTGCACCAGGCCAGCCGGCACGGTGGGGGTTAACTCTGGCAGTTTGCGCAGCGCGTGCTGCATGTACTCGATCCACACCGGCAGCGCCAGGCCACCACCGGTTTCCTTGTCGCCCAGCTTGCGCGGGGTGTCATAACCAATCCACACCACGGCGGCCAGGTTTGGCTGGAAGCCGGCAAACCAGGCGTCCATCGAGTCATTGGTGGTGCCGGTTTTGCCGGCCAGGTCGGGCCGCTTGAAGGTCTGCCAGACCTTGAACGCAGTGCCCGAGCGTGCCACCTCGCCCAGCAGTTGCGACATCACAAACGCGTTGCGCGGCTCAATGGCGCGGGCCGATTCGTCAATTACCGGCAGCGGGGTCTGCTGCAGCACCCGGCCCTTGTTGTCGGTGATGCGGGTAATGAGCAGCGGGTTGACGCGGTAGCCACCATTGGCAAACACGCTGTAACCGCTGGCCATCTGCAACGGCGTGACCGAGCCGGCGCCCAGCGCCATGGTCAGGTAGGCCGGGTGGCGCTCAGCCTCAAAGCCGAAGCGGGTGATCCACTGCTGCGCAAAGCGCACCCCGGTGGACTGCAGCACCCGGATCGACACCATGTTCTTGGACTTGGCCAGCGCGGTTTTCAGCGGCATCGGGCCGTCAAACTTGCCGTCGTAGTTCTTCGGCTCCCAGGGCTGGCTGCCGGTGGTGCCAGCGTCAAAAAACAGCGGTGCGTCGTTGACGACGGTCTGCGCGGTAAAGCCTTTTTCAAGTGCAGCCGAGTAGATGAAGGGCTTGAAGCTGGAGCCCGGCTGGCGCCAGGCCTGCGTCACATGGTTGAACTTGTTGTTGCCAAAATCAAAGCCCCCCACCAGTGCCTTGATGGCGCCGGTGCGGGTGTCCATCGCCACAAACGCGCCCTCCACCTCGGGCACCTGGGTCAGGGTCCAGTCGCCTTTGGCACCGCGCATGGCGCGCACCACGGCGCCACGGCGGATCTGCTTTTGCGGCTCGGCCTTGTCAGTCAAGCCCGAGGCCACGGGTTTGAGCCCCTCACCGGTAACGCTGATGGTCTCGCCGGACTGCAGCACCGCCACCACCTTGCGCGCCGAGGCCTCCAGCACTACGGCAGCGCGCAACTCATCGTTGTCGGGGTGCTCGGCCAGCGCCTCGGCAATGCGGGTGTCCAGCAGGGCAGCGTCGGCCGGCAGGTCCACATGGTCTTCGGGGCCGCGGTAAACCTGGCGCCGCTCATAGTCCATCAAGCCGCGTCGCAGGGCGCGGTAGGCCACCATCTGGTCGGCGGCGTCTACCGTCACCTGCACGTTCAAGCCCCGGGTGGTGGTTTCGGCGCCGTACTGGCTGAAGATCAACTGCCGCACCGATTCAGCCACGTATTCGGCATGCACGGCCGTCTCGGTGGGTTCACGCAGGTGCAGGGTTTCGGCACGGGCGGCCTGGGCCTGCTCCTCGGTAATAAAACCGTTGGCCTCCATCCGGTCGATGATGTATTGCTGGCGCCGCGCCGCGCGCTTGGGGTTGCTGACCGGGTTGTAGGCTGACGGCGCCTGCGGCAGCCCGGCCAGCATCGCCGCCTCGGCCACCGTCACCTCGGCCAGCGGTTTGCCAAAGTAGATCTCGCTGGCCGCCGCAAAACCGTAGGCCCGCTGGCCCAGGAAGATCTGGTTCATGTAGACCTCCAGAATCTGCGGCTTGCTCAACTGGCCCTCGATCTTGAGCGCCAGCAGAATCTCGTAAATCTTGCGGATAAAGGTTTTCTCGGTGGACAGGTAGAAGTTGCGCGCCACCTGCATCGTGATGGTGGACGCGCCCTGGCTCTTGGCCTTGTTGAACTGCGCCAGTGCGGCGCGCAACACGCCCAGGTAGTCCACCCCGTTGTGGCGGTAGAAACGGGCGTCTTCGATCGCCAGCACCGCCTCCTGCATCACCTTGGGGATTTGCGCAATGGGCGTGAAGATGCGGCGCTCCTCGCCAAACTCACCCAGCAGCACACCGTCGGCTGACAGCACGCGCAGCGGCAGCTTGGGCCGGTAGTCGGTGAGGCCGCTGATCTCGGGCAGGTTGGGGTAGGCCACGGCCAGCGCCAGGCCCACCAGCAGGGCGACGCAGAGCAGCCCCGCCAAAACCACCGCGCCCAGCCCGCCCAGGCTGGCCAACAACCGGCGCCCCAGGCTGTGGGCCAGCGGTTGAGCAGGTTCACCAGCCCGGCCAGGGCCAGGCCGTGTATTGGATCGGGGCGCCCCAGGCGCGCGCTCGGTGTCGGTCATGTGGCGCAGAAGTGTATAGAAGCCCAGTCTTGCAGCCGCATGGCGCCAGACCACTGGCCGCACGCCTGCGGCCACCCGCCCGGCGAAACACCTGCGCCTTGCAGACCTGTGCAGGTGCCATGTGTCATGTGTTACAGGCCGCGGCCAGCGTCGGACAAGCACAACAGCACAGCGCCGCCGCCGGGGTGGTTTACGTTGGGCCGCATAGGCTTTACTGCTAGCATTGAAGTGATTTATGAAGTATTGCCACCGCCTCATTGCCGTTGGGAGACGCCCTCTGTGAGCCTTTTGGACCTGTTGCTGGGCCGCAAGCATGTGCCGATGATCGGGCTGGACATCAGCTCGTCCAGTGCCAAGCTGGTGGAGCTGGGCCGGTCCGCCAACGGCGAATATGTGCTGGAGCGCATGGCGTCCGAGCCTTTTGAGAAAGGCTGGATCACCGACGGCCAGATCGAGAAGTTCGACGAGGTGGTGGCCGTGGTGCGCAAGCTGCTGGACAAAAGCGGCACCAAGACCCGTCTGGTGGTGATGGCCATGCCGCAATCGGCGGTGATCACCAAGCGCATCAACCTGCCGGCCGGCTTACGTGATGAAGAGCTGGAGCTGCAGGTTGAATCCGAGGCCAACCAGTACATCCCGTTTTCGCTGGACGAGGTCAGCCTGGATTTCTGCGTCATCGGCCCCAGCCCCACGTCGGGTGGCGACATCGAGGTGCTGATCGCCGCGTCGCGCAAAGAGCGGGTGCAAGACCGCCAAGGCCTGGCCGAGGCCGCCGGGCTGAAACCGGTGGTGCTCGACATCGAGAGCCATGCCTCGCTGCTGGCCATCAGCCGGGTGGT
>JANPOW010000425.1:0-15606 GCA_031428185.1 Betaproteobacteria bacterium | reverse complement strand
CCAAGCACCGGCCGCTGGTCTTCATCACCTCCAACAACGAGAAAGAATTGCCAGACGCGTTTTTGCGCCGCTGCTTTTTTCACTACATCAAGTTCCCCGATGCCGAGACCATGCAGCGCATCATCGATGTGCATTTCCCCGGCCTCAAGAAAGAGCTGCTGACGGCGGCCATGAAAACGTTTTACGACGTGCGCAACCTGCCCGGCCTCAAGAAAAAGCCCAGCACCAGTGAGTTGCTGGACTGGCTCAAGCTGCTGGTGGCCGAGGACATCCCGCTTGAAGCGCTGCAAAGCCAGGACCAGAAGGTGAGCGTGCCACCGCTGGTGGGCGCACTGCTCAAAAACGAACAAGACGTGACACTGTTCGAGAAGCTGGTCTTCATGCAGCGCCACAACCGTTGACGCGGCAACGGCCACCACCATGCCCCGCACCGCCCGCGCCGCGCTGACCGAAGGCCTGCTGGACGCCGCCGGGTTTGTGGGCGGCGCGCTGGCCGGCTGGCAAGTGGGCCGCTGGCTGGGCTGCGATGTGCTCAGCGCCGGGCCTTGGGATGTGCGCACCGCCGTGGGTTGGGCGCTGCTGCTGCTGGGTTGCGGTGCCGGCAAATGGCTGTCGCTGCGCTGGCGGGCCAGGCTGCAAAACGCCTGAGCCCCCACTTTTTGAGACCACTGCCATGGCCTTGCCCCGCATCCCCCAGCCCGTTGTGCTGCAAGGCACCCATGTGCGGCTGGAGCCGCTGCACCCGGACCACGCGCCGGCCTTGACCGAAGCCGCCAAAGACGGCGCGCTGTGGCAGCTCTGGTACACGGCGATTCCCGCGCCCGAGCAGGTGGCCGCCGAGATCAACCGCCGGCTGGGCCTGCTTGCCAGCGGGGCCATGCTGCCCTGGGCGGTGCTGGACGCCAGCGGCCAGCCGGTGGGCATGACCACCTTCATGAACATCGACAACACCAACCAGCGGGTCGAGATCGGCTCCACCTGGTATGCCCGCCGGGTGCAGCGCACACCGCTCAACACCGAGGCCAAGCGGCTGTTGCTGGCGCATGCATTCGACAAGCTCCAGTGCATTGCGGTGGAGTTCCGCACCCACCGCTTCAATACCCAGAGCCGGCGCGCGATCGAGCGCTTGGGTGCGCAATTTGACGGCATGTTGCGCAACCACCAGCGTGCGGCCAACGGCACGCTGCGCGACACGGCGGTCTACAGCATCACCGCCGCTGAATGGCCCACCGTGCAGGCGCATCTGGATTTCCAACTGACCCGGCCACGCCCGCCCGCCGGTTGACCCGGCGCTGCACCGGGCCGCCATTGCCACTTGAAGGACAGCCCATGGCCCGACGCAAACCGATCACCGTGGATGACTTGTGGGCCATGCAGCGCCTGGGCCCGCCCAGCTTGTCACCCGATGGTGCGCAGGCGGTGTGTGCCCTGTCGCGTTTTTCGATGGCGGACAACACCAGCCAGAGTGCGCTGTGGTTGTTGTCCACCCTGGGTGGTGCGCCACGCGCCTTGACCCACTGCGGTGCGAAAGACGGCCCGCCGTTGTTCTCACCCCGTGGTGACCTGGTCGGCTTCACCGCCAAGCGCAACCAGCAAGACCACCAGGACACGGTGCCGCAGTTCTACGTCATCCCGCCCGATGGCGGTGAGGCCCGCCGCGTGGCTGACGTGGCCACCGGGGTGGACAGCTTCCGCTGGTGCCCGGACGGCCGGCACATCGTCTTCATCTCGTGGGTGTGGCCCGCCTTGAAGGGCTCACGAGCCCAGGCCAAGGCGATGAAGGCCTTCACTGAGCGCAAGGACACGGCCCAAGCCACCAGCGACGCGTTTTACCGCTTCTGGGACCACTTCACCCCGGCCGGCAGGGTGCCACACCTGCACCTGATGAACGTGCAAACAGGCAAAGTGCGCGACCTGTTGGAGGGCACTGCGTTTGAACTGCGCCGGGGCGACCCGGATGCCAATGATTTCGACATCTCGCCCGACGGCAAACGGGTGGTGTTTGCCTATGACCCGGCGCCCGAGAAGCGCACTGATGGCCGTTTTGCACTGGCCGAAATCGACTTGAAGCGCCGCCGCATCAACACCGTGGCGCACGACATCGGCTGGGATTTTGGCGCGCCCCGGTACAGCCCTGGTGTCCACCCACGCGCCGGCCCCGCCGGCACCCGCATCGCCTGCATCGCCAGCCACCAGGCACTGCGCCACACCATGCCGGGCCAACTGGCCGTGTTCACACCCGGTGAGCCGGTGGAGGTGCTCAGCGCTGAATGGGACCACGAGGTGCAAGCCCCGCTGCTGTGGGAGGACGACGGCGAGGCGCTGCTGCTGGCGGCCGAGCAACACGGCCAGCGCCATGTCTGGCGTTTTGATGTGGCCGACCGGCGCGCCGAGCTGGTGGTGGCCGGTGGCTGGGTGCAAGGCTTCGACAAAGCCGCCGGCACGCTGGTGACCCTGGCCGACGCGGCCGACCACCCGGCCCGCCTGCATGCCCACCTGCCTGGCCAGCCGGCGCGCCGCATCGAGACCTTCAACGACAAGCTGCTGCAGCGGCTTGACCTGGGCACGCATGAGGCCATCAGCGTGACCGGTGCACTCGGTGACCCGGTGCAGGTGTGGTTGTTTTATCCACCCGGCTTTGATGCCAAGAAAAAGTATCCACTGCTGCAAGTCATCTCCGGCGGGCCACACACCTCGGTGGGCGACAACTGGCATTACCGCTGGAACAACGCCTTGTTCGCGGCCGGTGGTGCGGGCAGTGACGGCAAGGGCGGCGGCCAGGTGGTGGCGGTGGTCAACTACCACGGTTCCACCGGTTTTGGTCACGCCTTTGTCGACAGCATCACCCACCGCTGGGGTGCGCTGGAGTTGCAGGACGTGGAGGCCGCCACGACTGAACTGCTCAAACGACCGTACATCGACCCGACCCGGGTCTACGCCAGCGGCGGCAGCTACGGCGGTTACATGGTGGCCTGGATGAACGGTCACATCCCCGGCGGCCCGGCCGTACCGGATGCGCGTTATGCGGCCTATGTCTGCCACGCCGGCTGTTTTGACTGGACCGCAATGTTTGCCGACGACGCCTTTGCCTGGCACGCCAAAGAGCTGGGCGGCTGGTACTGGGACGACCCGGCGCAGATCAACACCCAAAGCCCACATGCGTTTGCCAGCCAGATGCACACACCCACGCTGGTGATGCACGGCGCGCTGGACTACCGCGTGCCCGACGCGCAAGGCCTGGCCTACTACAACACCCTGAAAGCGCGGGGTGTGGATGCGCGGCTGCTGTGGTTTCCGGACGAGAACCACTGGGTGCTCAAACCGCGCAACAGCCAGGTCTGGTATGCCGAGTTTTTTGCCTGGCTGCGCAGCCACCAACGGCCGGCGGCGGCTGGCAGCGGCAAGGCCAAGTCCAGGGCCACGGTCAAAAAGGCCAGCGCAAGCTGACACCGTTGGCGCTGGCCAGGTGCCGGCCGGCGCGGTGCCAGTGCCAGTGCCAGCCTCAGGCCACCTGCAGCGTCACAGTCTGGCCACCGTTGCTGCGCCGCACCCGGTCACGGCCCTCACGCTTGGCGGCGTACAGCGCGGCGTCAGCCCGTTTGAGCATGTCCACCAGGCTGTCGTGTGGGCCTTGCCAGTCGGCCACACCCACACTCACGGTCAGCAGCAAGCGCTGGTCATCGCTGACCAGGGGCAGGCTGCGCACGCGCTCACACAAACGGCCGGCGACCTGTGCCGCTTCGTCACCACTGGTGGCGGGCAGCAGGGCCAGAAACTCCTCACCGCCCCAGCGTGCCAGCGCGTCGATGTCACGCAGCTGGGTGCGCATCAAGGCGGCCAGGTGTTGCAGCGCACGGTCACCCACAGCATGGCCGTGGCTGTCGTTGAGCTGCTTGAAGTGGTCCACATCCACCATCAACAGCGCCACCTGGCCTGGCACCCGACCCGGTGGTGGGCTGGCCAGGCGGCGCGCCCGTTGTTCCTCTTGCAGCATGCGCTCGTCCATGGCGCGCCGGTTCAGCAGGCCGGTCAATGCATCGTGGCGAGACAGCCGCTCCAGCCGGCCCACCAGGCGTGACACCAGCAAGCTGATCAGCATCATCTGCAGCGCCAGTGCGGCCACCAGGCCAGTCAGCGACGAGCCCACGCTCAGCAGCGTGGTTTGCGCCACCTCACCACCCACCAGATGGGGCGCCTGCGCCGCCCGCAGCGCACGCGCGGCCAGCATCAGGGCGGCCAGCGCCAGTGGCGCTGCGTACAAGGCCGCCCAGCGCCGCCACTGGCCCTGGCGCACATGGCGCCAGACATCGATGGCGACCCACAAATACAGCCCGGCCCACAAGGCCGACACACCGGCAATGCGCACCGGCACCCAGGCGGCATCCAGCGCCGCCAGCATGGCCAGTACCACGGTGGCCGCCAGTATTGAGGCCTGCGGGCCGGTCCAGGTGCGTTGGCCGGTGAAGGCCCAGACCCCACGCTGCAAGGCAGCTGTTCCCACCAGCACCAGCACATTGCCCAGCGCACGCAAGACGGCCTGCTGGCCGTGCATGCCCAGCACAATCAGCAACAGGCCGCTCGCACTGGCCAGGGCATAGGCCGCCCACCAGCCCGCCGCGCGCCGGTCCGTCGGCATGACCAGCGACGCCACGCCCCAGGCCGGCGCCACCACGGCAAATTGCAAGGCCACCAGCAGCAAGGCCAGCTCAGACGCGCTGAACGAGGTGAGCCGGGCCGCTATCGTTTCCATCATTTCGATTGAAGCACAGTTGCCTCACCGGGAACGCCTGCGACAAGGCCACCCCCCTTGAACTGGGTATGCTGCAGGCCGGGCTGCTGCAGCCCCCAGCACTTGTGCCACGCGCGGCCCCGCGCAAGCGCCTGCCCGACCGCCCGACAGCACCCACGCCCGACCGCCCGACCGCCCGACCGCCCGACCTGGACCCACACCATGCTGATCAATTTTTTCTACACCTTGCGGGCGGCCAAGCTGCCAATCTCGGTCAAAGAATTTCTCACCCTGCTGGAAGCCGTCAAGGCCGGTGTGATCGACCATTCGGTGGACCAGTTTTATTACCTGGCACGCACCGCCCTGGTCAAGGATGAAGCGCTGTACGACAAGTTCGACCGCGCGTTTGGCGCCTACTTCAAAGGCGTGGAGATGCTGGTTGACTTCACCAAAGAGGTGCCACTCGACTGGTTGCGCAAAAACCTGGAGGCGCAGCTGAGCGCGGAGGAACTGGCCAAGATCGAGAAGATGGGCTGGGACGAGCTGATGGAGACGCTGAAAAAGCGTTTTGAAGAGCAGAAAGAGCGCCATGAAGGCGGCAGCAAGTGGATAGGCACCGGTGGCACCAGCCCGTTTGGCGCTTACGGCGCCAACCCGCAGGGCATCCGCATCGGGCAGGACAAAAGCCGCAACAAAAGCGCCGTCAAAGTGTGGGACCAGCGCGCCTACAAAGACTATGACGACAACCTGGAGCTGGGCACACGCAACATCAAGGTGGCGCTGCGCCGCTTGCGCCGCTTTGCGCGTGAAGGCGAGGCCGACCAGCTGGACCTGGACGACACCATCCACAGCACTGCGGCCAATGCCGGCTTCCTGGACATCAAGCTGATCCCCGAGCGCCACAACAAGGTCAAGGTGCTGCTGCTGATGGACGTGGGCGGCACCATGGACGAGCACATCGGCCGGGTGGAAGAGCTGTTTTCAGCCGCCAAGACCGAGTTCAAGCACCTGGAGTTTTTCTACTTCCACAACTGCGTGTATGACTTTGTGTGGAAGAACAACCGGCGCCGCTTCAGTGAAAAAACCGCCACCTGGGATCTGATCCGCAAGTACAACAAAGACTACAAACTGATCTTTGTGGGCGACGCCACCATGAGCCCGTACGAGATCCTGCAGCCCGGTGGCAGTGTGGAATACAACAACGAAGAGCCCGGTGCTGAGTGGATCAGCCGCCTGACGAATGCATTCCCAAAATTTGCCTGGATCAACCCCGAGCCGCAGGGCGTCTGGCAGTACCGGCAAAGCATCTCGGTGATGCAGCAACTGGTCAACCAGCGCATGTTCCCGCTGACGCTGGCCGGCCTGGAAGGGGCCATGCGCCTGCTGACCAAGTGACCAGCACCCGGTGAGCCAACCAGCGCGAGGGCAGTGCCCACACCTCCCGGCCCGGGCTGCCGTGCGGGCGGCGGCCCGATGGCTTGTTTGCGGCATGTTGGGTGGCGTGTTGGGCGTCCTGCTGGGTGGCTGCGCGCAGTTGCTGCCGGCCAAATCCCGGACCGCAAGCGCTACTGCTGCGCCCGCCGCCGTGGGCGGCACCGTGATCCAGCTGACCTTGAACGCACCCGACGCCCTGCGCCCGGTGCTGGAAAGAGGCCTGGACCTGTCGCGCCTGCAAACCCTGAAGGGTGATGAGGCAATTGACGACAGTGAATGGGCCAGGCTGGTGGGCGCCGCGCCGGCCCAAGCGCGTGCGCTGCTGCAGACTGAGGGCTACTTTGACGCCCGGGTCAGCGTGCAGCGCCAGGCGGCGCCGGCCGATCCTGCGGCTGATGCGGTGGCCGGCACTCGCAGCGACAGCAGCAACGCCCCGGTGCAGCACATCACCCTGACCGTGTTGCCCGGCCCACGCACCCAGGTGACACGGCTGCAGGTGTTGACCACCGGCGCCTTGCAAGACCGCGCCCAGGCCGGGTTGGCCGATGCCGTGGCCTTGCGCGCCGCCCTGCCCGGCGCGGGCCCGCTGCAGCCGGGCCGGCCGTTTCGTAACCCGGAATGGACCGAGACCAAGCAGCAACTGCTGGCCCGGGTGCGCGCCGCCGGTTATGCCACGGTGCGGCTGGCCGACAGCCAGGCCGACATCGACACCGCCGCGCAGCAAGCCCAGTTGCGGGTAGAGCTGGCCAGCGGCCCGCTGTTCTTGGCCGGCGCTGTGCAGGTGGACGGCCTCAAGCGCCAGGACGAAACCACCGTGCGCCACCTGGCCGGTTTTGGCGCCGGCACCCCGTTGACCGAAGCCCGCCTGCTGGACTGGCAGGAGCGGCTGCAAAAAGCCGGCTTGTTTGAATCGGCCAGCGTCACCTTTGACCCCGATCCGGCACAGGCCGACGCCGCCCCGCTGCGCGTGCGCCTGACCGAACAGCCGTTGCAGCAAGCCACCGTGGGCGCCGGCATCAGCGCCAATACCGGGCCGCGCGCCACGCTGGAGCACACCCACCGGCGCGCTTTTGGCCAGGCGCTGACGGCGCACAACAAGCTGGAATGGGGGCGCGATGCGCAATCCTGGGCGGGTGATTTTCAAACCCACCCCGGCGAGGGCTTCTACCGCAACCTGGTGGGGGTGCAGATCGACCGCGTCAAGAGCACCACCGACGTGGTGCTGTCGCAGCGCCTGCGCCTGGGCCGCACCCAGGACACCCAGCACATCGAGCGGCTGTATTTTGTCGAGTGGCTGCGCTCCAAGCAGACTGACCTGGCGTCATCCACAACTGCGTCCACAACTGCGTCCACATCGCCATCCACCAGCGCGGCCAGCCCCAATACCGCCAGCGCGCTGAGCGCCAACTACCACTGGGTCTGGCGTGAACTCGACAGCGTACTGCTGCCCACCCGGGGCAGCACCTGGTCACTGCAGGCCGGTGTGGGCCAAGCCAGCCGTGTGGGCGGCAGCAGCGGGCCGTTCAGCCGCCTGTATGGCCGCGCCACGGCTTACCTGCCGCTGGGGCAGAGCTGGTTTGGCCAAGCCAGGCTGGAGCTGGGCCACATCCTCAAATCTGACAAGGTGACGGTGCCCGACGCACTGGGTTTCCGCGCCGGCGGGGATGATTCGGTGCGCGGCTATGCCTACCGCACCCTGGCGCCCACCGCGGCAGACCGCAGTGTGCTGAGCGGCCAATCCCTGCTGACTGGCAGTGTTGAGCTGGCCCACCCCATCCTGGCCAGGCTGCCGGCGGTGTGGGGCGCCGTGTTCATCGACGCCGGCCGCGCGGTAGACCGCTGGGCTGACTACCGCCCCGCCCTGGGCTACGGCGCCGGTGTGCGCTGGCGCAGCCCCATCGGCCCGCTCAAGGTGGACCTGGCCTGGGGCCAGGAGGTGCGCCGCTTGCGGCTGCATTTTTCAATCGGGATTGCGTTCTGATGGTGCCGGTGCCCCCTCCGGTTGCGCCCGCGCCAGCGCTGCCCGCGCCGGTGCAGCCGCCTGCAACCCGTGTTGCCACCCGCCGCCGCTGGTGGCCCTGGTTGCTGTTGGGCTTGGCGGTGCTGGTGCTGCTGCCGCTGGCCATCAGCCTGGGCGGTGCGCTGGCCGTGCTGCACTACCCGGCGGCCTTGCCAGCGCTGCTGCGTCAAGTGCCCGGCCTGGCGTTGCAAGGCCTGCAAAGTGATGTGGCCGCGGGCCAGTTGCGGGCCCAATCGCTGACCTGGCAATTGGGCGCCGCGCTGCCCGGCCAGACCGGCACCTTGCACATCAGCGGCCTGGCCATCAACGGCGCCCGGCTGCAATGGGCGCCCCATCCCGGCGCCTGGCTGGGGCTGCGCGTGGCCAGCCTGACCGCGCAGCAGGCCGATTTTCAAAGCGGCGGGCCGGCCACCACCACTGCCGCCGCGCCCACGGACCTGCAGCTACCGCTGGCCCTGCAAGTGGACGCCCTGCGCATCAACCAACTGCAGGTGGATGCGCTGGCGCCCATCACCGATGTGGCCGCCAGCCTGCAACTGGGCGCCCAGCGGGGTGGGCTGCACCGGGTGGACGGCCTGTCGCTGGTCTGGCAACAGGCCACGCTGACCGGTGCGGCACAGATCGGCACCAGCGCCCCACTGCCAGTGCAAGCCAGCCTGCAGGCCCAGCATGCTGGGCTGCAGCCCTGGTCGGCCAAGCTGACGCTGAAAGGCCCGCTGGCACGGCTGGCGGCCGAGGCCCAGCTCGACGGCTGGCACCTTGCGGCGGGCAGCACAGCGGCGGCGCCGGCGGGCAAGCCTGCCAGCACGTCACTCTCAGCCCGGGCCACACTGCTGCCCTTTGCCACCTGGCCGCTGGGTGAGCTGACCCTGCACACCCAGCAACTGGACCTGGCCGCACTGCTGCCCAGCCTGCCGCGCACCGCCTTGACTGGCAGCGCCACGTTGCACAGCAATGGGCTGGACAGCCCCGCCAGCGCCAACATCACGCTGGACAACCAACTGCCTGGCGCCTGGGACAGCGGCCGGCTGCCGCTGCGCAGCATCAGCCTGCAGGCCAGTGGCACCCCACGCCAGACGAACAAGCTGACGCTGGACCACGTCAAGCTGGTGTTGGCCGGTGGAGCGGCGCCAGGCATCCGGGCGTCGGGCGCCACCACCAGCGCTGCCAACGCCCTGGACGCCGGGCAGATCAGCGGCAGTGGCCGGTGGGCCGGCGACACCCTGGCGCTGGACCTGCAAGTCAGCAAGCTGCAGCCCGCCCGCCTGCACAGCCAGGCCGCCGCGCTGCTGCTGGACGGCACGGTGCTGCTGCGCGCCAGCGGCTTGCCGGTGGCAAGCGCAGCGGCAGGCACAGGCACAGGCGCGCAACCAGGCGCACAACCAGGCGCGCAACCAGCCGCACAGCCAGCCGCCAGCGTGCCTGGCGCCAGCACCGGCACTCGTTCTGGCGCTGGCACAAACACTGCCACAAACGCCGCCAAAAACACTGCCACAAACACCACCCCAGCCCAACGCACCAGCCCACAGCCGCTGCAACTGGCGCTGGACGCCAAGCTGCAAGGCCGGCTGCTGGACGGCAGTGGCCTGCCGGTGCAACTGCGCCTGGTGGGCCAGGGCAACCCGCACAGTCTGCAGATCAGCCAGGCCGAGGCCAGCAGCGGCCCGGCCAGCGCCAAAGCCAGCCTGGACGCCCGGCAAAGCCCCGCCGGCTGGCACCTGCGGGGCCAGGCCAAGCTGGCCCAGTTTGACCCCCGGCCGTGGTGGCGCGGTGCGGCCGATTCAGCCTGGCGGCGTGGCCCGCACCGGCTTGAAGGTGAGCTGGACATCGATGTGCTGTGGCGTGGCCAAGCACCCGCCACCAGCGGCCCGGCCACCCCAGCGCTGGAGCACTGGCTGGCCCAGCTCAGCGGCAACGCCAACGCCACCCTGCGCAACAGCCTGCTGGCCGGTGTGCCGCTGGCCGCCACACTGCGCCTGCACAGCCAAGGCAGCAGCACCGACCTGAGCGCCAACGCCGACCTGGCCGGCAACCAACTGACGCTGACCGGCCAGCGCGCTGCCAGCGCGGCGGCCGACCACTGGGCCTTGCAGGTGCAAGCCCCGGCACTGGCCGCGCTGGCGCCACTGGGCCGGCTGGGCGCCGAGCTGGTGCCCGGCGTCGCCAGCGTCTGGCCCAGCGCCGGCCAGCTCAGCGGCGAGTTGCAGGCCAACGGCCGCTGGCCCCACCTGCGCACCAACGGCACGCTGCGCAGCAGCAGCCTCGATACGCCAGCCGGTGCGCTGCAAAACGCCAGCCTGGCCTGGCACAGCGGTGACAACGCCGACGCCCCGCTGAGCCTGCAACTCAGCGCCCAGGGCCTGCGCAACGCCAACGGCCAGCGCCTGGACAAATTGCAAGCCGACCTGAGCGGCAGCCTGCGCAAACACACCCTGCTGTGGCAGGTGGACAGCCCCGCCAAACCACCGCTGTGGACCGAAACCCTGCTGGGCCCGGCCGGCACCGGCACCCGCTTGCGGGCCGAAGGCCAGGGCAGTTGGACCAGCGGCGCGGCGTCACCCGCCGACCCGGCCGCCGACGCACGCACAAACGCCCCCACAAACGCCCGCGCAAACGCCCCCACAAACGCACGCACGAACGCACGCACGAACGCCCCCACAAACGCCCCCACAAACGCCCCAACCAGCCCCGGCGCACTGCTGGGCACCTGGCGCCTGCAAGACCTGCAGCTCAGCGGCGGCGCACGCGATGCACAAGGCGGCAGCCGGCCCTGGCTGGCCGCGCAAGGCCTCAGCGCCGAGTTGCGGCTGCGCCAAGACCGGCAACTGCAAGGCGTCAGCCTGGCGCCCGGGCGGGTGCAACTGCTGGGCACCAGCCTGGTCTGGCAGCAGGCCGACTGGGCTGCCGGTGTCGCGGCCAGTGGCGCCAGCCCCAGCACCGACCCCAGCCGCCTGACCCTGCTGGCCACGCTGGAAAAACTGGACGGCGCGGCCCTGCTGGCCCGCCTGCAACCCAGCATGGGCTGGGGCGGCCAATTGCAACTGGGTGGCCGCATCGAGGTGCGCAGCGGCGCCAAGTTCGATGCCGACATCGTGCTGGAGCGCCTGTCCGGAGACCTGACCCTGACCGACGAGCTGGGCAGCACCCAGGCCCTGGGCGTGACCGATCTGCGCCTGGCCCTGACCGCGTCCGATGGCCAATGGCAATTTGCCCAAGGCCTGGCCGGCCGCAACATCGGCAGCCTGTCAGGCGCCCAGGTGCTGCGCACCGCGCCCGGCCAGCGCTGGCCCAGCGCCGCGTCACCACTGCAGGGCGTGGTGGACGCACGGGTCGACAACCTCGGCATCTGGGGCACCTGGGTGCCGCCCGGCTGGCGCCTGACCGGCAACCTGCGCACCAGCGCCAGCCTGGGCGGCACCTGGGGTGCCCCCGAGATCAAAGGCCAAATGGTGGGCAGCAAGCTGGGCGTGCGCAACCTGCTGCAAGGCATCAACCTGACGGATGGTGACTTGGCGCTCAGCCTGAGCGGCGAGACCGCCCAGATCGACCGGTTCACCTTCAAAGGTGGCGATGGCCAGTTGACACTGACGGGCGGCGCCACGCTGGGCGCCGCGCCCGGTGCCAAGGTGCACCTGGTGGCCGAGCATTTCCGCCTGCTGGGCCGGCTGGACCGGCGCCTGGTGGCCAGCGGCAGCGCCGACCTGCAGCTCGACACCAAACGCCTGCTGCTGGACGGCGGTTTCACCATCGACGAAGGGCTGATTGACCTCAGCCAAGGTGAAGCCGCCGCACTGGACAGTGACGTGGTGGTACACCGCAGCGCCGCCGCCGCGTCAGCCGCAACGTCGGCCGCAACGTCGGCCGCAAACACAGGCGCAAACCCGCGCAATGGCACCACCAGCGCCACAGCGGCGCCACTGCGCCAGGCCCAGGTGGCGGTCAAGATCAACCTGGGCCAAAAACTGCGCCTGCGGGGCCTGGGTGTGGACACCGGCCTGCGCGGTGAGCTGCAAGTCAGCAGCCCTGGCGGCCGGCTGGCGCTGCGTGGTGTGGTGCGCACCGAGGGTGGCACCGTGGCCGCCTACGGCCAGAAGCTGGAGATCGAGCGTGGTGCCGTCACCTTTACCGGCGCACTGGACAACCCGCAGCTCGATGTGCTGGCCATCCGCCCCAACCTGGACCAGCGGGTGGGTGTGCTGGTGGTGGGGCCGGCGCAAAACCCGCGCATCCGGCTCTACGCCGAGCCCGACTTGGCCGACTACGACAAGCTGTCATGGTTGGTGCTGGGCCGCGCGCCAGACGGCCTGGGCCGCAGCGATACCGCGCTGCTGCAACGCGCCGCCGTGGCGCTGCTGGCCGGCAACGGCCAGAACCCCGCCGACACCTTGCTGGAGAACATCGGCCTGACCGATTTCTCAGTGCGCCAAAGCGACGGTGACACGCGCGAAACCATCGTCAGCCTGGGCAAACAACTCTCACAGCGCTGGTACCTGGGTTATGAGCGCAGCGTCAACGCCACCACCGGCAGCTGGCAACTGATCTACCGGGTGGCGCAGCGCTTCACACTGCGCGCGCAATCGGGCACCGACAACGCGGTGGATGCGATCTGGACGGTGCGCTGGTAGCCCGCCAGGCCAGGCTGGCGGGCTGGGTGGCATGCGAGAATTCAGCCCGATATCGCCGAAGTTCAGCCGCTGAAGTTCAGCCGCCAACGTCCAGCCGCCGTAGTTCAATGGATAGAACGAGCGCCTCCTAAGCGCTAGATACAGGTTCGATTCCTGTCGGAGGCACCAGCGCCACACCAGCGCCACACCAGCGCCACACCAGCGCCACACTCAATGTGCCGCGCCCGCCCCCGGCACTGGTCTGCCATCGCTCAGGTACAGGTGGCGCTGCAAGCCGATGAAGACGCCGCGCACCTGGTCGGGCCGGCCCAGTTCGGCAAACGCGTCGGCGATGGCGCTGTACTTCAGCTTGAGCAGTGGCGACAACTTTTCCTGGTCCAGTTCATCCACGCCCAGGGCCACGTACTGCGCCAGCACAAAATCGACGAAGCCCTGCTGCTTGTCGGTGCCCTCAGCCGCCACCGCCTGCTTTGCAGCGGCGGCCCGGTCAGCCCGCGTCACCGGGTCGGCCGCAAAGGCGACAAAGGCCAGCACATCAAACAGATCGCTGTTGTCGGCTTCGATGATCTGTTGCATCTCGGCCAGCGGTTCGCGGCCAAAGCCCTTGTCCGCAAGGCCGGCCAGCAGCGCCTTGCGGGTGTCCGGGGCGGCCCAGATGCGCCGCAGTGCGTCCTCATCCTGAAAGAACTCGGGCAAGGTGCCGTACAGCGCCTCCAAGAACTGGGCTGCCGACAGCGGCTTGCCGTCGGCGCCCCAGAAGGTGGTGGCCATCATGTGCATGATCTTGCGGTCCTTGCCGTCCGCCAGCCTGACCTTGATCCTGGCCGGCGCTGCGCCGTTGTACGGCGGCGGCGGCGGTTCACCGGCCGGCACGTCGGGTGCATTGCGGCCGTCCTGCGCCTGGCGTGGCGCAGGTGCTGCCGGCGCCAGTGGCTCACCGTCCCACGCCGGATCACTGAAGTGGTGGTGCGCTTTCACAAAATCGTAGACCGTGAAGTGGTCCTTGCCGTCATGCAGGCGCGTGCCACGGCCGATGATCTGCTTGAACTCGATCATCGAGACCACCGGCCGCAACAGCACGATGTTGCGCACGTTGCGCGCATCCACGCCGGTGGACAGCTTTTGCGACGTGGTCAGCACCGTCGGGATGGTCTTCTCGTTGTCCTGAAAATCCCGCAGGTGCTGGTCACCCAGCACGCCGTCGTTGGCCGTCACGCGCACGCAGTACAGCGGGTCGCGGCCATGGGCATCCAGCGCCTTGGCCTGGTTGATCAGGTCACGCACCGCCAGCGCGTGGGCCTGGGTGGCGCAAAACACGATGGTCTTCTCGCGTTGGTCGATCAGCCCCATCAACAGCTTGACCCGGTAGGCCTCACGCGCCTTGATCTCGATGATTTTGTTGAAGTCTTTTTCTTCGTAGCGCTTGCCGGCTTCGATGTCGCCCTGCACCACCTGGTCATCCGGCGTGTAGACGTAGTCGTCCAGCGTGGTGGCGATCTGCTTGACCTTGAACGGCGTGAGGAAGCCGTCGTTGATGCCGTCTTTGAGCGAATACACAAACACCGGCTCGCCGAAGTAGGCGTAGGTGTCGGCGTTGAGGGCACGCTTGGGCGTGGCGGTCAGGCCCAGCTGCACGGCCGGCGCGAAGTAATCGAGGATGGCGCGCCAGCGACCTTCGTCGTTGGCACCGCCCCGGTGGCACTCGTCGATGACGATGAGGTCGAAAAAGTCAGCCGGGTACTCGCCGAAGTACGGCTGCGGTTGCCCATCCTTGCCAAGGCCGCTCATGAAGGTCTGGAAGATGGTGAAAAAGATGCTGCCGTTTTTCGGCACCCTGCCCTTCTTGCGGATGTCGTCCGGGTCGATGCGAACCAGCGCATCGTCGGGGAAGGCCGAGAAGGCGTTGTAGGCTTGGTCAGCCAGGTTGTTGCGGTCGGCCAGGAACAGCACGCGCGGGCGCCGGCTGGGGGGCGTGCCGCCGCGCCAGTCGGCCAGGTTCCACCGGCTCTGGAACAGCTTCCAGGCGAGCTGGAACGCGATGAAGGTCTTGCCGGTGCCGGTGGCCAGGGTCAACAGGATGCGCAGGCTGGGCAACTTCGGCCCGGCAGCAATGGCTTCCAGCACGCGCGAGACGGCGATGTCCTGGTAGTAGCGGCCCTGCCAGGTACCGCCCTTGTCTTCGAACGGAATGGCTGCGAAGCGGTCGCGCCAGGTGGCGGTGGCTGGGTCCGTGTCGGCGAAGGTCAGCGCCCACAGCTCGTCCGGCGTGGGGTAGCTGGCCACGTCGCCCTCGATGCCGGTCGTCATGTCGACACCGTAGATGGCCTGCCCGTTCGTGCTGTACGTGAAGCGCACAGCCAGCTTGGCTGCGTACTTCTTGGCCTGGCCCAGGCCCTCGGTGTATGCCTTGTCCCAGGCCTTGGCCTCGATCACCGCCAGCTTGGTGTTCCGATAGATCAGCACGTAGTCGGCGATGTCGGCCTTCGTGCGCTGCCCCCTGCCCTGCAGCCGACCTGGTGCAATCACCTCGCGCCGGACCCTGCTGCCGTCGACCACGCCCCAGCCTGCAGCTTTGAGCGCGGGGTCGATGTGTTCGGCGCGGGTTTCGGCTTCGTTCATCGCACGCTGGTCAGTGTTCCGCCGATCCTGGGTCTGGGTCGGTGAAGTACAGCTCGACCAGGGCCGTCGTCCAGGTGGCGACGCCGGTACCGAAAAAGTCCCGGTCCTCGGTCCAGATGGGGCAGTTCAGCAGCAGCGCGCAGGCCAGCACCTGCCAGTCGTGAGGGTCGCGCTGGCCG